>JBFEYO010000018.1:0-25657 GCA_041562075.1 Sulfurimonadaceae bacterium | reverse complement strand
GAAGGGGCCCGATGGGTCAAACGCACTACCCTGATCGCAAGCCTGAGTATTCTCTTTCTCTTTACAAGCATCGCCATGTGGGTCAGTCGCCAGATCATGTGCAATATATCCGAGGTCGAAGAGAGTCTGCGAACCAGTGAATCACGCTTTACCAGTCTGAATCAATCCAACACCATAGGTATCATGTCCTGGAACCTTCAAGGAGAGATCACTGACGCGAATGACTATTTTCTGCGCATGTTAGGTTATACTCCCAGAGACCTTGACAACGGTCGTGTAAACTGGAAACGTTTGACCCCTCCTCAGTGGGATGAAGCGGATAATAAAGCCATAGAAGAGCTCTTGCAAACGGGGAAATGCGAACCCTATGAAAAAGAGCTTTATGATATTTATGGCACATTGGTACCGGTATACCTTGGAGCCGCCTTTGTGGGTAATGATCAAAACAGCGGTATCGCCTTTTTTGTGGATTTAAGTCAAAAAAAATGGCAAGAGGAGCAATTAAAACTTGCCGCTGCCGTCTTTAATGTCAGCCATGACGGCATTATCATCACCAATGAAAACTTTAATATCATCTCCATTAATAGTGCCATCAGTAACATCCTGGGATTCAGTATCGACGACCTCCTTGGTAAAGAGGTTCCTCTCTTAAATTCCAATCCTGAACAAAAACATCAAATTCAAGAGAAATTACGGGAGGATGGATACTGGCAGGGGGACACGACGGAACACACCAAAGAGGGTCTGAGTATGCCCGTGCATCTGAGTATCAACAGTGTCTACAACAACCAAAACAAGATCACCCACTATATTCTTATCTTTTTTGATATCACTGAAAGCAAGGCGAGAGAGGATAAGCTCAAGCATCTTGCCCACCATGATATGCTCACAGGTCTCTCCAACCGAATCCATCTTCAGAAAAAAATCAATAAGGCTATCAAACGCGCCCAAGAGAGAAATGAGCACTTCGCCCTGCTCTTCTTTGACCTGGACAAATTCAAACCCGTCAACGACACCTATGGACACGATGTGGGAGACAAGCTTCTTAAAATCGTCGCTATACGGCTGGGCACCTATGTACGTAAGACCGACACCGTCGCGCGGCTTGGAGGGGATGAGTTTATCATCCTGCTGGAGTCTTTAGACAATAGGGAACGTGCTGAAAGCATCTGTGAAAAGACACTTAAGGACCTCTGTACGCCAACAGAAATCGATGGTATTTCCATCGAGATAAGCGCCAGTGTCGGCATCAGTATCTACCCTTATGACGGAGAAGATGCCAAGGCCCTTCTTGAAAAGGCAGATATGGAGATGTACCGAAATAAAAAGCACTACAGCTGAATAGCTCTAACATTCAGGCGATCTCCCAGGTATCACCTGAATGCAGCAGTGCCTTAAAATCACCGGGCCCCTTTGCTTCTTTGACCTGTGCCAGCTGTTCGCTGACCTGATCATTATAGGTCACATCCTGCACCTCATAAATAACCCCATAGAGCTTAGGCATGTTCGGATCATCATCCATAGCCACCAGCAAAGAAGCCAGCACCGGATTATGTTTATCATGGATCAGACAATCTACCGCCGCATACTCATCTCCCAGCTCCACGATCTTCAGATGCATGTTGTCCAGCAGTATTCCCCTGTTCTTCTCACTTCCAAAGAGCATAGGTTCGCCGTGTTTTAAAACCACCGAGTGATCTTCACGACTCTTTTTATCCGTATAATCGGAATGACAACCATCATTGAAGATGACACAGTTTTGATAAATCTCTATAAAGGATGTCCCCCGATGCGCTTCCGCCTCAAGCATCACTTCTTGCATATGTTTCGCGTCACTGTCCAAAGTACGGGCGATGAAACTGGCATTGGCACCAAAGGCAAGTTTAGCAGGACTAAAGGGTCTATCCAAAGAGCCGTAAGGGGTGGATTTAGTGATCTTACCCTGACGAGTGGTCGGAGAATACTGCCCCTTGGTTAATCCATAGATCTCATTATTAAACAGCACAATGTTCATATCGATGTTTCGACGAAGGGCATGAATCAGATGATTTCCCCCTATTGAGAGACTATCCCCATCCCCCGTGATCACCCATAGACTCAGATCCGGATTGGCCGTTTTCAAACCTGAAGCAATGGCCGGTGCCCTCCCGTGGATCGTATGATAGCCGTAGGTATTCATATAATATGGAAAACGTGAAGAGCAGCCGATACCGGAGACAAAAACAATATCTTCACGCTTGCGTCCTATCTTGGTCAGGGCAGTTTGAATGGCGGACAAGATAGCATAATCCCCGCATCCCGGACACCATTTCACCTCCTGATCACTGGAAAAGTCCTTTTTTGTATATTCTGTATTATCCTGTGTGCTCATCTTACACCTCATCTAACGCATCTAAAAATGCTGCTTTCAATTCAGAGATCTTAAAAGGCAGACCCTCGACCTTGTTATATCCTACGGCATTACAAGCAAATCTGGCATTGATCACATGTACCATCTGCCCCATATTCAGCTCGGGCACGATCACCTTTTTAAAATTCGGCAGGATCTCGCCCACGTTCTTGGGCATGGGATTGATATATCTCAGGTGCATCAAAGAGACCTTTTTGCCCTCTTTCTGCAAGGATCGTATCGCCATTTCCACCGCCCCGTAGGTACCGCCCCAAGAGATCACCAGCAAGTCTCCACTGCTCTCTCCTTCTATCTCCTGAAGGGGGATATCCTCACTCACCTTCTGGATTTTGGCCGCACGAATAGTACACATCTTTTGATGATTAGCAGGATCATAAGAGACATCCCCTGTCTCAAAATCCTTTTCCAGCCCCCCGATACGATGTTCAAACCCGGGCATTCCCGGAATAGCCCACTCCCGTACATGAGTATTTGGATCACGGGCAATCCAGTGCCAGTTCTCCCGCACCTCCTTGTCAGGATCGATCATCTTATGAGAGATAGATGCATACTGTTTATCCACATCCGGAATCTTCCAGGGTTCGCTACCATTGGCGATATATCCGTCCGTCAGCAAGATAACCGGTGTCATATGCTCCAGAGCCAAACGGCTGGCTTCATAGGCCATATGAAAACAGTCATTGGGTCTGGAGGCGGCCAGGATGACCAAAGGAGCATCCCCGTTTCGGCCATACAGGGCCTGAAAAAGGTCAGACTGTTCCGTCTTGGTCGGCAGCCCCGTAGAGGGGCCACCCCGCTGTACATTGACAATGACCAGAGGCATCTCGTAGCTGATCGCCAAACCGATTGCCTCTCCTTTGAGAGCGATTCCGGGACCCGAAGAGGTCGTGATAGCCAGGGAGCCGGCAAGCCCTGCGCCTATAGCGGTACAAATTCCTGCGATCTCATCCTCCGCCTGAAAGGTCTTAACATCAAACTCTTTGTATTTGGAGAGCTCATGCAGGATATCCGAAGCCGGTGTAATAGGATAACTTCCCAGAAAAAGCGGAAGCTTTGCCGCCTGGGCTGCGCGTATAAATCCCCAGGCCGTAGAGGTGTTTCCGTTGATCTGTCTATAGACTCCCGGATCGATCTTGGCACTGGAGACCTTATAGGTGGACACCACTGCTTCAAGGGTTTCTGCAAAATTAGCACCGGCCTTCATCGCCGTCTGATTCGCCTGAAGAAGCATTGGGTCATCCTTGAACTTATGAGCAATCCAGTCCAGGGTTGTCTGCATCTCCCGATGATAAAGAAAATAAGTCATTCCCAAAGCGTAAAAGTTCTTACAACGCTTTTTGCTTTTGGTATCCAGATCAATATCTTTTAAAGCCTCAATAGTCTGAGAGTCTATGGGCACTTTGATAAGTTGGTATCCCTCAAGTTCCCCGCTTTCAAGCGGATTTTGCTCATATCCGACCTTCGCCACCTTGGCGTCCGAGAAGGCATCGCTGTTGACCAGGATCGTCCCCCCTTTTTTAAGATCCTTGAGATTGACCTTCAAAGCCGCAGGATTGAAAGCCACCAACATATCCGCCTCATCTCCCGGCGTAAATATCTCCCGTGAACCAAAATGGATCTGATATCCCGAGACTCCGGCTACCGTCCCCTGTGGTGCCCTGATCTCTGCGGGATAATCCGGAAAGGTCGCGATATCATTTCCCATGATCGCCGAGGTATTTGAAAACTGTGTTCCCGTCAACTGCATCCCGTCTCCGGAATCTCCCGAAAATCGGACGACGACACTCTCAACTTCTGTTAGCGTACTCATGATTTTCCCCAATCCATTAGTCTTATCCACATGGTATATCAGTTTTTATTATTGTTATCTAACAAATATAATTATTTATAATTTAGAAGTGGAGGTTAAGTTCTGTCATCATACGACACAAAGGGAAAATCAGCCGAAGTAGTGTAAAATTCGCTCAAACAAGGAGAATCGATGCATAATCTCAATGATACGGTCATGCGTATACATATGACCTTTTTAAACCATAAGAGATCCACTGACTGGATCATCAGCTTCGAAGATGAGATCGCACCCCTTTCCAGCGAGGAGTTTATGCAACTTATCCATATGCTCGAGGGAATCGCACAGATGGAACAGAACAATCAGAACGATTCGATGACGATGAATGCCATACCGACCCATCTTCAAAACAGAGCGTCACACAATTACTTTGCCGACCTGATTGAGCGGATTCATATCGAATATGCCCGCTGGAGAAGTCAAAAATAGGCTATTTTTTATTGGTGAACTCCAATTGACCGCTGCTGTAGGTCTTGCCAAAACTGGCGGCAAGATTAAAGACCTGACGTAGAGCACTCTCAAAATCCTGTTCCGTCAATGAAGAGAGCGGATGGATAAAAGCCGCATAAAGCGTATCTTCCGAGACCGCATAACGTGCATCCAGAGCGGAATGAAAATTAGACTGCATGAGATTATCCTTGATCCCCGGCGCCAATACGGAATACTTGGTGATCGGAGAGATCACACGCATACGGTCATGATCCTTATCCGACAACAGGGCCATCTTGGTTCCCAGATACTTAAACATCACATATCCCGGCTCCTCTTCAAGTACCTGTGTGATCAATGAAGCAGAGAGCATCCCCTCCAGCTTCTCCTGAGTCATGCTGTAACGGTCATCTTTCAGGGCATTTTCCTGAATCAGACTCTTAAGGGTGTGCTGTTTCATGTAACTCCTTTGTCGCTAGCAACTTATCGATATAGATCGCAAAGGGGATCTGCACCACATAGGCGACCATAATCGGTATGATCATGGATACCCCAAAGGTCCCGGTAGTAAAGGTAGAGATCACCAGGGCCAAGGTGATATATCGGGTCACGCTGTGCCAAAACGCTGCTCTCTCCTGCGGTGATGCAAGATCATAGACCATTCGCGATACCCCATACACAAGAAGGTAAAACCCAATGACTGCCAACGCAGAGATATAGATAAGCTCCGGCTCAAAATCATAGACCTCAAACAGCTGCTGGGAGTTTTGCAGACCGAAGAGATAAAAGAGGATGATAAAGATACTGATATGGCTGATATACTTACGTCCCTTGTCAATCAATTCCTTTAAAGGTTTGATCAAAATGATCACCCTGCTGATGACAAAGGGGATGACCACCAGAAGGTTCAAAACACCCTGGGCAAAACTGCTGACATTCACCTCGGAAGAATAGGACTCGGAAAAATAAGCGGCCATATACATACCGAAGAGATGCAGCATCAGTAAAGATAATGAGACAAAGACCAAGTTGATAAAAAGCAGTACAAACCCCAAAGAAGTATCCGCATTTGATTTTTTGATCCAATGCATCACCATGCCTCCCCCGCTAAGAATAGAGAGCAGAAAAATTCCCGTAGCCACACCGAAACTGCCTGTCGCCATCCCAATACCGATTGCAATTGCCGGCAGTAAAAGGTAATTAAGCACAAAGCCCTTAGCCAAGATTATTCTATGTTCCCAGATAAGTTTTAGATCACTGAACTTGACCTTGAAAAGTGTGGGCATGATAAGTGTCAGTCCTGCGAAAAGACAGATCTTGGAGTTGAATATAAAACCGTTCTCATACTGACCATATACCAGTCCCAGCACGGCGCCCAAGATGACTAAAAAAAGTTGCATTGATCATCCTTTTAACGATCTACGATTATAATCAGGCAAACCTAAAAAGCAGGTTTACAATATCAGCTGAGCCGTTTCTCTAATCTTTTTACGCTTGCTAGTTCCCTCGCAGCAAAGTCATACTCTCCAAGAGCTGCATATTCCACCCATCTGGCCTCAGTGTGTACACAAAGCTTAAGGGGCTGATCCGGGTCTGCCATCCGCGCGATAAAAAAATGCAATTCAAAGGTTTTCCCCTCATACTCCAGCATGTCAAAACCAAGATATTCTGCCACCCTTATCTCCACATCCAGTTCCTCTTTGATCTCCCTAAGCGCACATTCCTGAAGGCTCTCACCCTTCTCCAATTTGCCTCCGGGGAACTCCCAGACACCGGGCATAGGCTTATCCGGTGATCGTTTGGCAATCAATAATTCATTACAATCATTAAGAATAGCGACATTCACCGCAACCGTCACAGCAGGATTCAAAAGCTCAACACACTTCCACGCATCTGTACACCTCCCTGCCCGTTACTGTTGATATGAACACCGGTAGAGACCCCTGAACAAGCTGACAAGGTCAATATTATCATCAAGACTAAAAAGAGCTGTTTCATACCATTTTCCTTTAAGCTAAGCATACTTCAGCTCCTCTAAAACCAAGCTATAATGAAAGGATTAACATCAGAAGGAAGGTATACCGTGGTCAAATTCTTTACTCATAAGCCTCGAGGGTATACACAGGTGTTTTTTGCCAAAAAACACTAAACCGTCCCATTCTTTCTATCCTTTGAGCCAAGCCCTATTTGGCTTAAGAAAGCGATGCTACAATAACTGCATGAAAAGCAAGGTGTCACGTAAACTCATTATTCTCGTTCTTATATTAATAGCGACTCTTCCTTTGGGACTTCAACTCTCTTTGTCCGAATTGCATAAAATGGAAAACGACTCCTTGACGATCAATAATATCGGCTATATCCGCGGTTCCTCCCAACGCATCATCAAGTCCTCCATCAAAGACGAACGCGGCTATATCATGCAATCCGTCGAGAACAGATTCAGACAGATTGAACAGAACTTCATTCACACACATTCGGATTATTTTGAGCAGTTTGACTTTATCGCCCATTATACAAAGCTCATTCAATCTTGGCATGCCCTTACCCAGGCCCTTAAATCATCAGCGGGACAAGAGAGCTTAGAGCAACTCACCGAGGCCTGCTGGCAAGCAGCAGATCAGACTACCAATGCTGCTGCCAAGATATCCAAGAGAAAATATGATCGAACCGTTTTAACCGTCTTTTCCATTGGCAGCCTTATCTTTGTCATTTTACTGTTCACCCTCTACCTCATCTATGTAGAAGTCCGTTCCCAACTGGAGACCAATATCATTCTTGATCCGCTGACCAAGCTCTATAACCGCTTTCACCTGCTGGAAGTGCTTCAACGACGCATTCACACCTATGAACGCCAGCACAATCCGTTTTCCCTGCTTTTTATCGATATCGATCATTTCAAACAGATCAATGACACCTACGGACACCGAAAAGGGGACGAGGTGCTTAAGGGATTTTCAAAGCTACTTAAAACAAATCTTCGCGGAGATGACGTAGCATTCCGCTATGGAGGAGAAGAATTCGTCATCTTGGCTACGCATGAGAATGCCGCACAGGCTTATGTTCTTTCAGAGCGTGTACGCAAGCTGACCTACGCCCATGATTTTGGGCTGAAAGACCCTGTCACTATCAGTGTCGGAGTATGTGAATTTGGCTCAGACGAAAGCCTAGAAGGGCTTTTAAGCCATGCAGATGCCGCCATGTATGAGGCGAAATCTACCGGTAGAAACCGTTCCATTATCTATGAAAACAAAGAGCTTCTCTCCGCCTAGGAGTGTTTCTTTTCAGGCTTGCCGCATCTCCCGCACAAGCCTTTTCCATACATCTTCTCTTTGAGAATCGTCGCTTCAAACTTCGAGCCGCACTTTTTGCATTTTACTTTGACATGACAACACATAAGATCTCCTTTACTTTAGTATAGCACCTTCCATACCGCTTTTATGATTCCAAATGTTCACTTTTTATCCACATTTGATTGTTAGTATACTCACTTAGGGCATCCATCAGTTAAGCTTTTGTACAATGCCATCACTGAAACTATGGAGAAAAACATCAATGATAATGACACGTTTTTTTATACTATTTGCACTGCTCACCTCAGCTTTGGCGGCCATTGAACTGGAGTGGGAACATGATTACGACAAGGCCCTTATGCAGGCCAAAGCAGAGAAAAAGGATCTGTACGTCTTTATCGGTGCGGATAAATGCCGCTTTTGCGATAAGTACAAGGACCAGACCCTCTCCGATGAGAAGGTCATGCAATCACTCATCGAGACTTTCGTCCCCGTCTACCTCTCAAGGGACCGCCATATGATCCCCGAAGGGTTTGCCACCAAGGGGGTGCCTATCCACTATTTTGTCACACCCGAAGGCAAGGTCTATTACATCACCCGCGGCGCCTTTGAACAACCGGGCTTTTATAGTATGCTGGATGAGGCGGAACTGAACCGGGATGTGTATACCCAATCGACAGCGCAAGAATAAATTGCTATACTATCCCCACTAAAATAAAAGGACACCTATGCAAAACCGTAGAGATTTTATGAAAACATCCCTCGTCGCGTCTGCGGGTATGATGGCTGCCATCACTCCCGTACTTGCCAATGAAAAAGCACCGAAGAACATCTTCGCCTACTCCGCTGACAACCAGGGACGCTGGGAAGGAAAGGCGGGGAGCCACGCTCCTGTAGTAACGGTAGAAGGCAATAAGGTCACCGTTGAGACCAAACATGGTATGGCACCGAGACACTATATCGTCAAGCACACCATCGTCACCGAAGCGGGAGAGGTATTAGGCGAATATGTCTTCTTTCCCGACACGGATAAAAAAGCCGTCTCATCGTACGAGATCCAAGGTAAGCACGGCAAACTTTATGCCCTGAGTTTTTGTAACCTTCATGACCTGTGGGTCAGCGAGTTCTCTGTATAAGTCTTCCCTCTGAGTCATCGACTCAGAGACAGTTCCTCCATGAAACCTATCTATATCACCGACCTTGACCACACTTTTTTACGTTCAGACCTGAGTATCAGCGAGTTTAGCAGGAATATCTGGAATGCCACCAGTCAACATGCCATCCTCTCCATCGCTACGGCACGAAGTTTTTACTCTGCCACCACTACCCTGAAAGGATTGCACTTTAATGCTCCCATGATCCTGCTAGATGGCGCACTTATCGTCACCCACGATAAAAAGATCATCGACACCAAATATCTGGATTATGATATCACCAATGAGCTGATACAGGAGGTCAACAGCCTCTTTGATCTACAGCCCTTTGTCATCGGCTTAAAGGAGGGTGAACTCAACGAGTCCTTTGACTTTCCCAAGAAGCAGACCCTTATCCAGAAAAAGCTTCTGGTAAATTATAAAAAAGACCCACGTCTGATCGAGTATGAGACTATCGTTGCACGCCAAAAGACCTTCAAGATCGTCTATATGGGCAGCTTCGAGGAACTCAACCCCTTGGCCTCATACCTCAACGAAAAGTATGGCCGGTACTTCGAATTCAAACTCTCTCCGGAGAACTATAGCGGAGGATACTTCCTAACTATCCTCAATCCACTGGGAGACAAGGCCCATGGTCTGGCTACCCTGAGTGAATACCTTAATGAGGATCTAAGCCGTTTCACGGTCTTTGGAGACAGTATCAATGATATCGGGATGTTTAAATTGGCAGGAACGTCGGTAGCAGTGAGTAATGCCCTGGAAGAGGCCAAGGCCCATGCGAATATCATCTCAGAACACAGCAATGACAATGATGCCGTTGCCCGCTATCTGCAAGAGCACTAGCTTATTCTTCCTTATCGTCCTCATAGGCATCGATAAAATCATCGATCATACTGTTTAAAGCCTCAAGGGTATCGGCATACGGGTCATACCCCTCGATCAGTTTATTCGCCAGATAGGTATAGGCAAAGGTCTCGACATTTCCTTCTCTTCGCGTGATCACATCCTCTCCCAATCCGATCTGAAGTGAAATGGCCTGGGATTCCTCAACAGCTAGCGTCTTCACCTTGACGACCAAGATGATCGCATCGGTCTTGCCAAAGACAAAACCCGCCTCTTCCAGCTTGGCTGTGAGTTCTTCTTTATATTGTTTCTTTTTGGCGGGATTAAAGAAGTCCGCTTGAAGATCAAGGTAGAGATTCAGGTGCTTGACCTTGTCAAGCGTATAAAAGGACTCGGCAAAGATCTGACTGCCAAGTAGCAATAGCAACAGCAATTTTTTCATTTCTTGCCTCCTGTGCTATACAAAGCCAGGGCTTCATCTATACTTTCAAGATACTCTGATCGTTTCATATACCCCACCGTATCCGAAAGCGCCGTTTCACTCTTTGGATCGATAAAATAGACTGCCGGTATCATCGGAGCGAAAAAGGCCTCCGGGTATTTCCCCTTGTCCTTGTATTTGTCAATAACCACAGGTATAAATTTCTCATTGACAACTGCTTTTACCTTCTGCGCTTTCAGGGTCTTTCGCTCGAACTTTTTACACCAGGGACAATAATCCCCCACCAGTACCAGCATCAGCATCTTCCCCTCGGCCTTGGCACTTTTTAGGGCTTGCTGGTAATCCCGTCCATAATTGACCTCAGCGGCAAACTCATCGATCTGAGCCCCCCAACCCAGATGAAACAGTGTTATTAATATCAAAAAATATTTCATTGTGATCCTTTAGAAAAAGGCATTATAGGCTAAGCAAACTTAAAAGAAACCATTTGGTTTGTTTTAACTTATTCCAACTCAGAAAGCTTCTGCTCATACTCCTGCATCACACTGTCATACTCCATCTGAGCCTCTTCCATACGCTCAAACTTTGCCTCGACTTCTGCCTCATCTTTGCCGATCTGAGAAGAGAGTTCCATCACTCTGGAGGTATCCCCTGAAGCCGAAGCCTCCTCCAAGGCTTCATGATCCTCTGCCAGCTTTTCCTCAAGGGAAATGATCTGCTTTTCGAGTTTCTCCAGCTCTTTTTTAAGGGGGGAACTCTTCTTGGAGCGTTCCTGGATCAGTGCAGCGCGCTGTTTCTTCGCTTCTTTGGAGAATTTGTTACCGGCCTTTTCTTTCGCCGGGCCTTTGATCTCTTCCTCTTGATCTTCTCCCCAGCCGATCTTTTCCAAAAAGAGCTCATATCCCCCGTCAAAATACTCCGCTCCATCCTTGGCAAAGATGATCAGCCTGTCTGCCACACGGCGTAAAAGCTCTTCGGAGTGAGAGACGATGATACTGCCGCCCTGAAAATTCTCTATCGCCTTGGTCAATGCCTCAATGGAATCGATATCCAGATGGTGAGTCGGCTCATCCAAAAAGAGCAGATTTGTCGGACGGGCAACAATCTGTCCCAGCATCACCCGGGACTTCTCTCCCCCCGAAAGCAAAGAGACCTGCTTGTCCGCGGCGCTTCCTGAAAACATCATCGCCCCACAGATGGTACGCACCGCCGCCTCTCCCAGTTGGGGATCAGCGGAGTAGATCTCCTCCATCACCGTCTGTTTCATATCCAGTCTGTCAATATTGGTCTGACCGAAATGCCCGACAGAGACACTGGGGTGTGAATGCACACTTCCGCTAAGTGCCGTAAGTTCCCCCGCGATGGTATTAAGCAGGGTCGATTTTCCTGAGCCGTTCTTACCGATAATGGCCAGACACTCTCCCTGAGCCAGATCAAAAGAGATATCCTTGAAAAGAATCTTCTCAGGGGTATAGCCAAAACTCAGATCCTTCACCTCCAAAACCAGCTTGGAAGGCGAAGGCTTGAAATTAAAAGCAAAGTCCAGATGCTTGTCAAAACAGAGACTATCCATCTGATCCATCTTCTCAAGCAGTTTCACTTTGGACTGGGCCTGTGCCGCCGTGGAGGCTCTGGTCTTGTTCTTGGCGATAAACTCTTCAAGCTCCTTACGTTTTTTCTCCTGGGAGAGACGCTGCTTCTCATAATGCTCATCATTGGCTTTTAGCTGGGCATAGAATTTATGAGTATCACCACTAACCCCCTCTATTCCTCCGCGTACCAATCCCATGGTATGGGTGGTGATCCCATCCATAAAATCCCTATCATGGGTGATCAGTATCACCTCTCCCTGAAAAGCTCTTAAAAAGCCCTTCAACCAACGCAAAGAGAGTATATCCAGGTAGTTGGTCGGCTCATCTAATAACAATAGATTCGGCTCGGTCACCAAAAGCTTGGCCAGATTGATACGGATCTGATATCCCCCTGAGAAAGAGAGCGGGTCCTTATCCAGATCTTCTTGCACAAAACCCAGACCAAAAAGGATCTTTTCCACCCGGTAAGTCTCATACTGATGCTCTTCACTAAGCGCCAAAGCTGCCTCTTCACGTACTGAATTTTGCGTAAACTTCAAATGCTGTCTAAGGGCACCAATACGATAGTTCTTGGGAATGATCACTTCCCCCTCATCGGGATGCTCTTCTCCCAGTATCAGTTTGAAAAGGGTCGATTTTCCCGAGCCGTTACGCCCGACCAGTCCGATCTTGTTACCGGCATTAAGCTTGAGATTGAGATCACTGAAGAGTTCTTGTTCGCCAAAACGTTTGGCGATATGGGAGAGTTGTATCATGGAGCTTCTTTACGCTGTTAAAAATTAAGCGTATTATAGCCTATGTCTCAGCTTACCATGCTCCTGTAAAGCATCATCTCAAAATAGAGAAGCTATTGCCCATAGACTATTCTTCGATCACCTGACCGCGATAGCGAAAGACCTTTTTCTCATCTGATGCTGATTCTATCTGCTCTTGCGGAAGCTGTTCGTGCAAAATAAGCTCCTCAAACTTCTGCTCCCCCATGGCCAGAAGCTGACTCTCAAAGAGCCGAAGACAGGAGAGCATCTTATCCGAAGTGGCTATCAATCCCTCATAATATTGCTGAGCGATGATCAGATCGCTATTACTTGGCTTGGAAGAGGAGAACATCCCTGAGAGAAAACCCGAAGAACCTGTTTTGATCAAAGTCCCGTATATCTTGAGGTAATCCTCAAAACAGAGCTTGAAGTACTTCTCGATATCATACACGCTCTTTTTGATGTTTTGTGTGGAGAAAATCATTCCGCAGCTATAAAGCCAATTTCCAAAGGCACTTTCAGTCTCATTGATCGCTATAGACTTCACATCCACATCGATACCTGAAACAAGTAGTTTTATCTGATTTATCCAGCGTTGATGTTCAGTACGGGAATGACGGAGCTTTATGATGTAGGTCTCTTTTTTTGACATGGGTGCCATCCATTTTTTTCCCTCAATTGTATCTATTGATGATTAATAATGATCATATTTACTGATTAAAAAATAATCTTATTGGCTTTTCCCCTGGTTCAGCACCCTTCACTTCTAAAGATAAAGAGGTTTGTATCTCCGGTAAAGCCCAAATAGTGTACAATCACAGATATTTTTTGTTCCCCTGGAGTATCTATGTCCCTAGCCAGTATTAAACGTCATAATCACCGTGTACACCCTTGTGAAAGCAGTCGCAAACAAGAGCTTCTTAAAGAACTCATAGAGCAGTATCAGGGAAAAACTATTCTTGTCATTTCACAAAACAATACGACCACTACGCAGATTGAGCAAAAAGGACTGACCCTCTCAAATGATGAGGAACTTAAAAAACTTGAAGGCTCCTGGGATATTCTGATCAGTTTCGAGCTTCCTCAAGAGGCTCAGGACTACCTGAATCGCCTTGAGTCTGTAAGCGAGATGGCCCTGATCCTTTTTGATCAAAAAGAGCAGACACGCCTATACGCCGTCGAAAAACTCTTAGGTAAAAACATTAAGCAAGAGTTGATCAAGGGGTATGAACCTCAAAAAGCTAAAACAAGCCCGAATAAAAGTAAACCGACCAAGTCCCAGGAACGCCATGCCGCAGATCAACAGGCTAAAAAAGAGCAAAAGAAACAGGGATTCAGTGCCAAAAAAGAGTGGAGTAAGCCTTCGGCAAAACCTCATCATCATGACAAAGGCAGCAATCCTCAAAAACGTGCCCCCCGCAAGATCCAGATCAAAAAAGCCCCCGAAACTAAAAAAGACTAAGGGAGTCCAATGGCAAATATTCTTATTGCGATCATCTCTATTCTGCTGCTTTCACGTATTCTGCAGACCAAGGCATCCATCCCCCTTCCTATCGGGATCATGTCCCTTACCCTTGCGGTCTACTCTTATTTTCCAAACTATATCAATATTGCAGCGACTGAAAATTTTGACGGGATCATCCTGCTACTGCTTCCGCTGATCCTGCTTCCGGACACCCTCAATTTCAAACTTTCCGATCTTAAAAAACATGCGATTGCGATCTTTTATCTCTCCTTTGTAGCGGTCGTTCTTTCCATCTTTATCGGGGTGATTTTCAATTTTGTCATCTTTGCGGAATATGCCTTCAGTACAGGTGCGCTGATCTCCCTTTTTGCCATGGTATTGGCCACCGATGCCGTCAGCGTGGGTTCTATCTTTTCACAGTTCAAACTTCCCCACTCACTTAAGGTACTCACCGAGGGAGAATCCCTCTTCAATGATGCCACGGCGGTCATTGCCTTCTTCTTTATCGGCCTGCCGCTGATGAGTGGTGTGGAAGTAAGTCCTGCGGATGCGGGTATAACCCTAGTGCGTGTACTGAGTATCTCCGTACTCATCGGTGTGACCGTGGGCTACCTGGGAAAACTCCTGCTTTCCATGTTGCATACCGTCACCGATGAGTTTATCGTGATCTTACTTACCGCCTACGTGGCCTTTGGCATCGCCGAAAACCATCATATCCATGTCTCGGGTATCCTTGCGCTTATCTCCGCCGTACTGACCCTGCAGTATTTCATCTCCAAACAGTTCAGCTCCCAGGAGTCAAGCGGTGCGATCATCGGGGACGAATCCGTAGGTGAACATACGAAAAAAGAGCGGATTATCACTACCAAAGCCCGCCTGGATGAGAATAAGCAGATCATCGCCTTTTTCGCTCTTTTTGCCAATGCAGTGCTTTTCTTCACTCTGGCAGAACTGATCGAGATCGAGAAAATGCTGCACTATTCCAAAGAGATCATCATCCTTTTTATCGCGACTACCCTGATCCGTGCTGCAATGATGTTCAAGTTCTCCTATATCTCCAAGCAGGTGCATAAGATCACCGATGTCTCCTACCGCTGGTGGGCTATTCTCACTTTCGCAGGGATCAAAGGGGGGCTTTCCATGATCATGGTACACGCCCTGCCAGAGACATTTGAATATAAAGCAATGTTTGAACAGGTCGTCATGGGAATCATCCTGCTGAGTATCTTCGTATACTCCCTGGGACTCATCTTCGTGATCAAAACATACCAGCAGGACTTTTTAGATGACATGAAAGCCGAGACACATTAATCTGCGTCCCTAATCCTCTTTAAATCTTATTCATACTATCATCATGGTATAGACCCTTATAAAGGCCATACCATGACACCTTCAGACGACATTCAAATTCTCAGAAATTATCTCACACAACTGGTTGAAAACAGAGGAAGTGACTTGCACATCAAAAGCAATGCCACAGTACGTGCGCGCATCAATGAAGAGATCACTCCCCTGGGAGATACTGTTCTCAGCCACGAGAGTGTAGAAAACATTGCCCGTGAACTCGCCGGTAAGAACTTTGTGAACTTTATGAAAGAACAGGAGCTTGACACCATCTATGTACTGGATAATGAGCACCGTTTCCGGGTGAACCTATTTGTTCATCTGCACGGTCTGGCGATCGTCTTTCGTACCATCCCCAAAGTGATTAAAAGTATTGAGGAGTTAAACCTCCCAGAAGTCTTGCATAGACTATGCCACCTGCAACGGGGGCTGGTCATCGTCACCGGTACCACCGGCAGCGGTAAATCCACCACCCTGGCCTCCATCATCGAAGAGATCAATCTAAATCAGCGCCGTCATATCATCACCATTGAAGACCCCGTAGAGTATGTCTACAGCGATAAACACTGTATTATCGAGCAGCGGGGTATCGGGCATCATACCCAACACTTCAGTGCCGCTCTGCGTTCAGCACTGAGAGAAGACCCCGATATCATCATCGTCGGTGAGCTTAGAGATATTGAGACCGCAGAGAGTGTACTGCATGCGGTCAACACGGGACAGCTCGTCTTTACCACCCTGCATACCCTTGATGCGAGAGAGACTATCGATCGGCTTGTCGCAATCTTTCCGACCAGAGAGCAAAACCGTATCCGCATGGCCCTTGCAGCCAACCTGCAGGCGATTGTATCCCAACGCCTGCTAAAAAGTCTGAATGATGAACTCCTGCCGGCTGTGGAAGTGATGTTTATGAGTCCTAGAATCGAACATCTTATCCGCAGCGGTGCCGATACGGATATTCCCGATGCCATGATCGAAGAGGGGAACAGCTACGGCTCGATCACCTTCAATCAGGCCCTCTTTAATCTTACCCTCGCAGGCAAAATCTCTGAAGAGACGGCCTTCAATTATGCCACCAGTGCCTCGGATCTGAAACTCCTCTTCACCACCAGTAGTGAGTATCACCAATTCAAAAACAAAATGGCTACCGAAGAGATCCATCTGAAAAATGAGGAAGAGCTACAAGCCGAAGAAGAGCAAAAACGCTCCAAACAAGAGGCGATCGACCATCTCAAAGGTGATCTATAATCCGGATGTTAAAGTCTTTTGAAAGCTCAGCAGATGCATAATATAGCAAAGAGGAGGTGATTCTTATGGCTGAAGAACTCTATTGGATCTTTTATCTCGCGCCCGTTGTCTTTATAGGAATGTACCTTATCAATCTGTTCTGGGGAGACTCTGAATCCTGATACGGGTTCATTGACATTCCCCGCTTTTTTTAAGCGCGTATTTAATGAAAAATGGCCCTGCAAGCTCATGTATAAGCGTAGTCGCAATGACGATGTTCAAAATAATCGAAGAGATCTGATCCAGTTCCGCATGTTTTTGCAAGGAGAGCGCCAGACCGATGGCCACCCCCGCCTGCGGTATCAACGCCAATCCCATATACCTCTGGATACTCTGGATACTTCCGGCAAAAAATGCACCGGCATACCCTCCCAATACTTTTCCAAACAAGCGCGAAAAGACATACACTATGATCGCCAGAGGAAAGATAAACAGGGCGTCCAAGGCTAAATGCATGGCCGAGATAATAAAGAAAAGCATGAAGATTACCTCTGCAAGATGATTATCTATCTCTTCTTCCACAATATCAAAATCATTGGAAGTGTTAACCATCACCATTCCCATCACCATCGCACTAAGCAGAGGTTCCAAGTCCCAGTACTCACTCAGGCTATATACTATAAAGATCAAGCCCAGGGTCGCTATAGTCTGCATCCCCTTATGGGAGGCCAAAAGTTTTTGCATAAAACTGTTGATGAAGGCTGCTGCACTTCCCAAAATGGCACTCATCATTATCAGAAAAATGGCCCCAAGCAGATTCTTCCAGGCAAAACTATCCACGGCAAAAAGTACATCTGAAATGGACAATGCCAGAGAGAACATCATCAGAGCAACGACATCATCCGTTGCTACGATCGCAAGTAATACTGATGAAAAACGTCCCTTGGCACGCAATTCCCTAACAATGGCTAAAGGAGCAGCCGAATCCGTAGCGGTCGCGATCGCAGCCAATAAAAGGGCGACCAGTAGACTATTTCCCGTTGACAGGTTTAAAAAACCGCCCAGAACCATAAAGCTTATCAGGACAAGCAGGAAGGTACCCGCCGATTGGAAGAGTGTGATATATAAGATCTCTTTTCCCCGTCCCTTGAGTGTGGAAAACTTCAAGGTCGCACCGACCAAAACGGCAATGATGGCAAGGGCGAGATCTGTGATCACATGGGAGTTTTCCACAAATCCCCTGGGGATAAGATTTAACACTTCCGGACCGATCAGCAGACCGAGGCTAAGATAGCCGACTACGGTAGGTATACGCATCTTGGGACTCAACCACTGTATAAATGCCCCAAAAACAAGGATCAAACCGAGGTAGAAGAGTGTCTGCATATCCATTCCTAACTTGTTTTATAGATCTCATAGTGTATCACAGCCTTACTGGTTTACGAATGCATTCGATTACTTTTCTTTGCTATAATCTCTACAAAAGAGGTGAGATATGGGGTATCAAGAAGAGTTGCAGGCAAAACTCGATGCGGTGCGGACAATCGGAGAGTTGGAGCATGGGAAGAGAGTCAGTACCAGTGATCTGGAAAACCAGCTTGTGCAAGAACTTGAAGAGGAGTTTGAACTCTCCCAATATGACCTGGATGAGAGCGATATCCTCCGTGCTATCAAGATCTCGACCATCCTACAGGAGTATCCTGAAGTCTTTTCCCACCCTAACGCCCTGCGTGTGTTTTATGCCCTTGCAAAGACCGATGTCATCCATGCCAGAAACCTTTTCAAACTCTCCAAGATTGACAGTAAGGCTTTCAAACAGCTTGTCTCAAACATGATCAGATCCGGACTGATCTGCATGAACGAAGAGAAAGAGTTCGAGTTAAGTATGCAAGGCCAAAGCCTCGCCGAACGTATCGGCGTCAATGTCTTTATCTAGGCCCTGCTAAATCGGAATCACTGTACACTTTTGGTATTATATATGCTATTATAGAACAGTGAAATAATCCTGTAGATCATATATCCAAGGAGATGACATGTCTATTTTTCTTAGGAAGTACCTCTCCCCCTTTGCGGCCGTTATTCTCATCTTCATTCTTTTGTTTCTCCCTGCCTACAGCTTTTTAAAAAACCAGTATCAAGAGAAAAAACGACTGCACTTTGACGCCAAACTGGAAAATGCCTCCCTGCAGTTTCATGCGGTGCAAAACGCCTATGCCCTGCTAGCACAAAATGTATTTGACAATGTCATTAATAAAGAGGAGATTGTCTCCCTGGTAAAACGTGCCAATGGTGCAAGCAGGGAAGAACAGGACGCATTGCGTCAACAACTCTACGTCAAGCTTTCACCCCTATACGAAAACCTTAAAAAACAGAATATCCGCCAGCTTCATTTTCATCTGAAAAACAGCGTGAGCTTTTTACGGTTTCACCGTCCTGCCAAGTATGGGGATTCCCTGGAAGGGATACGCTTCTCCATCGATAAGGTCAACCGCACCAAAAAGGAGACCTCCGGGTTTGAAGAAGGCCGGATATTCAATGGCTTCAGACATGTCTTCCCCCTGGTCTATGAAAACCGGTTCGCAGGTACTGTAGAGATCTCCTACTCCTTTAATGCCATCAAGATAGAAGAGGCCAAACTTTATAGGGCTTACTACACCTTTATGCTGAGCAAACAGATCATCAGTAAAAAAGTATGGAAAGAGGAACAGAGTAATTACATCCCAAGCATACTCTCAGATGAATACCTGCATGACAAGGCCACCATCAGCCAAAAAAGCGAACAGGGTTTCTCTACTGAACTCATTGCCAACATCGACAAGTCCATTGCCTCACAAGCGGCTCAAAAGGTAAAGACTGAAAAAGAATTTTCGCTGAGTACCAAGGTAGATGATACCTATTACCTTGCCATGTTTACACCTATCTATAATGTTGAGAATATACATGTGGCCTACTATATCTCCTATGAAAAGGATTCGACCCTTAAGATTATGGAGCATACCTGCCGTGTTGAAATCATTATCGCGGCCATCTCTGCCCTCATATTGGCGCTTATGATCGTACTCTATTTCCTTTCACAAAAACGTACCCATAACGCGCTTGAACTCCTGGCGACCACAGATCCGTTGACGAAGATAGCCAATCGTAATAAACTCAATATCATCCTTGAAAAGTCTATGCAGCTCTCCATTCGCTACAAACTCCCTCTGTGTGTGATCTTCTTTGATATTGATGATTTCAAAAAGATCAATGACAACCTTGGGCATGAAGCGGGAGATACTATCCTTATCTCCATTGCCCGTATTATTTCAGAGCAATTACGCGCTTCAGACACCTTCGCACGATGGGGAGGAGAAGAGTTCATCATCATCCTCCCTGAGACGGAACATCATGATGCCAAGAAGCTGGCAGAACGTTACAGAAAATTGATCCAGGAATATAAATTTCTGCCTGAACTCGATCATGTCACCTGCAGCTTTGGAGTCACCCAGCTTCGCAGTGATGATGATGAGACCTCCTTACTAAAACGGGTGGATAATGCCCTCTATTCCGCTAAAAGCCATGGCAAAAACATCGTAGTGGATGTCTCCTAGTAAAGCTAAGCTAGGCTATACTGTCGTATGATTAATGAACACTTAGTTTTAGGGGAGATAAACACCCTGCGTATTGACAGAATGACTGAACCGGGCATGTACCTCATGGCTGCCGATGAGAAAGATGTCCTTCTGCCAAAAGCCTATTTCAAAGAGGGGATGAAAGTAGACGATGAATTAGATGTCTTTGTCTATACCGACTCGGAAGACCGCATCATTGCGACCACTGAAACCCCAAAAGCGCTGCTGGGGGAATACGGTTTTTTTGAGGTCGTAGACGTCACCAACTTCGGCGCCTTTGTCGACTGGGGACTGAGCAAAGACCTCTTTGTCCCCAAGACCCACCAAAAATCCAACTTCAAAGTTGGTGAGAAGCGGATCCTCTATATCAATTATGACGATCAGACCCACCGTCTTATCGGTTCAGAGCGTCTTACCCAGCACCTCCAACCCCATAAGAAGAAGCTCAAGCCTAATGAGGAAGTGAACATCCTCGTTCTGGCCAAGACCCCTATGGGCTATAAATGTATCGTCAATAACATCTACGAGGGTATGATCTACGATAATGAGATCTTCGAAAAAGTGCAGGTCGGTGAGTCTAAAAAGGCCTATCTCAAACTCTCCCGCCCGGATGGAAAGCTCGATCTTTCTCTTCGCCCGATAGGGGCAAAAGGCTCAGATGATGATCAACAGAAGATTCTTGATATGCTCGAAGCCAACAAAGGCCGCCTGCCCTATAATTACAAGAGTGATGCCCAGGATATCACCAATGTCTTCGGTCTCAGTAAAAAAGCTTATAAAAAGACCCTCACTTCCCTCATCGATGCTGGAAAAATCGAGGTCAATGAAAACGGGATCTATCTGAAATAATCCTTCAGGATATCTGCTACCTTGGCCGCCAGTGAAGGAAAAGTCGTCAGTTTTCCTCCGTATATATGCACGATATGATTCTTCCCTTGTTCGTGCAGATCCAGCTTATACTCTCTGGACATCTTCGTCGGGTCTTTGGCGCTCTTGATAATCGGACGCACTCCGATAAAGACTTCTTTAATATCGCTTCGTCGCAGAGGCGTTTTAAGATAAACACTGCTCTTGGCCAAAAGATACTCAATATCCTCATTATTGACTTTCACCTCATCGATAGGAAGCTCTTCCCTTCGCTCCGTGGTACCGATCAGGGTCGTTTTCTCTTCGGGAATAATAAAAAATATACGGCTTTCATCAGTTTGCAAGAACAGCGGTTCAGGCACCAATACCCTGTCAATGACCAGATGAATCCCGCTGAGCTTTTCAATGCGATATCGTGAAGGAAGAGAAAACGCTGTATTGACCTCATCCACCCATGCCCCTGTCGCATTAATCAGAAGATGTGATTGAAGCTCTCTATCCTCCAAGCTCACGCGAATCACATCCTCATTCACATCCACGCTTTGTGGCGCTTGACACTCTATGATCTCAACACCCAAAGCCTTCGCCTCCTCGGCCACTCTTTGCGTCAGAGCCAGATCATTGGTCTTGCCGTCGTAATACTTAAAGACCGCCTTTAGCCTTTCTGTCCTGATACGGGGGAAAAGTCGCGAAAACTCCTCCATACTGACCTCCTCTGCCTGCAGACCATGTCTGGCAAAGAGACTGTAGATCCACAATCCCAGCTTTATCATCCATACCGGACGTGCAGAGTCTTGATACATGGGCAGGTAAAAAGGTCGTAAACGCACCAGTTCAGGATAGGTGTCAAGCAGATACTTTTGATCCCCCAAGGCTTCCTTGACGAGTGAGAATTCCATATGTTCCAGATAACGCAGCCCCCCGTGAATCAGTCTGGAAGAGTGTGAAGAGGCACCCGCACCTATATGAGATTTCTCTATCACTACTACCGATTTCCCTGTTTCTGCCAGGGCCTTGGCCGCAGCCACCCCATTAATACCTGCACCCAGGATGATCACATCATAGACTTCATTCATACTGTATAATAACACAAAGTATGCCTGATAAAGGAGGCTAGATGAAGGTCATTGCCCATAGAGGATACAGTGCAGCCTATCCGGAGAATACGCTGCTGGCCTTTAAAAAGGCGATTGAGGCGGGTGCAAATGGGATTGAAACCGACATACGTCTCAGTCTGGATCATATCCCCTTTTGTTTCCATGATGACTCACTAAAGCGTCTTACCGGTCTTGACAGAGCCCCTGAAGAGCTGCGTATGCAAGAACTTCAAGCCCTCAACATTCACCAGGAAAAAATACCTACCCTTGAAGAGCTTTTACAGCTTGCTGAGGGCAAAATCACTGTGATCCTTGAGATCAAGTACAATCCTCTCACCTATAAACAGCTGTGCGACGCATTGATACCCCTTATCCATGATAAACTTGACTGGGTAGAGATCTCCTGTTTTGACGATCAGGTCCTTGAGTATATGCATCTGTTGCACCCCCCTGTACGTCTTCATAAACTCGTAGATTCCAAAGCACTCCTGCAACAAGAGGATTTTGAAATACGCTATGATTACACCAACTATTTTGATATCGATGTATCTTTGAGAGATTATGTACGCAAAACGGAACTGGTAGCAACACATAAAGTCATCTACTGGACTGTCGACACAGAAGATATCACAGCAGATAAAGAGGCAGGACTATACGCTATTATGAGTAATGATCCATCGAAGTTTGTATGATTAAACAACAGTTTCGATCTTTTTATTACCGTCACATGATCCATGACATCGAGAGACTGATCGAGTATTTCTCTGTCTTTGGCGGTCTTGGGTGGCAGATCGACATCGATGCCCCCCTGGATGAACTTATCCGTACCGAGATCCTGGAGAACTTCATTTCCCTGCACAACCAGATTCTTGAACTCACCACCGATGACCCTCAATACATCAAACTGCTGGTCAACCTTGCCAGAGGAGACAGACGTATCTTTTCTGCCTTTAACAAAAGCGGTATGAGTAACCTGTATGGAGGAATGAGCCTGAACTACCTTCAAAACAGCGGGGTGCTTGAAGCCGAATACTCCAGAGAAGAACCACCCGTCAAGGATGGCAGAAAGCTCAAACGCGAAATCGCCCGCCACCGGATATCACACAAGATGCGTTTCACCTCTCCCTTCTTGCGTTTTTGGTTCTATTTCATCGCACCCATGCGCTATCACATCGAAGAGGGAAATTATGACCGCGTCATCGAAAACTTTCACAAACACCATCAGGCCTTCGTGGGATATACCTTTGAAGAACTCAGCAATGAGATGATGAAACAAAAACTCTCCTCATTGAACCTGATTGATAGCGGATCGTATTGGGACAGACAAGTGGAGATAGACCTCATGGCCAATAACCCGGATGATGAACTGATCGTGGGCGAATGTAAATGGAAAAATCATAAGATCAATAAGAAAGAACTCAACCGGCTGATTGAAAAGTGTGAGAAGGTGGGGTTTGAGCCCGATTATATCATCCTCTTTGCCAAACGGGGCTTCTCCAAAGAGCTTCTCAGCCTTCAGAATGACAAATTAAGGCTCTACTCCTGCAATGACTTTGAAGACTTGCTGCGCAGTGTCTCGCAAGAGGATCTGATCCAGGGATTTGAACGCCCCTGAATTGCCACAATCTTATCATGCAGATCACACTCTTTGGCATCCACCGGATCTTGCTGATGCCATTTCAGATACTGTATCTGCTGCTTCTGAGAAAGCCCCAATCCATAGGTAGCGTTCATATAAAGATACACCCGGGCGATATTGCCCCGGGCACATAGGGGCGGCTCTATGGCCATCTTCTGATGCTTTTTAACAACAGGCATGATATTAAAGATATCGGCATCATACTGCTGATAGAGTTTATCCGTCGTACGACAACAACGTGACCCCTTGAACTTACTCCCGTCATACCGCGTACAGATCTCTTCTGTACCGCATTTTCGACGTTTTAAAAGCATCGCTTCAGGGACGATGCGGACAAAGACCACCTTTTGCTTATGATCGCTCTTGAGATAGAACTTGTCCAGACAACTTCGGGGATCATACTCGTATTTTTCGTTGGAAAACATCGTACGGGTATAATCAAAATCAAGCTTCTTAAAGACATTAAAGGCCTGGGAAAAGTTCTTTGGATTCTTGTAAGGCGAAGCAGCCATGAGCCACAATGGGCCAAGGAGCATGAGCGCTCCCGCCAGATATTTACGAGACAATGCGAAGGGCCTGATATGCTTCTTGAAGCAGTTGGAATTTTTGGGTGTAATGATTGACCGTATCAGCACTTTCACAATGCACACGGTCAGGATGGTAAACCTTTACCAGCTTTTTATAACTGCGTTTTAAGGCATCCTGGCTAGAGCCCACCGGACACTCCAGCACCGTATAATAATGCAGCATCTCGTCAATCTCATCATCGGTATGGTCCTCATAGACAAACTGACCATACTCAGAATAAAGGTTTTGCATAAAATAGGCATCATAGGTGTACTGAATCTCATAATGCAGGATATGCCGCTTATTCAAAGCTCTTTCAAGACGACTCTTGGCCTTGTTATCCGGAAGTTCCAAAAAGAGGTTCATCAAGCCCTCCTGGGTCACATACAGATCCAGCTGGGATTTCAGATAGGACATCACCCAACGGTTAGGGTGATCAAGTTTGATATGGACCTCGGAAGAGGAACGGGCCTGCAGACGTACCTCAATACACTCTGCCCTCTCCCGCTCCTGCAGTTCGATCTTGATAGGATACTTCATATACCGCATTACCGATCGGAAGTAAAAGTCGCTGTCCGTCTCCTGATCTTTGGTATAGTACATACACAGCTCATGGATAAAGTCCTCTTTTTCTTCCCATAATGCCGAATTGGCAAAGACCAAAACAGACTTGGGCAAAAAGAGCATGTCCTGAGAGTGGGAATTTAAAAAATCATCCATCCAGGGCGACTTAAGCGTGTCAAAATCTGTGCGAACAATGATCATATTGTTTTGTAATACAATTTCCATACGCGCTCCTTGTTTGCCACTAGCCAGCAAATAAGGTTCCAACTTCCAAATTCCCCAAAAACGCTCTTAATCCGATGAATCCGCGAAATCATACTGACGTTTTTCTTTTCTGAAATGTCAGCGTGATTAAGCAGATTACACAGATTTTACAATGCTCCTGAAAATACTCTCAATCCAACAAATCCGCGTAATCGTGCTGACTACCCTCTCTTCTCATTTAAAAGGTCAGCATGATTAAACAGATTACTCAGATTTTATAATGATCCTGCAAACACTCTTAATCCGAT
>JBFEYO010000017.1:0-25895 GCA_041562075.1 Sulfurimonadaceae bacterium | reverse complement strand
TGTATTGATGCTGTTTGATGCTGTAAGTGCGGATATGGAACGCTATGTCGAACGTTTTTCAGTGGAGAGCCTGGCGATGAAGAACTCCCATCATATCCATGAACCGACCGCCTTGAGTATTCAGCAGATCATCACGATGATTGTTCCTCCTGCCGAGGATGAGGGAGATATGGAGTTCTTCTAATTTAAACGTTGCGGCGAGCGAAGCGCTCCCCTTCACTACGTTAATCCCCCAAGAGGACTTCCTCGCTTCGCTCACAGCGCACAGGTTATATTTCGCTATTCTATGCTTTGAAATGGCATAGAACAGACGTCAGCGTGAAGCTCACGGCCAGTCAAGCCGGCCTTTATTGACTATTTCACTAGACAATTAGTAACTTTTAATCTTCTCCATGACTTGTTGGATAATCCAGTCTGGTGTGGATGCGCCGGCACTGATTCCACACTCTTTTTTACCTTCAAACCAGGAAGCTTGCAGATCATCCGGACCTTCTACAAGATATGAGTCGGGACAGGCTTCTTTTGAGATAGAATGCAGCTGCTTGGTATTGGATGAGTTTTTACCGCCGATAACGATCATGACATCCGTGTCTTTGGAAAGTTTACGTACCGCATCCTGGTTATCAAAGGTCGCATTACAGATCGTATTAAAAACCCGTACTTCTTTATGCTTTCGCATCAAATAGTTACACACCTTCATAAACTCTTCGACTTTACGAGTAGTCTGTGCTACAACGGCGATCTTCTCATAAAAGAACTTGCCCTCTAATTCCTCTGCCGATTCAACGACAGTAGCCCCATGTTCTGCATAGGACATCACCCCTTTGATCTCCGGATGATTCGCATCTCCAAAGATGACGATGTCATATCCCTCTTTACTCATCTCTTCGCATATCTGTTGAGGCTTCGTCACATAAGGACAAGTGGCATCAATGACATCAACACCCTTTTTCTTCAAAGATGCCAATTCACCCTTGGGGATGCCATGGGTACGGATAACTGCCTTATCTCCCTCTTTAAAGGTAGAAATATCCTCAACCAAAGAGACTTGAAAATCTGCTTTTAGGCGGTCGATCTCCTTACCGTTATGAATCAATGGACCATAGGTCGCTGAGCCGACATTTTCTTCTGCAATCTTGATCGCACGTTTCACACCAAAACAGAAACCGTAATTCTCAGCTAATGTCACATTCATCATAAACTCCTATAATTCTACCTTGGTAATCTCTTTTAATATCTCAAAAAAGTTTGGAAAAGAGGTCTGAATACACTCAATATCCTCAATCTTCATCCCGCATCTCAAACCGGCAATCGCAAAACTCATAGCGATGCGATGATCACCAAATGAGTTGATCAGAGCCGGTTGCAAAGTGCCCCCTGTGACTGTATACCCATCTTCATATTCGGTGGTTTGGATGTCACAATTATTAAGGTTATCCACTACGCTGGAAATACGGTCGCTCTCTTTGACACGTAACTCTTCCGCATTTTTGATCACCGACGTTCCCTCTGCGCAGGCCATTGCAATAGACAGGGCCGGAAGTTCATCAATTAGCCAGGAGATGTTCTCCTCTACCGTGATCGCCTTCAAAGGTGCATAAGCAACGGAAATATCACCGATTGGCTCATACTTCTCATCCTTGAGTTCGTACTCAATCTGTGCCCCCATACGTTCAAGTGCCTTAAACGCCTCAATACGGGTCGGGTTAAAGGTAACCCCTTCGATCACAACCTTGGCCCCCGGAGTGATCGCCGCAGCTACCGCAAAGAAAAATGCAGAAGACGGATCTGCCGGCACACGGATATGTAGTGGTTCAAGCAGACCTTTAAGAGGCTTTATGCGTGTTTTAAGACCTTCTACCTCCAGTTCAGCACCCATCCCCTTGAGCATACGTTCCGTATGATCACGGGAGAGCTCAGGCTCACTATAGGTACATTCTCCATCAGCAGAGAGTGCGGCCAGGATCATTGCAGACTTCACCTGTGCCGAAGCGATCTTTGAGTTATAATCAAAGGCCTTTAAAGAGCCTCCTCTGATGCTTAAAGGAGCAAGGTTTCCATCTTCACGCCCATCTAAAAAAGCACCGATATCTTTTAAAGGTTTCGTAACGCGTTTCATCGGACGACGCTTAAGGTACTCATCCCCCGTCAGAACAAAGTGCCCCTTGGCCGAAGCCAAAAGACCGCAGAACAGACGCATACCCGTCCCGGAGTTACCACAATCCAAGATATCGAAAGGCTCTTTGATCCCCTCAGAGCTGATACGTAAGACCCCATCTTCATCCACGACCTTAGCCCCTAGATCCTTCACGATCTGAAGGGTATTCATCGTATCCTCCGCACGCAGAAAGTTTTCAACTACAGACTCACCCTTGGCAAGAAGTGAGAACATGGCACTTCGGTGGGAGATGGACTTGTCAGGAGCAATCGTGTCGCAACGCAGCTCAAAGCCCTCAGAGATAGCATAGATCGTGGCTGTACTCATCATCGTAAAGAGATCCCCAATTTGTCATTAAGTGCGGTAAGAATCGAATCCATCGAAGAGGTAATATCATCCTCTTCCAGGGTCTTCTCAGAAGATTGCAACATAAAACGAAGGGTCAAACTCATATTATCCCCCAATTCTTCACTCTCATAGGTATCCACCGGATAATAACGCATCAACTCGTCACTCTTGGCTTCATCAATCACCTCTCTTAGTGCTGCAAACTTCAGTGATTTTGGAATCACCACAGAGAGATCTCTATAAGAAGCCTGATATTTGGAGTAAGGCGAGAAAACATCTAACCCATACTTAAGCTCATCAAAGGCCACTTCACATAGATAAGTCGTCTCCAGATCATACGCTTTTTGCACACTTGGATGTAGCTTGAATAGGCTTCCGATACACTTTCCATTCTGAATAAGTTCTGCACTCTGGTACGGATGTGCCAAAGCATGGGAAAGTTCGGCCTGACGCAACTCGACATCCCCGATCACATCAGCGATCGTCTGTACAAAATCAGCAAAACCGACCTCATCAGGCTTACCATGATTCGCGATTGATTCACTCTCCTTTTGACCGGAAAATGAAAATGCCATATTGATAGATTCATTACGCTGAGTGTCGAACACCGATCCCACTTCAAAGAGCTTGACCTGTTTACGTCCGACTTTCATATTGGCGCTGGAAGCCTCCAGCAAGCCTAGAAGGAGGGTTGAACGAAGGGTATCCAGGGTACCGGCTATTGGATTTAGTAGATCAAGCTTTTCTTCTACTACATCAAAACCGTATTCCTTAAGTTTTGCACGTTCATTAAAGACAAACTGTACCGCTTCAAAAAAGCCCTTATCCGCTGCAGCCTGACGATAATACTTACGCTTGGCGAAGAAACTGCTCGCGTCCTCCTCATGTGGCTTTTCAGTAAATGAGTAGGCCTTGGACGGGATATTATCGATGCCGATCAGACGAACGATCTCTTCTACAATATCCTGATCATGGGAGATGTCATGTCTGAATTGAGGGACGCCTACGACAATCTGGCCCGCCTGGGATTTCAACATACTAAACCCAAGGTTCTTAAGCAGTTGGGTCACATGGGTCTTATCCACTTCCATCCCGATGATATTATTAATCTCCTCGATACTCATATGAAGGACCGTCTCTTCATACGGTGAAGTTACTTCAAGGGTTCCGCCAAAGACATCTGTCTTCGCGTACGTGTTAAAGAGTTCCTGACAATACTCCAGACCGAACTCAAGGTTTGGCTCAGAACCACGGGAAGTACGGTAAAACAGCGGACCGTTTTCGATCTTATGTTCTGCCATCTTGCGTGAGATCGTATCCGGATGAATATACGAAGCCTCGATAATGACAATCTCATCTTCCGGATTGACACGGGAAGAATCATACTGGATAATACCGACTGTCGAAGCTTTCTCATTCCCTTTAGTCACCACATAACCATTCTCATCTTCTTCAATCATGATCTGTGCTTTTTCCTGGGAAACAGGAAAGGCGGAGTATCCAAAGGCACGTAAAATAACGCCCGAACTATAGGTCGCATAGAACAAAAGTGCATCAATGGCCGAACGACACTCCTCTTCCAGCATTGCCATACGCAGACGCAGAATCAACGGAAGCTCGAATTCATTTTGTTTGACCGCTTTATACATCATATTGACATCCGTCTGCTTCGGATGAACAAGCTGTAAGATACGGCCAATCCCGATCTGCTTCTCCTCAGCCACTGACTCTTCACGCTGTTGCAGCGGAATATCATAAGCAGCCGAAAGGTCTCGTGCCACTCCGTTGATACTCAGACAATCACCACGGTTTGCCGTCAACTCCAGCTCTATCAGTTCATCATTAAGATAAGGATTCTCATTCAATTCCATACCAAGTTTAAGCTCACCGATACTATCATCAAGGATCATGATCCCCTCTTCAAGGGCCGGAAGTCCCAACTCAGTGGATGAACAGATCATGCCTACAGACTCGATACCGCGCAGTTCAACCGGTTTGATCTTAAGACCATTAGGCATCTCTGCTCCGATAGTTGCTACCGCCACATGAATACCGGCACGTACATTTGAAGCGCCACAAACGATCTGGCGTACCGCAGTACCGATATCCACCTGACAAATATTTAGTTTCGTCGCATCCGGATGTTTTTCACACTCTAAAACCTTACCGATGACTATCTTGTCAGGAATGGAAAAGACTTCATGCCGGTCTACTTCTAATCCAATAGCATTGAAAGTCTTACATAGCTCTTCACCGCTTTTATCACTTACGTCGATCCACTCGTTCAGCCAGCTTTTTGTAATAATCATCTAAATTGCTCCAATAGTCTCACATCACCTTCGAAGAGTGATCTTAAATCCGGTATCTGGTGAATTAGCATCGCAAAACGCTCAATTCCCAGACCAAAGGCGTAACCGCTGACATCTTTATAACCCACCGCTTCAAATACATTCGGGTCTACAATACCGCATCCCAGTACTTCCAGCCAACCCGTTTTGGAACAGACACGACAGCCCTCTCCTCCACAAAAGATACAAGAGATGTCTACTTCCGCGGACGGCTCAGTAAACGGGAAGAAAGAAGGACGAAAACGCACATCAACATCTCCAAACATATGGTGCAAGAAACCTTCAAGAATAAACTTGAGGTTCGCAAAAGAGACCTTTCCTTTTTCATCTACAAGCAGTCCCTCAATCTGATGGAACATAGGAGTATGCGTAATATCGAAGTCACGTCTGAATACCGAACCCGGTGCGATCATACGGATAGGCGGCTGCATCTTCATCATAGTACGGATCTGTACCGGTGAGGTATGGGTACGTAAAAGCGTTTCATCTTTAAAATAAAAGGTATCCTGCATATCACGTGCAGGATGATATTTTGGCAGGTTTAACGCCTCAAAGTTGTGAAAGTCATCTTCTACCATAGGTCCTGTCTCAACGGAGAAGTTAAGATTGGAAAAGTACTCAATTACCCTGTCCATGGTATCCATAACAGGATGAGTCGCCCCACGATTACTTTTTGCACTGAAGAGAGAGACATCTATCCCCTCGGCCTTCATCGCCTCTTGAAGCGCCTTTGTTTCCAAAACGATTTTTTTCTCGTTAAGCAGCGTATTCAGTTTTGCTTTCTGTTCGTTCAGTTCCTTGGCGATACGAGCCTTATCCTCGTTAGCAGCATTTTTCATCTCGGCAAAAGCTTTGGCTAATACGCCTTTTTTACCAAAAATTCCGACACGGATCTCTTCAATTTCAGCTGGAGAGTCGGCGGATTCGATTTTTTCTATCCATTCGGTCAACGGTGATCCTTAAATAGGGTAATAATATTCCCGCGATTATAGACAAAACACTATTACAAACCGCTTTAATTCTATATATCCTGGATATTTTAACCCTTTCTTCCAGGAAAACCACTCGAAAATCCAGGGCATATATAGACACAATATTTTTTAGGTTATAATGAGCTAAAAAAGTTAATAAGGAAGATAAAATGTGTATATTTTGTAAGATTGTCAATGGAGAACTACCGGCAAATCTGGTACATGAAAACGAAGAGTTTATGGCCTTTCACGATCTGAATCCAAAGGCACCTGCACATATCCTGGCAATCCCGAAACTTCATGTTGACAGCTTCAATGAACTCACTCCTGAGACCATGGCCGGTATGACGACCTTTATCCAGGAAGTCGCCCAAAAAGTAGGCATCAAAGAGTCCGGCTACCGTGTCATCACTAATGTGGGAGATAATGGCGGACAAGAGGTCAAACACCTGCACTGGCACATCCTCGGCGGTGCAAAACTAGCCTGGGGGCATTTCGCAGACGCAGAATCCAAGAACTTTTTATAAGTTTTCAAACAAACCCCAAGAGCTCTGCGGTTTGGCTTCACGCCAAAAGTTTCCTTGAAAACTAGCTTGGGGGCATTTCGCAGACGCAGAATCCAAGAACTTTTTATAGAGTTATAAAGTAATACCGAGTCCATTAACAATCCCATGGATTGTAAAGACTCACGGAATGTACTGAAAAAAGCTTAGCAATTTGCCAAAGGGATTGTTTACTGTGCAAACATGCTCGTACCACTAGTTCTCTAAGTAAGCCCTAAGGATTCTCACCCCACTTTCGTCCCCTTAGAACATCAATAATTTCACTCACTATAAAGATCGCGATCAATGTGCTTACACTGTAAAATATATAGTCCATATGCTTCCCTGATATAAGATGAAGCAGTATAGAGCATTTTTGATTGTGACAGGGAAAATCTTACAAATTAACATATTGACTTTATAAAAATGTGACACGATTCCGGGTTTATAATAAAAACATGATGTTTGTATCAAAGCGAAGCCCATGTATAGGCGGGATGTGATAAATATGTGTTAATCAATCTCTTAAGTTTAAAGTGCCTGGCACTTCAAACTTTTTTTATGGTATCAGGTGTTCATACCGCTCATCGGTCAACAACTTTAAAAAAGCGACGATGTCATCTTCTTCCTGATCACTTAAACCAAGATTACCCAGTTCTTCTGTATTTCGTAAAGCATGAAATTCTCCCTCTTCCCAGCCTGCACCTGTCTCGGGATTGATGGCACCGGGTACATCACGTGTATTATAAAAATGTACTACCGTTTTGAGATCTTTAAACAAACCATTATGCATATACGGACCGGTAACTGCAATATTTCGCAAAGAAGCCACTTTAAATGCCCCTTGTAAGGTCACATCATCTACTGCCGGATTGCCATAAAGACCAATATCCTTATTCCCTGCCTGACCATTGGCCGTACGCAATACATGATTAACAGGTACCCCGAGGTTATCATAAGAAAAGTCCGTAAAGAGCGGTTTATTATCTTGTGCGACCGCCGGATGACAGGCACTACACATAGCACCGCCCGCTTCTTCATTGTTAAACAGAGCCAGCCCCCTTGCTTCTGCTTCACTGAGGATATATTCCCCTCTTAAAAACCTATCGTATTTTGAATCAAAGGTATTAAAACTTTCACTCTGTTCAAAAATAGAAATGGCATCAACCAATGCATCATAAGCATTTTCATCACTCTCAAAAACATCATTTCCATAGAGGGTTTTAAACGACCTGATATATTCACTATTCTCTTTTATCCGTAAGATCACTGAAGCGATATCCGGCATACCCATCTCGATGGGATTGATAAAGGGACCTTTTGCCTGCTCCTTTAGAGTACCGGCACGTCCATCCAAGAACTGGCCACCGATAAACAGCCCTTCTATCTCATCAAAATGAAAGGCCGGCGAAAATGAAGCATAAGCTGCCGTAGGCGCATTACGATCACCGATGGAAACCCCGTCATCACCCAAAGAAGCTCCAAGACTCATACTTGTCTCTCGCGGATCGATCATCGCCGTATCCAAACTATGACAGGTCGCACAGGACATACTTCTATTAGCTGAAAGCTCCGTATCATGATAGAGTCTGTTTCCCAAACTCAGTTTTGTCAGCTCATCTGCACCATTATCTTCTGAACAAGCGATCAGGCTCAGACCTACGATCGTTGTAAGAATCATATTATTATATTTCATCCATCTTCCTAATTGATTTTAATTATCAAACGCAATTAAAGCAGATAAATTCTTAAATGATTATTATATTGATAATTGTTTTCATTTATGTATTTAGAAAATAAACGACCCTCTGATTTGTTAATTACAATATAAAAGATGTATAAAGAAAGAAAACCCTCAAAGAGGGTTAAGAAGGATCAGGATGGGCAGCAGGCGTCTATTTTCCCGAAGTCAGGGGTACTCTCACCGGAAATGATTTCAGCCTTATCTCGGATCTTTTTACCATTATGCGTGATTGAATAAGTAATCTTGGTCACTCCTCGAATCGTATTTAACGTCGAACAATAGGTCTCAATACTCGCCATTACCCAACGTGCTGCCAGTTCATCTTCTGCAGATGAGTTGAAACTATAATCCAAGTGCAGGGAATTGAATTTCTGTGGCATCTCTTCCGCTCTTTCAACCTCACCGTCAATGACCAAGTCCGTCACCTCGACACCCTGCTTCTGAGGAACCATGACGATATCCGTTGCCGTACAGCAGATAATACCCGATAAAAAATATTCAATCGGACTGATTGTTGGACAATCGATTATAAAAGAAGACTTTGCCGTCTTCGCCTCAAATTTCATTCCGTCTTGATGTTTTATTGTTACATTCATTGCATTCACTCCTATTAATTGATTTGACTCAGAACAAAACCTTCTCCCGGAAGATTTTGCACTGAGGATACATTCATCCTATCAAGCCTATACATATAAGCTAATAAACGCTTATATGTCACGCCGTCGGTTAGATCTCTTTATGCGCCTGTTCGTCCAACCAGTGCTTGAAATGAGCCAACTGTTCTACGGTACGTACAGAAGCTGTTCCACCTTCTGATTTACGGGCATTCATAGAGTTTTCAATACTCAAGAATGGCATTACGTCTTCTTTTATACGCTCATCAACAGTTTTAAGATCCTCAAAAGCAATATCACTTAGATCAATGCCAAGTTCCTCAGACTTAGCCACTGCTTTTCCTGTAATAAAGTGCGCTTCTCTAAAAGGGATGTCACATTTTTCTACCAGGTAATCCGCTAAATCCGTCGCCGACAGATGGCCTACTTTACAGGCAGCTTTCATATTATCTTCATGTACTGTCAATGTCGCCAAAGACTCTTTTAGGATCTTCAGGGAGATCTCTATAGTCTTCACACTATCAAAGACCCCTTCTTTATCCTCTTGAGTATCTTTATTATAGGCTAATGGCAGACCTTTCATCACCGTCAGCAAGCTCATCAGGTTTCCATAGACCCGTCCACTCTTACCGCGTAAGAGTTCGGCAGCATCCGGGTTCTTCTTTTGAGGCATGATAGACGAACCCGTTGAATAGGCATCAGAAAAGGTCACAAATTTAAACTCATAGGATGACCAAAGGATCAGCTCTTCAGCGAAGCGGGAGATATGCATCATATTCATGGAGATATTAAACAGAATCTCAATGGCGAAATCCCTATCACTTACCGTGTCCAGACAGTTCATACTGACACTGTCAAATCCCAATTGGTCTGCCGTACTTTGACGATTTACATTATGCGGTGTTCCTGCCAGCGCCGCACATCCCAGCGGAGAGATGTTATTGCGACGATGAGAATCTTCAAAACGTTCATAATCACGCTTAAACATCGCTCCATAGGCCATAAGGTGAAAGGCAAAGTTTGTTGGTTGTGCATGCTGAAGGTGTGTCATTCCAGGGATCAGCGTATGGGTATGTTTGGAAGCCAATTCATAAACCGTCTGCATCAATTCACGTAAGAGTGCCATAATCTCTCTATTTTTGCGCAGGACATAACGACGGAAATCCACTGCGACCTGATCGTTACGACTGCGGGCCGTATGAAGTTTCTTCCCGGTATCACCGATAATAGCCGTTAGACGTTTCTCAATAGCCATATGCAAGTCTTCATCCGAGAGCTCCCAGACAAACTCCCCTGCTTCGATCTCTTCTTTAACCTGAGCCAGGCCTTTTTTGATAGATGCCAGTTCCTCTTCATTCAAGATCCCCTGCTCACTCAACATTGTTGCATGGGCGATAGAACCTTCGATGTCCTCTTGATACAACTCTCTATCAAACATGATTGAGGCATTAAACTCATCTAAAAGAGACGATGCACTCTCACTAAAACGTCCAGACCACATTTTTTCCATGATACACTTCTTTACCCGCAGCCCTTTTCTATCCGGGACATGCTTATTTTTTTAATGCCGTATTTTAGCGAAACTTAGTAAAAGAGAGCTTGACGGGAAAATCCAATAGCCTGGTTTTCCATTGTAGGATATAAAATGATCTCGGTACCAATTCTGATAGGAGAGATGGGAAAAGTAAAACTTTCTTCTTCAAACCCAAGCTCGATATGTGATAAAAGGAGCTGTGTTCCGTGCGGAAGTTCTCTCTTCGCCAGTAGTTTTTCTTTATCAATACCTGCCAGAAGCATTCCCTGGTAACGACAGCTTAGAGTAAAGTCGGGACGCCCTATCAACTTCTCATACGGTGCATTATCCAGTGTCAAATCCACCACATAGGGCTCACTAATGGCCTGTAATAAAAGCCGTCCATCCTTATCGCGCTGACTGACCAGACTCACGCTTTGCCTTTGTCCGGCAAGATCGATTTTTGAATGGGTTAACAGGGCCTCATTCATCTGCAATGAGCAATTCATATCATCCAGCTGAACTCCGTGAAAGGTGGGCATTAATCGTGAATCCATGCTGGCATGCAGATTACGTGTGACCTCGATTTCTGAAAGGCTCTGATTAAAACGGATATTTCGAACACGCTGTACAGCATAAGAGTTCTTCACATCCATTTCAAGGGCCAAATCACCCAAAAGCAGATGATCCTGCTCAAACTGTAAAGCAGCCTTTTTTTCTTTACACACAGAAACCTTTGTAAGGTTCTCGATCTCGCAGCTATTTTGAATCTGGATATTCTCTTCCTCACAACGTGTTTCACGTTTTTGGCATTCATACAGATGCAATTGCTCTTTTGATTTACATTTTTCAAGGGCACTCATGCAACGTACATGACTAAAAGGATTGGTGACACCTTCACACTCCTGACAGCTCTGTAGGCCATAAGTCTTTTCGCATTCGCGTTCACACTGCTTTAAACGTCCGGTACAATCCTCTTGCACACCGGTACATAAGGGGAGGCTCCCTTTATCAAAGAGATATATCCCTTTGGCAAAGTGCCTATCTTCTTTTGAAATCTTTATAAAAAACTTCTTTATCACCCTCAGGTCCATATCCTCCAGAGCAAAGTTCATCTGTTTGGAAAGATAGGCTTTACTGACGTAATATGAGGAGTATTGCTGTAGAGCATCAAAATTGATTCCCATCGTTTTACGCAATTGTGAATCGATACGGTTTTTCAGACTTCGGCGTAGTTGACATAGTTCTGTTGAGGGCGTATAATCCAGATTCTCTACAAGTTTGCTCGCACCTAGAAAACTGATCCCGTTGCGATTGATATAAGGCAGATACATCTGCATTTTGGTACGCATATTGATCGCTTTTGCCGAATGCAGGGTGTAATCTGTCGAATAGTACACATCTTTACCATTCACATTATTCAAGATATTCATGTTGACCGGGATGTTTAGCGGCATGTTCACGATTTCAACATTCAACATATGCAGAAAGTTTTGAATGGAGGCTGAGATAATTTTCTTGTTTTCACTGTTCTTTTCCAGCTCTACCTGCTCTACAAACCCGTCCAATATAATCTCATCAAAATTAGTACTTAAAACAAACTCATCTTTTCCCGCTCTTATGGAGTGCATGGAATGAAGGTGTCCATTGATCCTTCGTTTCAGCGCATCAACTTCAAATGAAAAATCCACCTTTGATCCGATATGCTGCTCAGCCAACTCAACTGAAAAGTTCCCAAAGACGACCTTGGAAAAACCGGCAGCATCCAATTGGGTAAAATGTTCCGTAAAACGTTCAAAACTATCTGAAAGTAAGTCTGAAACATCATCTTCACTTAAATAAAGTACAAGGTCAACACCTTCCATCCGTGAAAACAGACGGTTTGTCTCATTAAGCTGTTTCAGCAATCTATTCTCATCAGGGGTATATTCACCCTCATGAAACTCACCGGGCTTGGGTGTACATCCTGAAAGAAGTATAAACCATACAATAATATGGACAGCAATAAAAAAATATTTTCGGATTGGTGTTATCATAAACTATAAGAAATAGATCTTAGTGTGGGGAGTTTGCACAGGATCGCTTAAAGACCTGTGCACTGACATAAGTTTAGTTACAAGCAGGGACGTTACCACTGTCTTTTGCATATTCAACCATAAAATCCTTTAGGTGACGCACACGCTTACGGTATTTTTTACTATTGAAATACTTATGAGACTTCTTTGCTTTCGGATTCTCAAGGTGAATATTGGCAAGTTCGCTTCCTTTGTTCTTACGGTTAAGAAGCTTTTTCCACTCTCTCATACGTTTACTTGCGGCGACCTTTTGACCACCTCCATGACACTTACGACACTTTTTAACATATGTCTTCTGACCTTTATATACAGCGGCTTCCATTGCCGGTACACACAACAAAGACAAAGTAAACACTAAAGCAAAAGAAAATCTCATAAACACACTCCAAACGGGCTAAAGAGTAAGAGCTGATAGCAATCTTAATCTTAGGTTATTAATTATCTTTATTCTAATCTCTAAAGGCTTAAAACTGCCCAAATAGAATAAATGAACCTACCCAATACTCTTAAAATATTCAATATATCTAAAAACTGAGTCAAAATGTTACATTTTTATAATTGAAACTTATGTAATAGAGACTCGTCAAGGCTTAAAATCCCCCGCGTACACAAATCATCCAGCACACCCTTCGTACACTCTACGTCCCCCGGCCATTCCCGCTCAAACCCGTCAATCTCGCCCTTATTCGTGCCATCAATTGCCACCATACCCTTATTCATATAGATATCACGGCCCGCATCAATATTATTAACAACACGCCACAACAACATATAGGCATTATCAATATCATTTTTCTCTTCATCCACAAAAGCAATGATTCGCAAGTGTTCACTCAGTGTGTCCAGTTTGACAAAAAGCTCTTTCATCTTCATCTGTTTATTTACTGAGATCACGGTGACAGGATTACGTGTACGGCGCATATATTGGCGAACACCCACGATTGAACCATCGCAGGTGATTAGTTTTTCCAGGAGAACATCATCTTCAAGAAGCTCGGGAGCTTCTATCATCGGAGCACCCGTGCAATCAATACCGAGCTTTCCGCCCACCAGGGCCTCAGGACTTGAATGATCCAAAGCGTCAGTGATCCCTTCGGAGATCATCATACGTGAAGGATGAAAACGATTAAGGATATAGGTTGCAATAGGCTCATAGTTATTCAGCCGCGGTGCATCATCTCCGACAAAGATCGCGTGCTTGACAAAACTCATCTGCCCCGCACCCCAAAAAGCGTGCATGAACTGTTTCGCATGCCCCTTGTACAGTGTCTTCATCTTTGCCAGGATCAGATTATGAAAGACCCCGTTTTCAGGCATATGATAATCGATCAGGTCTGAGGCATTGGTTTTAAGAAGAGGTAGGAAGATACGCTCGGTAGCCCACCCCATATATTTGTCTTCCAAAGGCGGTTTTCCCACTACAGTCGCCAGATATACAGGAGATTTCTTATGGGTGATCGCCGAGACCTCCATGACCGGGTACGGTTCTTCAAGGGTGTAATACCCCGTATGATCACCAAAAGGTCCCTCTATTTTCAGTTCAGCCGGATCCACCCAGCCTTCGATCACATAATCCACATCTTCAGGGACATACAGCGGCGTCGTAAGAGACTTGACCATCCGGGCCGGCTTTTTGGTAATAAGTCCATACATCAGCAATTCGTTTACCCCGTAAGGAAGCGGTGCCGTAGCACACCAAGTATATAAAGGATCCCCGCCGATGGCGATGGAAACCGGCATCTTCTTGCCCTCGCGCTGATATTGATCAAAAAAGTGTGAAGAGTCTTTATGGATCTGCCAATGCATTCCCAGATGTTTGTCATCATACATCTGCAATCGATACATTCCCAAATTGACCAGTTCACCATCCAGACTCTGGGTATAGACCTGCCCCATCGTGATAAAAGGACCACCGTCTTCTTCCCAGGTCGTCAGAATCGGAAGATCACTCAGCTTGGCATCTTCGGCAAGATGCTTGACCTGTTGACATTCACCTTCACCCTTCAGACGTTTGGGGAAGATGTTTTTCAGACTGAACAGATCTCCCAACATGGAAAACTTGTCTTTGAAGGAGGCTGGCGGTTTCATGTGCAAAAGGGTCTCGATCTCTTCAGCTACCCCTTCGACTGAACGGCCAAATAGCAACTCGGTACGCTCGAAGGAACCAAAAAGGTTCATCAAGATCGGATCTTTGTACTTTTTACCGCTTTTCTTATCCACGACATTGGTAAAAAGCAGGGCTTTGGAATCCTCTTTTTTTACTTCGACATAGGCAATATGGGGAATTTCTAAATAGATATCCAATTCATCATGGATCTCGCGGAGTTCATCTCGTGAGCGTAACAGCTCAATCGTCTTATACATCGGTCTTCTCTTTCCTGTCTCAAGTTAGTATCGGTCTATCTTAAGAAACAAGGAGTACACCGATACAGTGTGGCTATTTAGTCCATCTGATCTGCACGAAGCAGTAACTCTTTAGCACCTTTATCAATCACGATCTGGGCCAGATCCTTACCTAATTGTGTATAGCTTTCATGACTTCCATCAAGCGTCTCACAAAGCACCTCCGAAGCATCCGGAAGCCCTAAGCTGCATTGAGCATGGATCTGACCGTTATCCAGTACCTTGGCGTTAACCCCGATAGGAACATGACAGCCACCCTCCAGAATATCTACAAAGGCACGTTCTACCGTCACTTCCATCTCGGTCTGCTTATGGTTTAGTTCATGAACCAGATCAAATATTGCTTTATCCTCAATCGTCTGAAGACCAAGCGCTCCCTGTCCCATAGAGGAGACCATCTGTTCTTGTTCAATGTTATAAACATACTTGACAGTATCCAGTAATCCCAGACGATTGATCCCGGCTGAAGCCAGGATAATCGCATCAAACTGCCCCTCTTTCAGCTTGCGGATACGGGTATCCACATTTCCTCGAAGGTCCTTGATCTGAAGGTCCGGACGAATCATCAGCAACTGCATCTTACGACGTAATGAAGAGGTACCGATGACTGCTCCTTGAGGAAGAGCATCCAGACTCTCGTATTCCTCGCTCAGCATCGCATCCCGGCAATCTTCACGCTCTGTAATCGCCGCCAGAGGCAGCCCCTCAGGCATCACCGTAGGGACATCTTTCAAAGAGTGTACCGCCATATGCGCTTCACCCCGTAACATGGCCTCTTCTAACTCTTTTAAAAAGAGTCCCTTACCGCCGATCTTTGCAAGGGCGACATCCTGGATCTTATCACCGGAGGTCACAATAATCTTCAACTCTACCTTCAAACCCGGGCGTAGTGCTTCCAGACGTGCCTTAATATGCTCAGATTGCCATAGGGCCAGCTTACTTCCTCGGGTTGCGATAATTAATTTATCCAAATTCTCTTTCCTAACACTCTATTTGATCAGTTTTACAGCTTTATACTGCATCTTTGTCACATCTTTTTTCCCGTCAAAAAAGACCGTCGGTGTTCCGCTTACCAACTGCTCCTGAGCGACGGAAAGATCATGTTCCAAATGTTTTTTGGCCATTGGATTGGCAAGGTTAGCTACCGTAAGCTTCGTACCCTGTGCTTTATTGAAGGCATCAAGGATCTTTTGTATGTTCTGTTCTCTTCCATCAACCTGAACCTTGTAAAGGGCCTCTACTACACCTTTTTTACCCTGTGATTCGGCAATATAAGCTGCCTGAACCAAAGGTACGGCTGCCGGGTGAAGAGACTGAAGCGGAAAATGGTAATAATAGACAGCAAAGGTTTTTGGATACTGTTTCATATAGCTTAGTGCCTCAGGAACAAAACTGCGGCAAAAAGGGCATAAAGGGTCAGAGAAGATCACCACTTTATGGGCAGCGTCTTTATTACCAAAAAGCAGATGCTCATCATCATAATACTTTGCTTTGAATTCAGGGGAGATACTAGCGTTCAATTTGGCACCGGTAGAAAGGTCATAGATCTCTGACGCCATCATCCCGTCCCCTACAAAATAGATCGAACGTTGCGAGAATGGCTGAGGCCCCTTATCCGACTTCGCTTTTCCATCCAGCTGGATAATATAGGCTTCCCATCCCTTGGGTTTTTCTATTTTGATCTTGTCGACTATCTTGACATTAAGCGTCTCAATATTGGGATTCATCCCTATTCTGTTTTTTAAAAAAGAGATCACCTTGGCATCATCTGCCAGGGCAAAACTAGTTAAGCTTAGGATCGTTACTAATAATTTCTGCATCAATGACATTATCGTCTCCTTGTGGTGTTTGGCATGTGCCATTTTTTTTATTAAAGCGACTGACGATTAGTGCCGTAACCACAGAAAACTGCATCAGGACACCGACCACATCGCTCAAGATCCCAGGAAGGATCAACAAGATTGCACCTAAGAGTGCAAAGATATTTAGTTCTTGAAACTCCTGCATGCTGATACAGTTATTGGACATCGCCTTAAGGCTTTCTACCATCGTCGTCTTAACGTTCATCAAAAGCATCAGACCGATGAAACCTGAGAGCATGATCTCAGCAAAGGTACCTAAACCACCCAGTAGTCCGGCTACTTGAACGGATAAAAGCACCTCTACAAAAAGATATGCAAAAAAATATATCATGCAAGCATTCCCGTTAGTGTAGCTAAAAGTTCGTCTTTATTTACTTCAATCTTCTCATCTGCAGCCCTCGGAGCGATCTGAACCATTCCCTCTGCTAAATTTTTACCCACGATGACGGTATACGGAAATCCGATCAGTTCAGCATCTTTCATCTTAAAGCCGAAACGCTCTTTGCGATCATCCAGCACGACCTCTACACCCTGCTCCTGCAATGTGCTGTAGAGTGCTTCGGCATAGGCCACCTGCTCTTCATCTTTGACATTGGAGACTAGAATATTTACAAGATACGGTGCCGTTGCCGGTGTCCAGATACAGCCTTTGTCATCATTATGCTGCTCAATGACGGCCGCCATGATACGAGAGACTCCCATTCCATAGGTCCCCATGATCATATCCTGGGATTTCCCGTTCTCATCCAGATAGGTACAGCCAAGGGGTGCCGAATAGGTCGTTCCAAGCTTGAAGATATGCCCTACTTCAATCCCCTTGGTCAGTGACAATTTCCCTGAACAGTGAGGACAGTTATCATCTCCTTTAAGATCCACAACACTCTCGTATACCACCTCTTCCTGGTTCTCATCCTCATTTTCAAGGTCCATAAAGACTTCGATATTCGCACCATACTCACAACTGTCGCACACGGCAATGGTATCCTCGCCACTGTCCGCCAGGACCATCAGTTCCTTTGAACCCGAACCGCCGATGGCACCGGAATCTGCTTCCACTACTCTATAATCGAGTCCAAGACGCGTCAAGATCGTCTTATAAGCCGCTTCCATCGTGTCAAACTCACGGTCAAGGTCCTCATAAGAGGTATGAAAACTGTACCCGTCTTTCATCAGGAATTCACGTCCACGCATCACACCGAAACGGGGACGTGCCTCGTCACGAAACTTAGTCTTGATCTGATATAGATTCAAAGGAAGCTGCTTATACGAGGTCACCCTGTTGCGGACGATATTCACCATCATCTCTTCATGGGTCGGACCAAGTACAAAATCATTCTCCTTACGGTCTTTAAAACGCAAGAGTTCTTTACCGAACTTTTCAGACCTTCCGCTCTCTTCCCAAAACTCAATAGGAGTCACAAAACTCAGTTCAACCTCTTGTGCATGTGCTTTCGTCATCTCTTCATTGATGATATTCTCAATTTTCTTCAGTACACGTTTCCCCAAAGGAAGGTAGTTATACAATCCTGCTGTTACCTGGGAAATAAAACCGGCACGGGAGAGATAGATATGGCTTGCCAATACCGCATCCTTAGGTGCCTCTTTTGTTGTTGGAACATATAATCTTGAAAACTTCATTCTTACCTCTTAATTAATTATTATTCAAATTTTCATTTTCTTCGGAGAGAAGCTGCATCGCTTCCATCAGAGTACCCGCATCCGTATCATGGGCCACCTCACGCATGCGCTTGGTAATATCATGCAAAAACCGTTTTAGAGCCTGCTGATTCATCTTCAAGGCCTGTGCTTCGTACTCCTTGGGAAGGTAGCCCTTCTTCATGGCACGTTCTGTCTCTTCCTGGGCACAGGACATCGCCTTTTCATAGATCCCCTTAATCAGTGGCTCAACAGAGAGGGACTTAAGCCAGTCATAGAACTCTGCCGTATATTTTCCCACGATGATATAACAGCGTTTCGCCTCATCTTCACGAAGGGACAGGTTTTCATCCACGATGTTTTTAAGGTCATCAATACGATAGATATGCAGTCCGCCCATGTCACAATCATCGATATCTCTGGGAATCGCCATATCAAACCAGTGACGTTCAAAGGAGGTCGCAGCTACTTTATGACAAGGGATAATCGCATCTTGCGAACCGGTAGCGGTAAAGACGAAGTCATACTCATTAATAGCCTCGTACAACTCTTCATAAGCTCTAACACTGACAAGTTCATTACACTCGTCCGCAATTTCCTGAGCCTTGGAAAAGGTACGGTTCATGATCACACAAGCACAACCCGCAGAACTCAAATGCTTAGCACACAAACGGCTCATCTCTCCTGCGCCGATGATCAGAGCATTTTTGCCTTCAAGACTCCCTACCTCTTCTTTCGCCTTTGTTACTGCCACACTGGCGATAGAAACAGGCTTGGATGAGATAGACGAACTGTTTCTCACCTCTGCGGCACATTTGAAAGCATACTGCATCGCCCTTGCTATCTTTTGCCCGCAATACTCATTCTCATGGGCAAACCTGAAGGCATCTTTGAGCTGACCGACGATCTGGGTCTCCCCAACTACCATAGAATCCAGCGAAGATGCTACATTGAAAAGATGGTGCATTGCTCCCTGATCTTCAAAAATATCCGCACGCCCTTCCAATTCTCTGAAGGAAATACCTGATTTCAGACTAAGCAAAGAAAGAATGTAAGAACTTGCTCCAATCACGTTATTTACCGAGGCAAGCACCTCAAGACGGTTACATGTGGAGATGATCATGGACTCATTGATCATCTCGTAGCCCTGCATCTTCTCAAAGCATGTGTGCATCTCTTCATCTTGGTTAAAGGCAAGACGTTCACGCACCTCTAGGGTAGAATTATGATGCGAAAAACTTATCAACAGATAGTGCATTAAAACTCTCTACTCATCATCTCATCTAAAATGCGTACCAGTTCATGCTCCCCATGACGGGAAACTGCATGCATAGCTTCATCACTCAACTCACGCGCCAATGCATAAGACGCCTCAACGGACTGATGTGCTTTCATCTCCGACTTAATCCACATCGATTCTGTCTCATTCAGGTCCTGTAGATGAGCAGCCTCTAATCGCTGTTTTCCAGCCTCGTCTAAATTACGATGGAGATACATATACGGCAAGGTCGTCTTCCCTTCCCTATAATCATTCAGAGCAGGTTTACCCAGGGTCTTCGCATCCGAAACAATATCTAAAATATCATCAATGATCTGAAAGGCAAGGCCAAGGTTTTTTCCATAGAGTTTGTAATCTTCGGCCTCTTTACCCGCTAAAACTGCTGCACTATAGGCAGTGGCTTCGATCAATGAGGCTGTTTTTTTGTAAATCATATCGATGTAAGCAGCCTCATCATCATTAAAGGCTTCACCCATCTTCACATCAATATATTCCCCGATGGATAAGATAGTAACTGCCTGGGATACACAACGGGAAATGCTTTCTTCAAAACTCACCAGCTCCGTAAATGCTTTGGAATAGAGTACATCTCCCATCATCACAGCTACTTTAGAGCCGTCCGTCGCATTGATAGAAGCAACCCCCCGTCGTGTAGCCGCTTCATCGATTACATCATCATGTAAAAGACTGGCAGCATGAATAAGCTCGATAATTGCTGCCAGTTTAACCGCAGATTCGTTCTCTCCTGCGATCTTTAAAACCAGCTTCGCACGAAGACGTTTTCCCTTGGGAAGGTTTTTAAATAAAAGAGTAATCTCATCATTCGCCAACTCCTCAATCCAGGTCAGCATACATTTTTCGACTGCTTGCAACATTGAACTCTATTTACTCTCTTTCATCTCTATTAAGGCCCTTTTTTCAGGGTCATCCACCAAGATATCAAAATATGCTTTACCCTCTTTATGATCAAATTTTTTAAAGATCACATAGAGATAGGGAACACGTTTATACGCGGATATTTTAGGTAACAAACGTACCCTATAGCTATCTTTTTTATAATGTTTATACAAGATAAACTGTGAGGCTCTATCATTGTAGTTTAGATGCATCACCAGGCCTTCTGCGGCATATAGTGTCCATCTAAAGGTCAAGACCCGAAGGGAAGCTTGTTCTTTGACTAGGATCGTCTGCGACTGATCCTTCTTCAGACCTATCTCTTTGGTATAGCTCCATTCTGCCGACTCTGCCAGGGCAACAGACAACAAAAACAGAACTATAAATTTACGCATACTTATACTTCTTTTGAAAAAAATTTTCAGATTATACCACAGCAAACTTAGTGCTTGCCTTTAGCGAGGTTAAGGTACGACAGGAACTCTTTCAATGGACTCAGTAAAAAACACTTCGCAGGCTCCTGAGCCCGTATCGTCTCGACTCAGCGAACTTACCCATCTCCAACCGTCATCTGCGTCCACCCGTACCAGTTTCCCTTTCAAACGGATGATCTCTCCCTGACGTATGTCCGCAAGCCTTGAAGCGACTGCCTCATCTTTGGGGATAATATGCATATTGGCACTGTGGGTCTCTATCTCTCTGCGGGGAATGGGAAAATGGGAGGTCTGCCATCGGTACCAGCGGCCCGACTGTGAGATATCAATAGCTTTTAAAACCTTCTCATCGGACATCCTGCCCCAGCCCAAAGCAAGGTCCGTAGGCGAAAGGTCCGCCTCCCGTCCCAGATGATAGTTCTCCCGTGAAAGTACCTTTGCTTCAAGTTCAAAGCGTGCCAATGGAGTAACCCGGTACTCTTTAAACCTAAAGGCCTGTGCGGAAGCAAGCTTCTGCTGTAGAGGTGAAGAAGATACTTTTATCCCCTCAGACATCACCACCTCATCACTCCTGAAAAAGAGCATCCAGATCCCCAATCCCAGTAGAATATAGACTAAGACCTTATTCATAGCAGCCCCTACAGCAGGGTATTTCGCTTGGGAACCCGTTTGACGACACTGTAAAGCAGCGGAATGTACAAGAGATTAAGAACCGTTGCCCAGGCGATACCAAATCCCAAAGAGACTGCCATCGGTTGTAAAATCATTGCCTGACCCGAAGCGAAAAAGATCAATGTCGCCAGGCCCAGCACTGTCGTGATCGAGGTCAGGACAATGGGACGAAGACGTGTTTTAGCAAGAGAGACAAGCTCTTGTGTATCCTTGGCGCGACGGATGAACAGTACCATCAGAATACCGTCATTTACCACCACCCCTACCAAACCGATCGCACCGATAAGACTCGGCATGGTCATGTTCAGTCCCATAAGCAGATGTCCGACCAGGACCCCAAGACCGATCAAGAGTACGTTGGAAAGGACGATGACTGAATTCACGATGGAATCAAAAAGCCAGACTAAAGAGATAAATATCAAGAACAGGGCGACTATAAAGGCCTGGGAGAGTTCTCTTTTCGTCTTCTCATTCTCCTCTTGCTCCCCCTTGACATCCACCCCAAAGCCCTCTTCCCGAAGCTCTTCGACCAAAGGTTTCAAGGCTTCCGTCATCTCTCCGGCCGTGATCTTCTCCTTGTCTAATGAAGCGAAAATCGAACGAATACGTTTTCCATCTTCTTTAAGAATACTGACATAGGCCTTTTGAAAGATAAAATCCGTCACCTCATCCAGACGTACCCGCTGCGTCGTACCCGGAACATCCAGCTCTACATCTTTGAGCTTTTCATAAGAATCCTTATCACTGCTCTCAATACGAATTCGCACCAATCCGCTTTGACCGAACATCTTGCCATACTCCCCCTGCAGGTACAAGGCACGTAACTGGCTGTTTAAGATCTCCTCATTAAAGCCCAGTTTTTGACCATAGGCATTGAGTCGAAGTTTGACCTCTTTCTCACCCTCGGTGGCATCATTGGCAATATTAAAAACCCCTTCATATCCCTGCATCAAGGAGCTGATACGGTCCAGTCCTTTGATCAGTTCGCTGTCACTCTTACCCGAAAGGGAGATCTCTACATCATTTTTGACGACTCCCGTCCCCGGTACCGTGACGATCAATTCATCAAAGACCTTGATGCCATCTTCTTCGAGGTCCCGGTACTTGGCGACGATCTTTTTGATATCCTCGGCAATCTCTCTGGCCTCTTTTTCTCTCGTCAGCAAAGAAGCATCGTATTCCACCGAGATATAGGGGTTGATATACTTCTCAAAGATATTACTCGGAGCTCTCTCATTCAAATCCATAAAGATATGAAACAGGTTTTCTCCGACTTCCGCATGGTTCTTCGCATCAAGACGCATCCCCACCGTGGAAGTAATGGAGACCATCTCTCCCTCTTTTTTATATTTCAGGATGTCCTGTTCTATACGGGAGATGATTTTTTCCGTATCCTCGAGATCATGATTGATCTCCAGTTTACCCGTCACAAAGACCTGAGTCACATCAAACTCCGGAAACAACTGAAAACGGGTCATGGAACCGATCAGCACCGTCAGGGCCAGGATACTCGATACGATCAGTGCCAATGAGATGTTTCGACGGTTTTCCAAGAAGAACAGGGTCTTCGCATAAGCCCGGTACAGTTTTTCCCACATCTCATGGCTAACGTGATCTTCCCGGCGCACCCGTAAAAAATCCTTTGCATGCAGCGGAAGAAAATAGAAGGCCTCAAAGAGAGAACTGATCAATAGCACAGAGATCATAATCGGCAGGATCTTGATAAAGGCACCCATCTCCCCCGTCATCATCAACAAAGGCACAAAGGCAAAGACCGTTGTCAAGGTTGCCGCCAGTACCGCGGGAAACATCTCCACCGTACCTTCGACCACTGCTTCTCTCCTATCCTTACCCATCTCCAGATGCCGATAGATATTCTCTGCCACGACAATGGCTTCGTCCACCAGCATCCCAAGGGCGATCAGCCCCCCCAGTAAAGAGAGCATATTAAGCGAATACCCGATCTTTTGCGTCACTATCAGGCCGATCATAAAAGATAAAGGAATCCCCAACGCCACAACAACCGCAATTCCCCTGTTCACCGTTAACATCATCGATAAAAAGACCAGAAAAAGTCCGAACATGATATTGGAAAAGACCGTATTGAGACGATTTTTAATCCAGACCGAGGTATCCCCGTAAATATTAAAATGAAATGCCGGATAATCCTTTTCAAAGGATTTAAGCAGACTGCGAAGATCCTTGACCAGGGCAATAGAGTTACCGGATTTGGACTTGGTGATATTGATACTGATCGTCGGAAGTCCGTTGAAATGGGAGACCTCCGTCGGCTCAGAGATACTAAACTCCACATCGGCCACATCCTCTAGATAGACCCGTTTGCCGGAGATATTCAACAGCATACTCCTAAGCTTTTGAATATCCTGTTCTCCATTGGTCGTACTGATATAAAGGTGCTTTCCACGCTCCTTGATCGTTCCGATAGGAAAGATGGAACTGATCGCGGAAAGGGCACGGATCACCTCCTCGCTCTTTAAAGAAAAGGCCTCTATCTTGGCCAGGTTGAGTTTGACCAGAAGTTCCTCATCCGCATCCCCGCGGATAGTGATCTCATTAAGATCCTTAAACAAAGAGATCTGAGATTTCAGCTTTTCTGCCATCTGCAGCAATTCGCGGGTACTTTTCTCTCCCGATATAGAGACCTGTGTCAGGGGAATCGACTCCTCAAAAAGCCGTGCGATCGGCTCATCCATATCACTAGGAAGGTCCCGCTTGGTCTTGGAAATGGCATCCTTGACATCATTCAAGGCAGAGATATTATCCGAACCCTTTTTGATATCCGCCGTAATCTTGAAACTGCCGTTCTTCACTTCTGTATTCAGACTATCCAGAGCATTGATGTTTTTCAACTCATCTTCAATGTTCTTCACCGCCATCTTGTCCATGACATCGGCGCTCGTACCGGCATAACCACCGGTAATAACCACCTTGTCCATTTGAATCGGCGGAAAGATTTCCTTGGGAATATTAATGTATGAGAGTATAGAAAGGACGACAATAAAACTCAAAAAGATATGATTTAAAAGAGGTTTGTCAATGGCAAACTCAACCAAGCGTCGTAACATCAATCTCCTTTAAAACAACGTGTCCAGTATCTGGTTTTTAAAACGTTTTTGTTCCACTTCATGACTGATAAGCTTATGCTCTTCCTTTAGAGATTTATACTCCCTCTCAAGAGCAGATATCTCACGGCTCTTGTAATAGATACTGCTTTGTAGAAAGATCTTTGGAAACGCCAATAACAAGACCAGAAAAATGCCCATAAAGACGGTCATCAGATACGACAGAGAGAGTTCCCGCTGCTCACCGATGACGCTCTCTATCTCGCTAAGGATCTCATGTTTCTCATTATGTTCCAAACTTAAACACCCTCATCTTTGCGGATCTGCTTCGCGCATTCTCTTTGACTTCATCACTCTTCGCCTCATAGGGCTTACGTGTAAGTACCTTTCCCAGTGCATGATCATTCCCGCAGGTACAGCGCATGGCCTGGGCATCGCAGATACATGAGCGGGACCACTTCTTGAAGCGCTGTTTGACGATACGGTCTTCCAGGGAATGAAAAGAGATGATCGCGATCTTCGCATCCTCCAGGCCTGAGTCTTCTATTGCGTCCAATAGACGCTCCAGCTCGCCCAACTCATCATTGACTTCGATACGGATCGCCTGAAAAACAAGAGTGGACGGATGGATCTTCTTTCCTTTCGGTGCAAAGGGACGGATGACCTCGGAAAGTTCCTTGGCCGAATGAAAAGGACGCGCCTTGATGATCTCGGATGCGATACGCTTGGCGTTTCGGATCTCGCCATATTCGAAGAAGATACGTTCCAATGCCTGTTGATCATAGGTATTCACGACATCAGCCGCTGAGAAATCTCTGGAGGGGTCCATACGCATATCCAGGGTATCACTCTCAAAACTGAACCCCCGTCCAAGCTCATCCAACTGCAATGAGGAGACACCGATATCTGCAAGCAGCCCTTTGATCTCACTGCGGTTCTCTTCGGAAAAAACTTCAGCAGCCATTTCCGAGAAACGTCCTTTCTTGATGCTTACCCGATCTTTGTAGGGTTCAAGCCGTCGTGTGGAAAAGTCTATCGCTGTTTGATCCTGGTCAATCCCGATCAAACGTATATGAGGGTTTGTCTGCAGGATCAATGAACTGTGCCCTGCATATCCCATGGTACAATCAATGATCGTCCCCTCAGTGATATCTTTGAAAGTCGCTTCTACCTCACGGTAGAGTACGGGAATATGAGGAATGTTTTCCAAACAGACAGCCTTATGCGTTTAAATTGCTCTAATAATATCCAAAATGCTCTTAGAAAATAGATTTTTCAGCCAGAGCGCGTTATACTCAT
>JBFEYO010000016.1:0-26186 GCA_041562075.1 Sulfurimonadaceae bacterium | reverse complement strand
GGTGGTGATGAAGGATGAGACCAAGCAGAAATACTCCATCCAGTCTGCGCATATCTATCCAAAACTTTCGGTTATCAATCCGGAACTGATGGCCAGTGTACCCAAGGAGTATCTTGCCTATTCGGCAGTAGATGCGATCGCACACTGTATCGAGGTCTATTTTACGGCATCGACCCATCCCAACTTTAATGCCCGTATTGTTGAGGCGATTATCAAATCCATTATGGAGACCACAGAGATCCTGATCAAAGAGCCGCACAACTATGAAGCACGGGGAGAGTTTGCCTGGGTGACGATACAGGCATTGAATGGATTGACCCCGGCGGGAACCGATGGGGGGAACTTCCCCAATCATATGATCGAACATGCGCTCTCAGCCCTGTTTAACGTTGCTCACGGTGCCGGTCTTGCAGTGGTGATCCCGGCATGGATGAAATGGTACAAAGAACAGAACTTGCCAATGTTTCAGCGTTTTGCCCAAGAAGTTTTTGGGCTGCAAGGTGCGGATGAAGGTATTGCCGCTTTGGAGTCATGGTTCAAGGCGATTGGAGCCCCTGTGACACTTCAGCAGGCGGGTATACCCCAAAGTGCTATAGAGGATCTGGCAGAGAATGCCCATGAACTTGGAAAACTGTGGGGGCTCTCACAGACCTATACGGCGGATGTTATTTCACAGATCCTCCAAAAAGCATAAATCTACCGGAAAAAGGAAAGTAATGTACAATGATTTTATGAAAGCAATGGATTTCAGACATGCTTGTAAAGTGTTTGATGATAGTAAAAAGATCCCTGATGAGCAGATGAGGTTTGTGTTGGAAGCGGGACGAAAGTCTCCCTCATCCTTTGGGATGGAGGCCTGGAAGTTTTTGGTCATTACGAATGAAGAACTCAAGGCGAAACTCCGACCTGCCTGCTGGGATCAGGTACAGATCACGTCCTGTTCACATCTCGTGGTCATTCTGGCGGGGATAGACAGTGTAAAACCTCAGACCGGTATCCCCAAGCAGCGTTTTATGCGACGTCAGATGCCTCAGGAAACACTGGAATTTTATCTGGATATCTATGCCAGTCATCTGGAGCAGACGCTAAGCAGCGATGAAAATATCTACAGCTGGACAGCACGGCAGAGTTATATCGCAGCAGGAAATATGATGACGGCAGCGGCTTATATCGGGATCGATTCCTGTCCGATAGAGGGTTTTGACAAGACTCAGGTAGAGGAGATACTGGACCTGGATACTTCCAAGTTCCAGGTGGCGATGCTGCTGCCTTTTGGATATCGCATCAATGAGCAATCAGAGCAACAGCGTGAACCCTTTGAGGATATCATCGAGTTTATTGATTAAGCATATTGGCGCAGGAGATGCACAGTCTACTCTCAGGTAACAGAAGCAGACGCTCGAATCCGATAGGTTCATCACACGCTTTGCAATGAGCAAAGTCGCTTTTGTCAATGTTAGAAAGGGCATGCTTGAGGGCCTGGTAGCGCTTTTTGGATTGAAAGAGCATCTTCTCATAAGCCTGCTGATCATGCATCAGTTCAAAACGGGCAAGATCTCCCAGGGCACATTCGGGAGAAATGGGGGTACACATCGGTTCGAGTTCGGCAATGGTCTGTGTGAGTGAATCCATCTGTTCCTGAATGACCTGTCTGATCTTGGCGCGTTGTATAGACGTCATGGCTTACGGTAGCAGGCAAAAAAGTGAGGTACCGGAGGGTCCTGGGTGTCATCATAGGCAAGAAAGCTCTCTTCACTTAGTCCGCATTTTTGAAAACCATCGATCTCATCTTTGTCCAGGGGAAGAGGAACGTCATCCTCCTGCTCTCCTTTTAATCGGCTTCGGCATGAGACAAGAATATGTGCAGAATCAGCCATCAAAGAGATCATTGCATCTCGGGCCTGCTCTCTATATTTTCCCGGAAGTACCTGGATCGTGTTACATTCATAGATAAGATCAAAGGCTTCTCTCCATTCTGCCGGATAATCAAAGAGGTTGGCGACACGATACTCAACCCTGGTTTCAGGGTAGCGCTCTTTGCACAGGCGTATTGCTTCCGGGGAGATATCAAAGGCGACTACACTGTAACCTGCATCACTTATGGCTTCGGCATCATCTCCTACTCCGCAGCCTATGACGATTGCCCGTTTATCTTCTGTTAGAGGAGAACACTCCTTTAGCCATTGCAGAAGATAGGGACTTGCCTCAAGGTCTGCCCAGAAGACTTTGGTATAGTCTCCCCTGGCATTTGTATAGATAGAGTCAAACCATCCAAGGGGATCATCCTTCTCTTGATAAGACTGGACCATAGCTTTGTATTTCAGGGGGTCAAAGGCTTCCATAGGTACTCCTAACGCAGATGTTTTGAGATAATAGCGGTAATACTTTTTTCATTATAGGGTTTGGCCAGATAGTCGTTCATACCCGCCTGAACAAAACGTTCCTTGTCACCGCTGAGGGCGTTTGCGGTAACAGCGATGATAGGTGTCTGTGCAAGTTCCTTCTCCTTCTCAATGGATCGTATAGCCTTGACGGCTTCAATACCATTCATTACAGGCATATTCTCATCCATAAGTATGAGGTCATAGCGGGGATCATTACTAAAATGATCAAGGGCTTCTTGGCCATTATTGGCTATCTCATAGCTAAGGCCAATATCATCTAAAATCATACGCAAAAGCATCTGGTTGGTAAGATTGTCCTCGACGATAAGAATATGTCCTTGCAGCGCTTGAGTTTCTTGAGGGTCGTTGAATGAATCATCATTTTTCGCAAGGCTACAGGGATGATAGGGAAGGCGTATCAGGAAACGGCTGCCGTCTCCTTCGGTACTGCTGACATCGATTTCTCCTTCCATCATCTCTATGAGCTGTTTGCTGATGGTGAGGCCGAGCCCCGTCCCGCCAAAACGTCTTGTGGTAGAAGCATCCTCCTGTTCGAAGACATTAAAGATCTTGTCAATATTTTCCTTCGCAATACCGACACCGTCATCTGCGACGAAGATATAGATGGACTGCTGTTCTTCATCATACATAGCATCCAGTCGGACATTCCCGTGTTCAGGGGTGAACTTGATAGCATTACTAAGGAGGTTGGTGATTACCTGCTTCAGACGTATGTCATCCAGGAGGGCACATTTTGGGAGATCCTCTGTGAGGGTAAGTCTAAAGGTGATCTGTTTTTTCTCACAGGTGATATAAAAAAGCTCTTCCAATTCTAAAAACAGTTTGTGCAGGTCACATTCCTGGGGATTGATTGTCATCTTTCCGCTCTGGAGTTTGGAGATGTCCAAAACATCGTTGATCACTGTCAACAGGGCCTGCGAAGAGGTCTCTATTGTCTTAAACATCTTTTGGCGTTCCGGATCTTTTTCATGTTTGGAAAGTTGCTCGACAAAACCCAAAATAGCATTCATCGGGGTACGAATCTCATGACTCATATTGGCTAAGAAGGCAGATTTTGATTCAGATGCCAGTTCTGCTTCTAATGTGGCCTGTTCGAGTTCCTTGGTACGTTGTTTAACCAAATGCGAAAGTCGGTTGTTATAAAAGACAAGTAAGAGGATCAATATAAGCAGTAGCATAGAGATCACAACAATGGGATACAAATATTTTTGAAGTAGAAAGGAAGTGCGATTGGGATTGTAGATCAGTTGATCAATAGCCTTGTTCAGACTTTCCTGAGGGATGCCCTTGTTCATGTATAGGGGAATGAGGATCTTAAAACGCTCCTGGCGCACCTCTCCAAGAGGGATATAGTTGGCGGCAATCAGGTTTTTGGTGATGTCGGCTTCATAAGAGAGTCTGTCATGGTCAAGATCCCTTGTATTATATTTTTTTAGAATGGTCCGGATCGTCTCTTCCTTGTGTTCAAGTGCATACTGCCAACCTTCCAGAGTGGCTTTTCTTATGGCAGCCACACGATCAGGATGTTTTTTTATCTCCTTTTCAGTGGTAAACAACAGGTCTCCGTATAGGTCAATGCCGTAATTTTTTGGATCGATGATATTGACTTCTACCCCGTATTTTGTCTTCATCCAATAGGGCTCTATACTGAGATAGGCTTCGGTGATATCAACATCACCATTAACAAACTCCATATGACTAAAGTCCATGGGAAATTTGATGACATCACTCTGTTTGAGGTTTCCAAATTTAAAAAGACTGTTGATAACGCTGTCATCGAGTCCTTCCTGATAGGCGATACGTTTGCCTTTCATCTCAAAGGGGCTGAGTATACCGCTTCCTTTTTTGGAAATAAGGACCAGGGGGTTATGCTGAAAGATACTTGCTATCACTTTGACGGGGTGACCCTGTGCACGATAACGGAAGATGACCGAGTCTGCCAGGCCGTACTGGGAATCGCCATTAATGACCTGCATGATATTATTGAGAGTGGGATCACGTTCTTTGAGGGTGACATCCAGTCCTTCACGCTCATAAAACCCTTTCTCCTTGGCCATAATAAATCCGGCGAACTGATACTGATAGAACCATTTGAACTGTATACTGACCGGTTCAAGCTCATTTTCCTGTGCAAATAAAGAATTACTGCACAGTAGGATCAAGAAAAGATTAAGGGTAAGGATCGTCTTCATAGTTTGATTATACCATGAAACACTTGGCTTTGAATCGATTAATATCGTTTGTTGGTATAGGTGATACGATCAGAATCCCCCAGGTTTTCCAGTAGCAGGTTCAGGTTTTTTTGAGTAAAGAGCTTGAGGTCTGTACCTTTGATGTTTTTAAGTTCACTGGAGAAACCTTTGGAAGAAAAGAGCACGAATATATCTGCTTGCAACTCGGCTTCCAGGCAGTCTTGTTTTAGTTTGTTGAGTTCGGATTTTTTCATTTTGCTTTGAGAAAACCTGCAGGTACCGGCAATGACTTTGCCCGAACGGGTCTTGGCCAGGATGTCGATTTGATGGTGTTTGTCCCAGTATGAACCAATTTTTGCCACAGGGTCTTCTTGGAAACCAAGCTTGATGAGTTCTTTCACAAGTTTATCGTAGATGGCCTGGGAAAATTCGGACTTTCTATGCTGCCAGGCCTTGAAGAACTCTTCGTAGTCTCCCTCCTTGATGCCTTTGTAATAGGGAGAGATACAGGCAAACCAAAAACGCATAAAGGGAAGGGTGAAATGCATTTTATCCGAGACCTCTTCCTCTTCATCCAGGGGGCGGGCCTGGGGTTTTTCCCTCCAGAGCAGTTCATTGTCTTCCAGAAAGTCTATGGCTTCTTCACCTTCCTGCCTGCTTACACGGGCTTTTTTAAAGGCAGAATGTTCTCTTCCGTCACCGGTCGCCAGGGCTGTAAGCAGCGCATGGTAGAGTTTATTGGATTGGGTGATTTTTGTAATGTCCCCGTGAATATAACGGTAATTATCCAGAAGTTTGCTTTGAATGATCTCATCCAGCGGTCTGGAAGTATCTATATCCCAGCCCATACCTCCGAATACGCAAAAATACTCTATGGCTGTATCAAGGCTGTCGTAGTTATTTTCAAGATTAAAGGAACGAAACTGTTCTAAGAGGGTGGGAAGGGTGGACATGGTAGACCTTTGTCTTTTGATAGTGTGATTATAGCTGACTTTTCTCAGGAGGACTCAGGGGAGTGAAATTACTTTGTTTAGAGGGAGTTTAAGTTTTCAAATCGATGCATCCCGTAAAAAGGAGTTTTAGATAAAGAGGGTATAGTTCCACCGAAGAATAGTGATTATTATCTATAAGGTTAAAGTGTGGGATTTGAAGCTAAAAAAGCGATTTTATTTGATTTAGACGGGACCTTGATCGACAGTGTACCTGATCTTGCGGTGGCATTGAACCAGATGCTTGAAGAGATTGGCCGGACTCCTTTTAGTGAAGATGAGATCCGTTATTGGGTGGGAAATGGAGCACAGACACTGGTCAAACGCGGGCTGAGCGGCAGTGTGGATGTAGATGATAATATCGATGAAGCCCTTTTTCAAGAGGCGCTGGATCGGTTTTTAAAAGCCTATAAAGAGCATCTATGTGAGGATACACGGACGTACGACAAGGTGCTTGAGACCCTGGAAGCATTAGCAAAAAGAGGCTATAGGATGGCGATTGTGACGAATAAGCCCCATGGTTTTGTCCCACCCTTATTGGAGGGACTGGGGATGAAGGCATATTTTGAACTGATCATCGGAGGCGACAGTCTGAGCAAAAAAAAGCCCGACCCTATGCCCTTGGAACATGCCTGTAAAAGTCTGGGACTGGGGGTGGATGAATGTGTGATGATCGGAGATTCCAAAAATGATCTTCTTGCTGCAAAGGCGGCCAAGATGCACAGCATCGGTGTCAGCTATGGGTATAATTATGGTGAAGAGATCAGTGTCTATGAACCCGATTATGTGGTGAATGATTTTGGGGAAATCTTGAATTATTTTCAGAAGTAGGTCAAAACGATGTCAAAACAAGCAAGGGTGGCAGTTGTCGGCGGTGGTATCGCCGGCTCGACCGTAGCTCTTTATCTCAGTGAAATCGGTGTGGATGTAACGCTTTTTGAAAAGGGTCCCAGTCTGGTCAACGGGCCTCCGATCTGTCATCTGCATGCGGGAGGGAATCTTTATCGGGAGATATCCGATGAACAGTGTGTGACCCTTTTGCGTGAGTCGATCGATCTGGTACGGTTTTATCCCGATGCCATTGATTATCGTCCGACAGTGATCGCGGTACCGGTGGATGACCCGGGAAGTCCTCAGGAACTTTTTAAGCGATTAAAGCTGCTTCGCAGTGAGTACAGCAAGCTTGTAGCGGAAGATCCTGCCAATAAGGTGCTCGGGGAATGTGATGAGTATTTCCAGGTCTTTGAGAAAGAGGAGCTACTGGCCTTAAAAGAACGCGAGATCGTAAAGATGCCCAAGACACTGCAGGAGTGGATGATCCCTGTCGTCAAGCAGGTCGATCTGGATAAGGTACAGTTCCCCTTGGTGATGGTCCAGGAGTATGGCATCAACCTTTTTCGGCTTGCAGCCAGTGTCAGTCTTTGTCTTGAAGATAAGAAAAATGCCCGTATTTTACTGAACCATGAAGTGGTCAATATTTTTCAAAACTGTGATTCAAAGGCTTGGTGCATTGATGCCAAAGAGGGAGAGGACGTTTCCAGAGAGAGTTTTGATTTCCTGATCAATGCCGCAGGTTTCAGGACGGGACGTCTGGATGATATGATCGGTTACAAGCGGGAGCGTTTTGTGGAGTTCAAGGCGGCTTATGTCAGTCAGTGGGAAGAGAGCAAGGGGGTGACCTGGCCGGAGGTGATCTTTTACGGGGAGCGCGGAACACCACGGGGAATGGCGCAGTTCACGCCCTATCCGGGAGGGTATTTTCAGCTGCATGGTATGACCAAGGAGATCACCCTTTTTGATGAGGGGCTGGTTAAAAGCTCACCTAGCAGTGCTCACCCCAGACTTCAGCAGAAGTTTATTCATAAGATCGACAAGGCATGGAAACCCGTTGATATCAAGACCCGTTCCCAGTTGGCCATCGAGCACCTTTCTCAGTTTATTCCCGCTTTTCACGGGGCAAAGACCGTCTCCAAGCCTCTTTATGGGGCACAGCAGATTCCGGGACTGGATGAGAGCCTTCGTGCAGCGGATGTCTCCTTTGAGAAGGAGAATTATGCCCGTTGTGAGATCGTCAAAGCCTCTTCAGTCTTGAGTATGGCAGATATGATCACGGAAAAGCTTATCGAATTGGGATATGTTGATGCCGGAGTTGCAGGCAAGCGGGCCTTTAAAGATATGCTTGCTCTGGATGAAAAGCAGTTGAGCGCTCAGGCACAGCAGTTGTGTGAGGAACGGGAATACCCTACCTGCCTTGCTCACCGGTTGGTCAGCCAGTCTTCATAGGTATTGAAGAGTAACTACGCTTCGAAGTATGCTAAAATAAGCCATGAATGATAAAAATTTAGCAGAAGATATACGTCATCAAAAACTTGTCTTTTTATATGCCGAACTGCCAAAGGGGATTTTTGCATCCTTGATATTGGGGATCTTACTTGTTCTTGCCCTGGAGGGGGATGTACCTGCTCAGAACCTGTATATCTGGTATGGGTTGATGATTGTAGCATCTACGATGAGACTATTCACTGTGTTTCTTTTCAAAAGAGAAAAGGAACAAAAAGCGAACTTGAGCTGGTATACAAACGTGTTGATTGTCGGAATTGTGATATCAGCACTGTTATGGGCTTCGAGCAGTTTCTATATCTATCCTTCCCAGAGTGAACATCAATTGCTGTTGTTGTTTTGTATCGCCGGTCTCTCCGCCGGTGCGACCGGAAGCACGGCTTATTTATACCGTGTATATGCTCTTTTTGTCTGGATTATGGTGATCCCTTTTATTATCGTACTTGCGATGGAGGGAGGCAAGGACTCCTTTTTGATGGCGTTTGCCCTTATACTCTATCTCTTGATTGTTTCTGTCACGGCCTGGAATACGAGTCGCAATTTTGAGCAGACCCTGTTGTTGCGTTATAAGAATCTTTCATTGATTGAAGACCTTGAGCTTAAGGCGAAGGAGGCTGAAGAAGCCAGTGCAGCTAAGAGTATGTTTCTGTCTACGATGTCCCATGAGATCCGCACTCCGCTTAATGCGATCATGGGGTATATCTCTTTGCTGAAGAAGGAGGAGAAGGACGAACAAAAGCGCGAGAAATTGGCGGTGATCAACCAATCTTCCAATCTGCTCTTGGGGGTGATTAATGATATTCTGGATTTCAGCAAGATCACTTCAGGAAATCTGCAACTGGAACATTCTCCCTGTGATCTGGGTAAGGAGCTGGAGAAGCTGGCATCACTATTCAAGCCCCTGTGCTCGCAAAAGAATATTACCTTAAGTATTTTTATTGATCCGACTCTTCCGGCGTGTATAGAGACGGACTTGCTGCGATTGACTCAGATCCTTAACAATCTGTTCTCCAATGCTATCAAGTTTACGCCTGAGGGGAAAGAGATAGAGTTTAGGGCAGAATACAAACGGCCAAATATCTATCTGGAAGTGAGTGACAGAGGAATAGGGATATCACAGGATAAACAGAAGGTGATTTTTGAGAGTTTTCAGCAGGCGGACAGTTCAACGACCCGTGAATATGGTGGAACAGGTCTTGGTCTTGCTATCTCGTCTCGCCTGGCCATGTTGTTCGGCGGTGAGTTGAAGGTCATCAGTGTCAAAGGGGAGGGAAGCACCTTTTTCTTCACCATCAGGGCAAAGATCTGTGCAGAGCTCCAGGAGGCTAAAGAAGAGGTGCTGGAAGAGGTCCGTTTTAGTGCAGAGGATATTCTGGTCGCGGATGATAACAAGACTAATCAGACCTTGATGAAGTTGATGCTTGAGGAGATGAACCTCAGAGTACGTCTGGCAAATGATGGTCAGGAAGCCTTTGGCCTGTATGATAAGCGGTATGCCCTGGTATTGATGGATATTAATATGCCGAGGATGAATGGTATCGAGGCGATGCAAAAGATCAAAAGCAGGTATCCCGAGGCTACAATCATCGCCTTGACGGCAAATGCCCTGAACGATGAAAAAGAGGAGTACCTCTCCTATGGTTTTGATGACTACCTAAGCAAGCCGGTTCAGGCAGATACTCTTACAACCCTGCTAAAGAAGTATATCTCTGTTTGAAGCAGGCATAAGGCACAAGGGCAGGGGTCTTGATCACAAAAAGGAGAGAAGCTTCAGCCACTTCGATCTTAAGCTCTTTTTGTTCACGGATAATGCAAAAATCATCCTTGTGCATCGCTTGCTGATCAAGGTGAAGCGCTCCTTCGAGTAGATAGCAGGAGTAGATTCCCCCAGGATCAAGAGCCCTGGTGTAGCTTCCCGGATTAAACTGCATCTTGTGAATAGCTATAAGGGGTGTTTGCATCTTGAGAGGACCATCAGGATAGAGATAAGGGGTCTCTTCCACTCCCTGGACCTCACGGGGGATGAACTCCTCCCTGGCATAATCTTTATAGCCTGCTTCCTGCTTGAGGGAGAGGGAAAAGTCCGGATCAAACCAGATCTGGAAGAGTTCCGTACCTTGATGGATACGCTCGGAATGTTCGACCCCCGAACCGGCCCGGATCACCTGGACATCTCCTTTCTCCAGGGGAGTGTAGACCCCTGATGCAGTGTCATAATGTTCGACTTTTCCCTTGAAGACAAAGGTCAGGATCTCAAACCCCCTATGGGGATGCAGGGGGAACTCAGAGGTCTCATGGGCAATGAGATGGGCCCAGTAGAAGAGGTTGGAATAGGCCTGTGTACCATACTGATCCGGAAAGGGGATAGGCTTATTCTCCGTAAATGCCCCCGAAAAAAGTGACTCGATCTGTTGCTGATCTTTACTCTTATGTAAGTGTATACTCATCATACGCCCTTTTGCTTAGTATACTTCACTCTGTAATAAGCCCCCATTAAGAAGACAGTGCAATGTTTCATTTTCAGCATTCCTATAGATATAAGCTCTTTTTTGTACAATACGCCTTATGTATACTATTGAGAATCTGCGATCGGATCTACTGCCCAGGGTGCAGGACAAGAACGAAGAGTTTATACGCCTCTTTCACGGGCGTGGCGGCTGTTATGAGGGCTGGGAGTTTTTATGTATCGACTCCATTGACACTACCTTGTCGGTAGCCTATTTTGATGCGATAGACGAAACACGTGAAAAGCAGTTGGAACTGCTGTTTAAAGAGCTGTATGAGAGGGGTGAGTATAACGCCGTGGTACTGCAGCGTCGCTACCTTCCCAAGGCACCCTCTGAGGTGATCTATGGAACCTTGAGTGAAACACTCTACGCCATAGAGAATGGCTTGAAGTTTCGATTGAACCTTCTGGATAATCAGAATAATGGTTTTTTCGCCGATATGAAGCGTGGCCGGGAGTTTGTCCGGGAACATGCCAAGGGGAAGAAGGTATTGAATCTTTTCTCCTATACCTGTGCCTTTTCAGTGGCTGCTTACGCGGGAGGGGCATCGTCGGTAGTTAATGTGGATATGAGTAAGAAGGTGCTGGAGACGGGAAGAGAGAATCATCGCATCAATGATCTGCAGATCAAGGGAACACGGTATATGCCTTATAATATCCTCAAATCCTTTGCCCGTATAAAAAAGGCAGGGCCTTATGATCTTATTATTATCGATCCACCGAGTTTTCAGCGCGGAAGTTTTGCGGCTACCAAGGATTATGCCAAGATCATTCGTCGACTCGAAGAGCTGGCTTGCGAGGAATGTACCGTTCTCTCGTGCCTGAATGCTCCGAATCTGGATTCACAATTCATCCGTGATCTTTTCAGTGAGCAGGCACCGAGTTTTAGCTTTGTAAAACGTTTGGATAACCTGGAGAGCTTTCCCAGCAAAGAGAGCGAAAGAGCTTTGAAAAACCTGGTGTTTCAAAAGCTCTAATCCCCTATCGTTGCATTTTTGCGATAAAGCCCTCTGCAAGTATAAGCAGGAGGTCTCCTAAGAAACCACGTGTCTTTTCATCATTGGCCTTGAGGGCTTCAGTGGAGAGCTTTTTCATATAATAGGCATCATCCAGCTTCCATTCATCGACAATGCTTTTATCTTCTTTGAGCGTAAGAGCATATTGGTATTTATTCATGAGGTGAATCACATCCGATAGTACCATCAGCTGCTTAAATCCGTTTTGGATATCGTTTTCGAGGCTCTCATCGTCTTTCACTCCGTCATAGCCTGCCTGGGCGATCTCATTGCGGATTTTTGCATAGGCTTCAAGTTGCTGCATCAGCTCTGTGAGGATCTCTTCATAGGGGTGGACAGGTTCTTCTTCTGGCACCTCTTGCGCCTCTTCTTTGGCTGTTGCTTCTCCTTTTTTGAATGCCTCAAAGGCGTCAGCTTCTTGCTGTTTCATCTGGGCAAAACTGAGAGTCTTTTTCTGCTCTTTACGGGCCAGTTTGGCTTTTTCTCTTTCATCGGCAACAAGATCTGCTTTCTCGTCGATTGCTTTAAGATCATTCCATACATCATCCAGGGTGCGTGAGAGCATGATGTTCGCAGCCAGAGCATATTGGCCTTTTGGGAATGTGTTTAAAAACAGGTTGAAGTCTTCGGGAGCCTTTGAATCCCGGAGTTGTTCCCAGAACTTTTTCTCAACCTCTTGCAGACTGACCTCTTTATCACCCAGCCCTCTGTATCGTCTAGGGTATGAGTAGCGTTTATTGAAGTTATATCTTGAAGTCGTATGGTAACGGTTTCGGTAATATTTGTTACGGTTGTAATAATAGTTCTTCCCCGGCGGCGTATAGACTCTGTTGAGCTTGTATTGCTTCATGATAGGAACATTATGTACATAACGCGGCGTATAATAGTTGGTCTTTTTGTTTATATTGTTGTAGTAGTTTTGAGAACTGTTACTACTACCGCCATTGGTCCAATATTGCACTGTACCGTTTTTGGTCTTTTTCGTGTTGAGCTTCCACTTATAGTATTTTGAAAAATCAATGGTCTTGATCGGAGCCGTCTGACTTAATTTATATTGCTTCTTCGGTGGGGTATAGGTAGTCGGTTTGTATCCAAATCCGCCGGGTGTTAAGCGAATAGGCTCACAGGCGATCGCATAATAGACACCGGGTTGACATTTTGGACGTTTACGTTTTGGTGGAAGGTGTTTGAGTTGACGTTTGGGCGGAACATAACGGCCTGTTGTATTTCTGTTGGGCAGTTTATATACACGACGTCGTTCATAGCATTTTCTGGGTTTAAAAGGATTTTGACAGCTACTGCTACATGGCCATCGTGTACAGGGATTCCATGCCCTGTTGGCAGTGTTGTTATTCTCTATGTCCTTGATTGTCTGCAGTGCTATGGTATGATATTTGCCATTTGGAAAATGGTTGGCGAAGCTTTTGAGTTCAAGTTTATTGACGGAGTCTTTGACGAGGGCCCATGTGGCTTCCTCACCATCGGTAGCAACACCCTTTGGCATCCCCCAGTTCTCATTCTCATCAAAGGTCACTGCTTCCATCTCGGAACTGTTTTCATCCAGACCACGGGTAACACTGACCATTCCGCTTTGAGGAGCTACCGGTTGAGGTCTTGTCTGAGCAGGGGTTATGCCGCTTAAGAAGATGAAGTCACCCTTGTCCAGATTGGGGTTTCGTATCTTTCCATACTGCGGATGCTGGGCATTTTTTGAATAGTTGACGACACTGTCTTGCAAGAAGCTGCTGAGTTCACTTCCTGTGATATAGCCATCTTTGTTCAGGTCTCCCTCCCCTTCAAGAGCGGAGATGAACTGGCGTCGGAATATACTTTTGTCCGGCACCTTTTCGTTTTCCGTCCCTGAAGAGATAAACATACGCACCGGCTTGGATGTCTTATAGGAGATGTTCTCCGGAAGTGCTCTGGTCACCGAGAAGATCGATCCGGAAAAACAGCTGTCAAACAGAAAGATGGCATGTTTGGCATCGATGTTTAGAGCATATTCCTCGATTCTTTGCAGACTGAGGGCACGGTTTTTGAACTCCCCCGGTTTTTTGAGAGGATGTGGCGCATTTGTCGGAATGATGTATCCTAAATGGTCCCCTCCGTATTTGGGTTTGAGTGTATATCCATGACCTGCAAAATAGAACAGAAGGCGGTTTTCATAATTGCTTCCGTATTTTTGGATGAAGTCTTCAAAGGCCGCACTTAATTGCGTATCATTTGGATCAAGTACCGTCGTCACATGAAACTGTTTTTTTTCCAGAGCCTCTTTCACTGCCTGGGTATCTTCCTTTACACCCTCTAGATCAGGCCACTCGGTCGTATAGTCACTGACGCCTATAACCAATGCATAGCTGCCGGTATAGAGTGTGGTTTTCTTCCCATCATTCAGATCTACCGTGACTTCTGTATTGGACAGAAGGATCATGGGAAGAGACAGTAGCATGAATAAACGAAATGTCGCATATCTAATCATCATATAAATACCCCCGGAGAATTTGGAAGTCATTATAGCAAATTTTAATTGACAGGGATGTCTCAGGTATGTTTTTTGATGGCACTCAGTCCAAGTTCAAAGCAGGCGCCTTCCTCGGTATTGTAGGTAGTGATCTTTCCGCCATGTGCATCGATGATGATCTTGGCCATATAGAGGCCAAGCCCTGTCCCATACTCGCCTTTGCCGCTTGTATAGGGTTGAAATATCTTCTCCTGATCTTCCTCGGGGATACCTGTTCCGTTATCAAGAATGCATAGGAGCAGATAGTTGTTATTAAAAGTGGCCTTGATGGTGATTTTCCCTTCTATGGAAGAGCGTTTACCCGCTTCGATATGTGCTGTGATCGAATCTATGGCATTGGAGAGGATGTTCAAAAGTGCCTGAGAGAACTCGCTTTGATATCCTTCGATAAGAATTTCTGCGTCTTTTACGGTGTTGATAAGTGCGATGTTTCTTTGTTTCAATTGATGGTCTAACAGAGTGTGGGCATCATTAATCGCCTCATTCAAAGAGAAGAACTCCTTGGTTCGGTCGGGTTTTAGGAAACGGGTGAAGTCGACAATGGTCCGGTCCATATATCTGATCTGTTTGGTGAGCTCTTCAAAGAGTTCTTCCAGGGCCACTTCCTTGCCCAGTTCATGCCGGACTTTTGCTGCCGTGATGATAGAGGTACTGGTTTGTAAAGGCTGCTTCCATTGGTGAGAAATTGAAGCGACCATCTCTCCCATAGTAGCCATTTTGGATTGCTGTATCAGGAGTTTTTCATGCTCTTGTTTGAGTTGAATGGCTTCTTGGACTTTTTGTTCAAGGTTGTCTTGATAGTCCACAAGTTTCTGGTGGGAAGTATGGATGATCTCAAAGGCCTCGACTCGACTGAGTTCAAAATAGTATATCAGTACAATGACGACTGCATAGGTAAAGGCAAGATTGGTAAAGGAGGTAGTGGTAAAGACCATTGCCTCATAATGTTCCATCCCAAAAAAAGCGATACCAAGAATGCTCAGGATATAGGTCAGACTGATATAGGTGCCGGTACGTAAGCCTTTAAGGTAGATCGCCAGGGGCGGAAACATCACCGCCTGAGCAAAGGCATAGTCGGTATGTTGTTGATCAAGTATAAACAAGAAGGTAAGCATAGCGACGGTGAAGAGCAGGAGGTTGGCAGAGAGGGAAATATTATGTCTTCTTACCAGAAAGTACCAACTTAAGTAGATGACCAGGAGGCTGATGACTTCCAGTGCAATAATATAATATAGCTTGGTGTATACCAGGTTGTAAATGATATAAAAGCTGATGACAAAAGTAGCGAGATAGATAATGGACAGAAGTAAAAAAGCTTGTCTATAAGACTTGTCATACCGGTCGATACCCAGACGCTCATGTAAAAAAGAATGAAACAAAAAATACCTCGTAAGAATGCCCTATTGATGGGTTATACTATATTAGTAAAGTTCAAAATTGACTTTAGAAAAAAAATTAACTTTTTTCAGGAGGATTTGAACGTTTTTTCTCCGAGGGTTTCGCGAGGACCTCTATATAAAAACCATCCCATCCCTGGGCATTTGCTGCATCAATCGAGCTAATGATGTCGGAGGCTTTTATTGCTTCAGCTTCCTGCTCATTTTTCCCGAATTTACACTTAAACTCCCAGAAAGCGGCGTCATCAGGAAGTTTTTTCTTACGCTCACGTTTGAGATACCGGCGAATATCATATTTTATTGACTCGATGACACGATCGGGATGTTTATTAGCTTGGCTGAAACTGAAGTTTTTTTTCACGTCGGACCTTTGATTTTATGGTGGAATTATATCGGAGATGGGCTTGCAATAGCATAATAGAAAGAATATATCTGGAATATCCCGATATCCGATGGAGCCTATTTATGATACACTATATGCAATGATTGCTTATCAGTACGTCTGCGTACAGGGGAAGATATACTAAGTATGTAATGAAGGTTATGAGATGAGATCGTATCGGGTGCATGTTGTATTGTTGCTGATACTTATCCTCTTATCAGGATGTCAACAAACAAACGAAGAGCTCGACAAATATGAGCCAAGGTACTCTGAAACGCCACCGGTGAAAAAGAAAAAAGAATATGTCTTGGGGGTCCATCCCTTACATAATCCCAGCCGTTTGTTTCAAGTCTACCAGCCCTTGGTGGATTTTATCAATGAACATCTGCAGGATAGTGAGCTTCGTTTGGAAGCTTCCAGAAATTATGCGGTGTATAATAAAAAACTGTTTTCAGGCTATTTCCATTTTGCCTTACCCAATCCTTACCAGACAGTTGTCTCCATACAGAGGGGATACCGTGTTTTCGGAAAGATGGGGGATGACGAGAAATTTCGGGGAATTATTCTTGTGCGAAAAGACAGCGGTATAGAACATGTCGAGGATTTAAAAGGAAAGACGGTGAGTTATCCGGCTCCGACTGCTCTTGCTGCTACCATGCTGCCCCAATGGTATCTGCAGCAACATGGTATTGATGTGAACAAGGATATTCATAATAGTTATGTCGGATCTCAGGAATCCTCGATTGTCAATGTGTATCTAAAAAAATCCGCAGCGGCGGCGACATGGCCACCACCCTGGCATGCATTTATAAAAGAACGTCCGGAGGTCGCTGAGGAAGTCATGGTCAAATGGGAAACGACTTCATTGCCAAACAACGGACTGGTGGTGCGTAATGATGTACCCCAAGCACTTGTCGATCAGGTTGGCAGCATTGTTTTTTCATTGCATACTCACGAACGGGGAAAAGCTATTTTAAAGCGTATGGAACTGAGTCGCTTCGAAGCAGCCGAGGACAATGTTTATATCAGTGTCAGAGAGTTTCTTAGACGGTTTGAAGAAGAAGTCCGAAGGATAGAGGTAAATGATGAATAAAATCCTATGTCCGCTTTGGCCAAACAGTTTTCGTAACCAACTGGTTTTTGGAGTAGGGAGTATATTGGCAACATTACTGCTTGCGTTCAATTATATGACGATCAAAGAAGAGCGGGAGTTTTTACATGAACAAGGCCTTAAGCAGGCTTCCAACCGCAGCTTGGCATTTGCTGCGGCGAGTAAGGTCTGGCTATTGGCAAACGATTATATAGGTCTGGAAGAGATCGCTGAGAATTTCGCAATATATGAGGACTTGGAATTTCATGCCATCATCAACATGGATGGGAAAATACTGGTACATACGGATCAGTCGCTTGTGGGCATGTATATTTCGGATAAGGTCCGTGTTGAATATCTAAAAGAGATGAGTACCAAAGATGATCATCCCCGCGATGAAAAAGTGCTCGTTGATAATCGTGAGTATATAGAAGTTATCAGAATGGTCCATGACGGACAACGGCATATCGGGATGGTGAATGTACGCATTAATCAAAAGAGCCGTCAGGACAATATCGATAAGCGGTTGATCAAAGGGCTTGTCTTTACATTCGTATCCCTTGTGGCAGCGATGTTGTTTTCGGTCTTTGTAGTAGGAAAGATGACGGATCAACTTACGAACTTGATCAAGATGATGAAACGGATCAGGGAGGGGGAGAAGGATGTCCGTGCAGACGAAAATACAACGCAGGAGATAAGTCAGCTTTCCCGTGAGTTCAATAGCATGATGACTGCCCTAAAAGAGAGTGAAGCTTCCTATGATCGTCTTAATGAGCGTATGGAGTTGGCCTTCGAAAGTACAGAAGACGGACTCTGGGATTGGAACCTGGAGGATAATACGGTTTATTTTTCAATGACATGGAAAAAACTACTGGGGTATGAGGAGGATGAACTTGCCAACGACTTTTCCAGCTGGGAAAACAATGTCCATCCTGATGACCTGCCCCAAGCCAAGCAGGATCTCAATGATCATTTCGAAGGGAAAACGGATAAATATGAAAACCTGCATCGCCTACGACACAAAGATGGCCATTGGATATGGAACCTGGGTCGTGGAAAAGTCTTGCGGGATAGGAATGGAAAAGTGATTCGTATGGTCGGAACGAATGCCGATGTGAGTGAACTCAAACGTTTGCAAGAGGCATTAAACGAGCAAGAGGAACTGATGATCGCCCAATCACGCCATGCCGCAATGGGCGAGATGATATCCATGATCGCCCATCAATGGCGACAACCTATCAGTATTATTGCCATGGGTGCGAATAATTTATTGCTCAGTGCAGAGTTTAAGAATATTACGGAAGAGTTGGTACGTGAACAGGCAGAGAGTATTACCGTACAGACACAGTATCTTTCCAAGACAATTGGCGATTTTAGGGATTTCTTTCGTCCCAACAGAGACAAAGAAGAGACCATGATCGACGAGGTCTTAGAGGAAGCTATCAGTATTATCGGAAAAAGTTTGGAAAATGACAGCATTGAACTCGTCGTCAAGGAAAACCCGGTGGGATATATCAAGACCTATTCACGTGAATTATTACAGGTCTTTTTAAATATCTTGAAAAACTCCAAGGAGGCCCTGGTCGAAAACACTCCCCAAGATCGTCGTATCAATGTGGATATACACAGTGATGAGGAGAGTGTCAGGATTCTGATCTGTGATAACGGCGGAGGAATTCCCGAGGAGGTTATCGAGAAGATATTTGATCCATATTTTTCCACCAAAAACGAGAAGATCGGTACCGGTCTTGGTCTTTACATGTCCAAGACAATCATTGAAAAGCATCTGCAGGGAAGTTTAGGTGTGAGCAGTGAAGGTGGAAATACCTGTTTTGAGCTTATCCTCCCAAAGTTATCGGATGATAAGAAGGCCTAGGGTTTAGAAAAAGGATCTGTATAGAAGCGTTCTGAACCTATTTGGCAGTAGGGGGACAGACGAAGTAGCGCATATTAATCTCTTGAAGACTTGGACTCCAACCGATATAGTAGATGTCATTTATGCGGCGCCAATGACGTTTAAAATAGTGTGTAAAGACCTCGCTGACATCCTGTGAAGCCCTTGCCATCCAGATAAAGCCGACGGGCTTGAGCGCATGTACCTCTTTTCGTCTTCGGATAAGTTCGCGAAGTTCAAATTCCACGGAGCATTTGTCCGCAGTATCATCAAAATAGACATAATCAAAACTCGCCTTGATATGATCGACATCTATGATCTTCTTCCATTTGTCCTTGGGACGTTTGGCCTCATATCTTAAGGTGTCAGCCGGACGACGATGCAAGGCTGAAAGCTTCATCTGACGTATCGCTTCAGGAGCATGCTCCATGATAGTGCCCAGCATGGAATGAGTATATAGACCGGGAGTTTCTCCCTGCTCGTTAAGGAGTCGCTGTTCTTTGAAAAAAGAGCGTGTTGCCGTGGATTCCATTCGTGAGGAAGTATGAAGGATGGAGATGGGGACATCTTGTTGCCATAGATCGGATATCTGGCATAAATGCGCTAGAAACTCTGTCTCATTGTCATTGGTGTTTAGTGCGGTTTGGATCTCGTCTATCAGTGTGTTCATGGGCTTCCTTTATGGCGCAATTATAGCGCTAAGGGATGAAGCTTTCTTGATTTGGCGGCGTTTGCACTATAATTTCAGCACAACATTATAAAGCCGGGGGTAAAAAGATGATAATGCAGCAAACGTACGTGCACCTAAGGGCATACCCGCGGGGATTTCATATTATCACCCGGGAGGTACAAAAGGCGCTGGATACACTGGAGCCTATACAGACAGGGATGATGAATCTTTTTATCCGGCATACCAGTGCCTCGTTGAGTATCAATGAGAATGCGGATCCTTCCGTACTTGATGATATGGAATCGTTTTACAGTGATCTTGCTGATGACAAGGCCTATTATATTCACACCTATGAGGGAGCAGATGATATGCCTGCACATATCAAAAGCACCCTCTTGGGCTCAAGTATTACGGTTCCTGTCAGCAAGGGTAGATTGGCGTTGGGTACCTGGCAGGGGATTTATCTGGGAGAACATAGGGATCATGGGGGAAACCGGGAGTTGGTGCTTACGCTATGGGGAGTTTAACGCCCTTTTTTCTGTGCGATCAGTAAGAAGATCGGATAGGACTTGCCTTCACGCTCAAGGGTAAGTGCCGTTATAAAACGCAGGGATTCAAAGCCATTGGCTTCAAAACGCTTGGCCAGTTCATCTCGCTTAAAGCCCAAATGATAGACTCCCTCATCGTTACCACCGTGAAAACTTCCATCCTCGCTATCCAGGTCAGCCACGGCAATGTAGGCCCCGTCGTTCAGATGATCGGCAAAGGCTCGTATCATAGCGTCGGTATCTTCTACATGATGCATGGCCATGGCACTGATCAACAGGTCAAAACGCTTTTGCAAAGGATCACGAAGGATGTCCTGACAGCAGGGAGTTACCTTGCCTTTAAGGGCCTCTTTGTCCATGAGTTTGGTAAGCATAGACTCGGAAATATCCACGGCGGTGATACTGCAGACGTGGGGAGCCACATGACCGCTAATCAGTCCCGTACCGGCTCCAAAGTCCATGACCTGCATCTGTGCTTCCAGTTCCAGTTCATTGACGATTGCTTCTCCGATATGGGTAGAGAGTCGTTGTACCAGGGTGTTTTTATCCCACTCTTTGGATTTTTCTTCAAACAGGTCTGCCATGATGTTTCCCTGTTAGCGTTCTATCAGGAGATAGTGGCGTTTTTTCGTCTTGATGATCTTGACATGTTCCGCATCCTGAATCTCATCATAAACCCGTTCACCCTTGAAAAAGAGCAGGAGGGTGCCTTTGGAAATGAAGGGTTGGGCAAAGTCCATTAAGGTATTGGTCTCGGTGACGGCCCGGGAGGTGATAAAGTCATAGGCGACCGGAGGAACCTGCTCAATACGCTTATTGAGCACCTCCACATTGTCCAGTCCCAGATCCGCCTTGATAAACTGTAGAAATCCCGCCCGTTTGGCCAGAGGTTCGACCAGGGTAAACTTGGTCGAACGCAGGGCCATAGCCAGGATTAATCCCGGGAAACCGGCACCGGTACCGATATCAAGGGCGGTGTTGATCTTGGGAAGAAAACTGACGGGAAAGACCGAATCATAAATATGCTCAGCTACCTCCTCGGGGGTGGTCGCACCGGTAAGGTTATGAATCTTGTTCCATTTGAGAAGATGGTCGGTGTAGCGCTGCACATGTTCATAGAAGGTGTCGGGAAGGACGATCTTGTCGGATTCGAGCTGGGCTTTTAGATTCATAGGCTGACTTTATTGGAAGGTTTATAGTGTCTGAATTATATCTAATTCGAAGTAAAAAGGGACACTCTGGTATAATTGCCTATCTTTGATTTGGGATGAAAATGAAACTATTTGCCAGAAAAATGGGCTATTTGGCCTTTATGCTCTTTTTAATCTCGTTGATCTCCTTTGGAGCCATTCATGCGGCTCCCAATAGTTTCTTTTCTGCCGGAGAGCTTAATCCCAATATGACCCCTGAAGTCCTGGCTCATCTGAAGGCCGTATATGGACTGGATAAACCCCTGCATATCCAATATATTGATTGGATGAAGAACCTGTTGCAGCTTAATTTCGGGGTCTCTTTTGTCAGTGGTCAGGAGGTGATCGATATGGTCAATGATCGTATCGGCATTACATTGATCATGAATATCACCTCCATGATCTTTGTTTTTATCCTCTCTATCTATCTGGGGATTATCGCAGCGATGAAGAGCGGCGGTATGGTCGATATCGTGATCCGTCAACTCTCTTTGTTCTCCTTCTCCATGCCTTCTTTTTATCTGGCACTTTTGATGATCTTGGGTCTGGCGGTGAAACTGGAATGGTTTCCTATTGCCGGCTTACACTCCATAGAGCCAAAAGAGGGGGTGGCCTATTATACCGATATGGCCTGGCATCTGTTTTTGCCTATTTTTGTGATGGTCTTTGTCTCTTTGGGCTCGATGATTGTCTATGTACGCTCTTTGGTGACGGAAATACTTAAGAGTGATTATTATTTCTTTGCCAAGGCACGGGGGTTGGAAGACGGCCAGCTGCTGCGTTATTATGTGCTTCCTAATCTGATGCCCCCGATCATCACCCTTCTTGGGCTTTCGCTTCCGGGACTGATCGGGGGATCGGTCATTCTTGAATCTATCTTCGGGATAGAGGGGATGGGACAGCTTTTCTATATGTCGGCACTAAGCAGGGATTATCCGGTAATTATGGGGATCCTGATGGTGACGGCTTTTTTGACCCTGCTTGGAAATATGCTCTCAGACCTTATGCTTTTGAAACTCAATCCTTATTTTAAACGGGGCTGATTTATGAAAATTAAGCATAAAATACTTATTGACATTTTATGAATCTTTGAATTATAATCCTTGCCATGAAAATGAAATCTTTATTGATCGTATTGCTGTTATCGCTGTTTTCTCTCTCTTTGGAGGCGGCTTTCATCGTGGATGAAACAACACCGCAGGTATTGGTGGAGTATGAGTCTTCTGAGACGATGGAAATGACAGAGGAGATCGATGATAAAAAAGATGATCGTTTCTTTTCAGTGCTTACAAACATGACCAAGGTGCAGGGTCTTGATACGAAGATCGACCTGGATCACCAACTCTTAAAACAAGAATACTTCCTAAAGATACAAAAACCTCCTATATTTTCGTAAGCTTCCCTTATTTATACAATTTTAATACGACTATGGTGGCATTTATTGCCCCTTATTTTGGCAAATTGTACGGCACTAAGCCAGTCTGTTTGTCTGACTTTAAAAACATCAAGGAAAAATTATGAAAAAAATTATTACAGCTATCGTTGCACTTGCAGCATTATCACTAACTCAGGTTCATGCAGAGGTTTCGACCAAAGATTCTATTAGTACTCAAAAGTCTTTTAAACAGAGTGTGACACTGAATGAATTGAAAAAAGCCTTTGAAAGCGCAGCAGCGGAAACATCCTGGAAAGTAACAGGTGAGGATGCCACCGGCATGAGTCTGGAGAAAAAGTTTACACAAAAGAGCAAGTATTATAACCATGCGGCTTACCGGGGAAAACGTGAGATCATTACAGAGTATGTTGCCTTGCAGATCCGTATGGATGCGAAAGGGTTTCAGATGGAGCTGAGCGTCAACGACAAAGAGTCCAAGATCGCCAAAGAAGCCAAGGATGAACTTGAAGAGTTAAAACAATCTGTCTTTAAGCACCTGGCGATGGCTCAACTGTAAAACAGTTTATATCTATTCCTTTGCAGTCTTACTGCAAGGGATAAGCCTATTGAAAATAGATAAAACAGAGACTTAGAATAATAAACCCCATTCCAAAGAGCTTGTAAAACTTCCCTGCCGACTCCAGTGCCTTCTGTTCATCATTACTCTGTTCGAGTGTCTTTTGATACAGCTTATAGCCGGTGCCCTTGTCAAAACGCAGTAAAAACTCTATGGGTAAAATAATCAGTAAAATACCCATAAAGAAGAAGATCGAAATGATGAGTTGATGCAGCATAAAAACTCCTTGGCCTAATCTTAACGCAAGTTCCCCATTTCCGCAATAGCTCCACGATTACTGTTTATGCTTAGGCTGTTAATGAATTTTGATTAAAGGGAAAAACATGAAAACAGCACATCTAAGTATCTTGACATCTTTGCTACTGGTATTGGGCTCACCGGCTTTGATACAGGCACAGATGGTTAATACAAACGTCGTTAAGGCCTATGAACAGGGCGATATGAGATCGGCTATTGAGGCACTGTTCGGTCATCATCAGTTGATTCGTGACAGTCGGGTTATGCTTCAAGCACCTGCGGTCGCTGCAAACGGGGGTGCCGTACCGGTAAGAATCAGTACCGGTATCAGGGCAAAACGGATCGCACTCTTTCAAGATGCCAATCCAAAAGCTCTGGTAGCCCTATGGAGTCTGAATGAAAAAAGCATAGCAGATTATGAGATCAAGATAAAGCTCAAAAGCAGCGGCAACCCTATTACCCTGCGGGCAGTGGTAGAAGGATTGGACGGTCGGCTCTATTACACGGATGTTCAGCTTCAGGTCGCTTTGGGAGGGTGTGATGATAGTGGGGGAAGCTATTACAGTGCGCCTTCTACACCCTCTTACAGGCCTTCTTCGGCGTATACAGCGCCACTATCACAGTATCCTCAGCCTCGGTATCAGAGGGTAAACAGTGAAGCCTATAAACAGATCAGTGAAAACCGTTTTAAAGAGGTGCGTTCTTCGCCTCTGTCCACTTTTAGTACGGATGTGGATACGGCTTCTTATGCGGTATTGCGAAATTATTTGATGCAGCGCCGTATGCTTCCGCCAAAGGATGCGGTACGTATCGAGGAGATGATCAATTATTTTGATTATGATTATGAGGAGGCAAGGGATGAACACCCTTTTTATATCAATGCCCGTGTGGGAGAGAGTATCTGGAATCCAAAGGCCAAGGTCATCCAGATCGGTCTGCAGACACAAAAGGTGGATATCAATGAACTGCCTGCGAGCAATCTGGTCTTTTTACTGGATGTTTCCGGCTCCATGTATGCCCAGAACAAACTGCCTCTGCTGATCAAGTCGCTTAAGATGCTCGTACAGCAGCTGCGTCCGGTTGACAGGGTTTCCATCGTCGTATATGCAGGTTCATCGGGAGTCATTCTCAATCAGGCAAAGGGGAGTGAAAAAGGACGTATCTATGCTGCTTTGGACAGTCTTCGCGCCGGCGGAAGCACGGCAGGGGGTGCGGGTATCAAGCTGGCTTATGATCTGGCCGAACGCTCTTTTATAGAGGATGGGAATAACCGGGTGATCCTTGCAACCGATGGGGATTTTAATGTCGGAGTCAGCAGTGAACGTGCCCTGAGTGAACTCATCGAGAAGAAACGAGAGAGCGGCGTATTTTTGAGTGTGCTTGGTTTTGGAAACGGCAATTATAAGGATAACCGTATGGAAGCTCTCGCGGATAAGGGAAATGGGAATTATGCCTATATCGATAGTCTGCTGGAGGCTAAAAAAGTGTTGGTGACGCAGATGAGCGGTACCCTGTATACGGTGGCCAAGGATACAAAGATACAGGTGGAGTTTAATCCGGCACGAGTGCACTCCTATCGACTTATCGGGTATGAAAACCGTTTAATGGCCAATGAGGATTTTAATAACGATCAAAAAGATGCAGGGGATATCGGAATGGGACATAGGGTGACGGCCCTGTATGAGATAATTCCTACAGATAAGGATCAGAGCTCCTGGGTGGATGAGTTGAGATATCAGGTGATGAGTGAGACTGCTTTGGATGAACTGGCTACGGTAAAGGTACGCTATAAAGCACCGGATGCACAGAGTTCGCATCTGATATTCAAGAAGATCACTGATGAGAGCCGTGATATCCGAAAAGAGGACTTTGATTTTGCTCAGAGCGTGGCCGGGTTTGGAATGCTCTTACGAAATTCTGAACATGCCAGAGCGTTGAGTTATGGCGGATTGATCGATATGGCTAAAGATGCCAAAGGTACGGATAGAGAAGGACATAGAGCGGAGATGATCAGGATGATGGAGCAGGCTGAGCTGCTACACAGATCAGCCTATTAAAAAGGGGAGGGCACTATTATTTAAAGAGTGCTTCAAGAGAATCAATACCCTCTTTCTCTTCTTCGATCTCTCCGGTCTCGGAAGTCACCGTACCTTCTTGCTCTTCAAGCTCGATGGCATAACCTGTCAACATCGAAGCAAGGCGGATATTGATACCGCTTTTACCGATGGCCTTGGATTTTTGGTCCGAAGGGAGGATAATCTTGGCCTTTTTGTCCTCTCCTTCTTCGGTCTCCTGGATGATTACCGAGGAGATGATGGCCGGAGACATGGCACGGGAGATAAAGAGTTCAGGTACGTTGGTATATTCCACACAGTCAATGTTTTCGCCGTTTAGCTCTTCACTGACCGCATTGATACGCACTCCTTTGACACCCACAGTAGCACCGACAGGATCGATCTTAGGATGGGTAGAGTATAGGGCGATCTTCGCACGTTCGCCGGGGATACGCGCAGAGTGTTCGATCACGACACTCTCATCATTGATTTCCGGAACTTCCAGGCGAAGCAGCTCTTCGAGGAACTTAGGAGAGGTACGGGAAAGCTCGATCACCATTCCGTCACTTTTGTCGACATTAACGCGGCGAACCACGGCTTTAAGCATGTCGCCCGGGTGGAAAACCTCGCCTTTAATACGACTTTTCATCGGAAGGACTGCACGGATCTCATCCAGTTCTACGAAGGTGTTGTTGGCAGCATCCACACGGGTGACACGTCCGGAGATGATTGTACCGACCTTG
>JBFEYO010000015.1:0-26736 GCA_041562075.1 Sulfurimonadaceae bacterium | reverse complement strand
GGGATGTCAATATCGATGTCGAGCGGCTTGATAATAGGCTGCATGGCTCCTTTAGGCAGGATGTCCATGTTTTGCATCACCTTGTCATAGACCTTGAGATTGGAGTCCTCTTTCTCTTCCCCGATATAAAAAGCGGCATTGATGAGGGCAAAATTGTCCATGGCCATACCGTGAATGTTCTCAATACCCTTGATCTCTTTGAGCTTTCGCTCAGCTGGTTTGACGATGATCTTTTCGACTTCTTTGGCGGTGGCACCCGGCAGAGCAATGATAACCGTTGAGCCGCTCACAACCATCTGCGGGTTTTCTTCGCGCGGCATCATGGCCAGAGCAAGGTAGCCCAGGATCAAGATAAATGCTCCCAAAAGCGGAGTCAAAGGATTACGTATAAACAGAGCGGAGAATTTACCGGCGATATCTGTGGGAACATAGGCCATCTAATCTACCTTGATAGTTGCATACATCCCGGGATAGAGGCGATGTTTATGAGGCTCTATGGAAACCTTGACCTTGAAAGAGTGGGTCATACTGTTGGAGGAGGGAATGATCGCGTTGACCTTTCCCTTGAGTTCAAGTTCCATCGAAGGGATCTGTACAGTGACCTCTTTGCCATGGTGAATACGTTTAAGTTCACTTTCGGCTATTTCTACGGAGACCTTGAGGCGATTAAGGTCAGAAAGGACAATGGCCGGCATTCCGGGCATGGCCATCTCTCCGACTTTGATGTTTTTTGACACGACTACGCCGTCATTGGGTGCAGTGATATGCAGGTATTTGTATTGGTTTTTGACCTCATTCAAACGGGCTTGGGCAATGGCAATCATGTCTTCAAGGGTTTTGGCTGCAAGTTCAATATTTTCGACTTCATATTTAGAGACCATATCTTTTTTCAGTAGACGTCGGTGACGTTCCAGATTGAGTTTGACATTGGTGTACTGGTTTTGATACATCTGCAAAGAGAGCTCAGCCTGGCGGGCGGCAGAGTCGATCTCTCGGGAGTCAATACTGTACAGGGCCTGTCCCTTTTTAACCTCTTCCCCTTCCGAAACGTTTACCTCGGTCACAAATCCCATAAAACGGCTGGTAATCATCTTCTCATTATCGGAAATGACGGTTCCAGAAAGGATGAGAGTTTCGGCAAAGAGCAGGCTGTTGAGGCTAAATAGTATTAAGAGTAGTGTTTTCATTCATAATCTCCTTCAGAAAGGTTGGCAAGGCGCTCAAGGGCAAAGATCTGTGTGTTTCGGGAATTTTCTGCCTGAAGCAGTTCAAGGACCTTTTGCAGCCAGCTGCTTTGTTTGACGATCACATCACTCATGGAAGAGAGCTGCTCTTTGTAACGGCTCTCATAATTGTCATAGATCTCCCGGGCCAGTTTGAGTTCGAGTTTCAGGTGTTTGATACGGGCATTGGCGGTTTTGATTTGCGTCTGGATTTTCTTTAATTGTAGGGCAACTCCCTGTCGGGCCAGCTCATGCTGTGTCTGCATCTTTAGATGCTCCACCCGTGCCTTTTCTGTGGCAGCGCTGTCACCACCTCCGTTAAAGAGATTCCAGGTCAGTTGTATCCCCAGGGTGTATGAACTGTGATCCCCGGCGTCGCCTAAAAAGCTGTCATCGGAAGTTTGAGCCTCTGCCATTGCTCCGATCATCGGTAGATACCGGCTGTTCTCCAGAGAGATCTTGTTTTCAGTGATAGTGAGTGCATGTTGCGCTTTTTGGATATCGATATTGCTGTGCAGTATCTCCTCTGCGGATATTTGCGGTTCTTCAAGGGCATAATCGGGTGTTTGTATCTCGAAGACCTCCTCATTTAATAAGAAGGAGAGGTAGTGGTATAAGAGCTCTTTGTTAGCCTTCAGTTCGGAGATGATACGTAGGAGATTTGCTTTTTTGGATTGTACCTCTAAAAGGTCAATCCTTTTGGCATATCCCTCGGTGATCATCTCCTGGGTCATGATCTCAAGTTTTTCGATATTGCCCAGAATGGTACGCAGGTTGGTAAGGGACTGTTCCAAAAGGGCCATATCGAAATAGGCCTTGCGGGTTTGGAAGGTTTTGGTATTGAGCTGTTGATCCTTATCCAGTCGGGAGATCTCCTCCATCTCTTTCATCATGTTCTGATAGGAACGTAGTTTATTCCCCGTATACAAGGGAAGGGTGTAGCTGAGTTTGCTTTGAAAGAGGGTGCGATCATCAGGGTAGTTCAAGTCTTCTGGCTGTACCTGCAGTATATCGGGATTTGAAGGGTTGAATTCTGAAAGCCCAAAGTCTGCAAAAGCAGCTTCTCTGGAGCTTAGTTTAAAGCCAAAGACATTTCCCGCATCATTACTGCGCAGGATATTTTGGGTAAAGTTTAGCTGGCCGTAATCCTTGGAGTTTGCCATTTCATAAGCGAGCTCGGAGGCTTGAAGGTCGTATTGGGCTGCTTGAACCTGCAAGTTGTTCTCCTTCAGCTTTAAAAGGGCATCATGAAGGGAAAGCCCCTGGGCAAAAAGGGGCAAAAAAAAGATTAATATCACAAAAAGTGGTTTCATAAGGGCCTTGTCTTATAAAATTAATTATTCTAGATTATATCATATCTCTATCTAAAATCTATCACAGCCAAAGATGATATGATTCGCACACTATATATTTTGGAGAAAGATAAATGATAACACATATTGTAATGTTTAAATTTAAGTCAGATAACAAGTCGCAAAACCTTCTAAAGACCAAAGAAATGCTTGAAGGACTGGTGGAGAAAATCCCTGCTTTACAGCGTATGGAAGTCGGAATAGATTTTATGCAGAGCGAACGTTCGTTTGATCTGGTACTTACCTCGACCTTTGAGAATAAAGAGGGCCTTTCAACGTATGCGACCCATCCGGCGCATCTGGAAGTGGTTTCCTTTATCAAGGAGGTCACAGAGATGGCAAAGGTTGTAGACTACGAGTCCTGATCCATCTGCGCTGTATAGTCGGCTTGTGGGACTTCCAGTGTAAACAGTGCACCATCTTGGGTGTTTTCAACCCAGATGTCCCCATGCAGGTGCTCTTGCATGATGGACTTTGACATATACAGCCCGATCCCGGTTCCATGGGTGTCCGTTTTTGTCGTGAAATAAGGATTGAAGATCTTATCGATAATATCTTCTGCTACTCCTCCCGCATTATCTTCGATACTTACCCGTACTTTTCGCTCATGGGTGAAGATACTAATCGTAATCTTACGCTTTTCCTGTCGTTCCTGTACCAGGGCATCATGGGCATTTTTAATAACGTTCATCAGCACCTGAAGCAATTCATTTTTGATATTATGTACATAACAATCTTCTTCACTGATAACCTTCACTTCTACTTTTGCATATTTCAGCATCGATTCCGAGAGGGATAGGGCAGAGTGGATTAGATCTTTAAGCAGATAGGTCTCGGCCTCAGATCTATCTTTGTAGAAGCTTCTAAAATCATCAATGGTCTTGGACATATATTGCAGGTTCTCATTGATTCTTTCATGGGCTTGTTCATAAGCCTGAGGATCGAACCTTTGAAGTTGAAACTTGAAATAGAGGTCCTGATGAATGAGTGCAAGGTTGTTCAAGGGTTGGCGCCATTGATGTGCGATCTGCTCGATCATCTCACCCAAGGCGGCAAAACGGGATTGCTGCATCATGATCTTGTCTTTATGCCGTTCTTTGAAGAGGGCCTTTTCCAACCGTGTCTTAAGGGTGTTGTTCAAGTCTTTAGTCTTTTGCAGATACTCATCCTGAATGGACTTGATCCGTTCTCCAAGCGCCCATGAGAGCATCAGCATCTCCACAGCAGAGCCTATCTGTTGGGCATGGTTCATCAGATAAAACCCTCCGATGAGGTTGAATTTGTTCAGGGCAAAGAGAATACACCCTACAAGAAAGACAAACCAGCCTATGGTGTAAAAGAGTGCAGGCTTATATCCCTGTTTAAGTACAGAAACTCCGGTGATAAAAAGGAAGATCGGGACAATGATGGATAAAAGTCCATCGATCTTGACCACATAATGGTATGGAGCAATAAAGGCGCTTAGGGTTAGAAGCAGCGAAAAATACATCAGGTACTTAAGCACTATATCAAGGTTTGGAAGATGCTCTTTGGTATGCAGGAAATTTCTGGAAAAGAGCAGGGCTGAAAAGGCGACAAAGGAGGTGCCGAATATGGACGCATGTTCTACGATCCAAGGATAATTACCCCATAAATAGGCAACGCCTATCCCATCTAAAGAGAGCTGCCAAAAGACAAACCCGTTGACAAAGACGAGGTAATACAGATAATTGGTGTCACGGGTATAGAGATAGATAACGCCGTTATATAAGAGAATAATAATAAACAGTCCGTAATAGACACCTGCTATTAGAAGCGGTAGATGTTGGGCTTTGATAAGGGACTTGGTGTCCAGTACAGAGATAGGTACCTGAAGCGCACCCTGGGTCTGAACCCGTATGTATAAAGTGTGCTCTTTACTTGAGGCAAAGGGAAGCTGGTTGATAAAGAATGGATCGTGTACTTCTCTACTTTCAAAGGATCTCAGCTCTCCGGTGTGGACCTCATGTATCAGTCTGTCATTTTCAAATAGATACAGGTCGATGTAGTCAAGCGGTGGATAATCGATTGTAAGCCACCACTCTTGCTGAAGCTGCTGTGTATCAGGATGGAATTCGAGTTTAAACCATGAAGGTGTTGTGCTTATCCCTCTGTTTTGTACACCCTTTGCTACAGGTTCGAAAGAGGCTTTTTGAACCTCGTTTATGGACAGAGTAGCGGTCGTGTCTTCATAATGGTACAGGGTATAGTCCAGTGTTGTTTGGGCAGGACTCAGGGAAAAACAACATAGAAAAAGTATTAATAATCGCATTACATGACTTATAGTAAATTGCGTAAATATATCCAAAAGAGGATTAAATGAAGCAAAACAAGATGTGATATTTGCTATAGTTGATCATGCAAAGATACCTACTTCAGAACTTACGGACATACAGTTCCCATTTTGTGAAGCATAAAGAGGCGATACTCAGTCAATGGATCGACTATGCCGAACCCAGGAAGATACTGGAGTTTCATACTGTCGACAGGATACGCTTTAAGGACTATTATGCTTCGGGAGTATTTGATTATTTCATGGAAGTGATCAAAGGAGAGATGGAGGTTGGAGACTGTCCGGTAATGCACGAGCTGCTGGCCTATTTAAAAAACAGAGATATCTCGGCAGATGAGCTTTTTACCATTTGCAGCCATTTTCGAAAGTCCATGATTGATTTTTCCTATGATGCCACCATAAACTCCAAGGAGCTCTTTGATGAGATCTCGTATATCTTTGATAAAAACTTTTCGGGAGTGTTGAAACTTTACACGGATACCATTTATCAAAAAGAGCAGGAGATCGCCAGAAATGTAGAGCTTCTTAATGAGTATAAGAAGGCATTGGACGAGAGTGCTATCGTCTCCAAGACGACGAAAGAGGGGATCATTACCTACGCCAATGAAAATTTTCGAAAGATCTGTGGATACACCTCGGAGGAGTTGATCGGACACTCTCACAACCTGGTGCGCCATCCGGATACCCCTGATGATTTTTTTGTACAGATGTGGCAGACTATTCGACAGAAGAAAATGTTTAAGGGTACGATCAAAAACCGCAATAAGAACGGTGAATCTTATTATCTGGACATCACCATCGTACCGATCATTGATTCGACCAAGGGGATCAGCGAATATATTGCGATAGGGTATGAAGTGACAACCCTTATCAAGGCACGGCAGGAAGCCCTTGAGGCAGGCCAGGCAAAGGAGTCTTTTCTCTCATCCATGAGCCACGAGATCCGTACTCCGCTCAACGCCATCTTGGGCTTTGTGTCGATTCTTTTGGAGGAGGAACATGATCCCCGTCATAGTCATTATCTGAAAATCATCAATAACAGTGGAGAGAATCTTCTGGGGATCATCAATGATATTCTGGATTTTTCCAAGCTGCGTTCAGGGGCTTTCAGTGTGGATAAGAAACAGTTTAATCCCCACGAGGAGTTTGCCCATGTTTTGGAACTCTTCTCTCAAAATGCCTATGCAAAGCATATTTTAATCCGTTCGTTTATTGACCCGAAGATGCCTTGTGAACTGATCGCCGATCCTTTGCGTATTAAACAGGTCTTCTCAAATTTGCTTTCCAATGCCATCAAGTTTACGCCTGAAGAGGGAGAGGTCGAGGTATTGGTCACCTATGGTAGGGGCAGGTTGAAGATCTCTGTAAGTGATAATGGAGAGGGGGTCAAAGCGGAGCAGCGTGAGAACATTTTTGATGCGTTTAAACAGGCTCAGGATACCCACGGCGGTACGGGACTTGGACTCTCTATCTCCAAACAGCTTGCGGAGCATATGGGTGGAAGTATACGTTATATGGATGTAGAGCCTCACGGAAGTCGTTTTGAGTTTGAGATACCGGTGGATGAGCCTGAATTGCAGTCCGGTTTTCCTTTTGATCCGACTCCGTTTCAGAAGCTTCGTATTGCCGTCTTTTGTGAAGACCGGCAGTTCGAGGAGCGCTTCGAGTATATACGACGGTATTGGGAAAGTTTTGAGCTGAACACCTTTTGCATCCAGCGTCTGGATGAGGATGAGTATGACTTGCTCTTTTTTATTGATTCGCTGCTCAGCGATGAGCTACGCGACAAGATCGCGGGCTTAGGCGTCCCGAGTATTTCCCTGATGATGTATCCAAGTAAAAAGTATGAGGATGTCACAGGGGTGACCTCTTTGGTCTATCCGATCTATTGGGAAAAGATGTATCTGGCCTTTTTGAACGCCTTGCAGATGACACCCCAGGATGATGCCCGCTTCGTTAAAAAACATATTCAGCGCCGTTTCAAGGGACATATCCTGGTTGCAGAGGACAATATCGCCAATCAGGAGCTCATCAAGATTATCCTGGAACGTTACGGCCTGAGTTACTATATCGCTTCCGATGGCCTCGAAGCGGTGCAGACCTTTAAGGTGGCTTCCTTTGATCTGATCTTTATGGATGAGCAGATGCCCCGTAAGGACGGTTTGGAAGCGACACGTGAGATTCTGGCTTTTGAACGTCAAAAACATCAGGAGCATACCCCGATCATCGGACTGAGCGCCAATGTGATCGAAGGTGCGAAAGAGCGGGCGCTCTCTTTCGGGTGTGATGCCTTTTTGGGAAAACCCCTGGTCATCCGTGAGTTTGAGGAGATCTTACAGCGCTATCTTGAGGAAGAGGGAAGTCTGATCCAGGATGTGATTAATGAGGAGGTATCATATAAGGGACTGGATATTCATGCACTCAAAGAGGAGTTGCTATTGGATGATGACGAGATACTGCTGTTGCTCCAGACCTTTGTGAAAAAGATGAAAAGATCCTTTCCTGTACTCTCAGCCGCTATTGAAGACGAAGATTATCAAAAGATCAGTTTGGAAGCGCACTCTATCAAGGGCTCTGCTGCCAACTTCAGGCTGGAGCGTCTGGAAAAGCTGGCGCAGGAAATGGAAAGAAATGCCCGAAAGAAAGAGACGAACTTCGCCTATGCGGATACCCTTGATCAGATGGAAGCGGTCATGGCAGAGCTTATAGTATAAGGCCTACTGCTCGATATAGTATCCCATTCCTGAAGCGTTTTGGATGATGTCTGTAGGAAGTTTATTACGCAGACGCCACACGAGGGTACGTACACTGTTCTCGGTTGCTCCCTCATCTTCCCATACATATCCCATGGCCTGTTCAAAACTGACGACCATACCCAGTTGGGCGACGAGGATACGAATAAAGGCATTCTCTTTTTTGGTCAGCTTGATCTTATTGCCTTGATAAAAGGTCTCACAGGTACTGATATCAAGATGATAATCCCCAGCAAAAGGGACAAGGGGTTTATCCGAGACCTTTTTGGTGTAGAGCAGTTTCTCAAGTTGGGATTTGTCAAGCTTAAGCGCATTGATATCCTCTTTGAGCTTGCGCTCTTCCTCAAATTTATACAGGGCCATTTGAATGGTAGAGTGAAGGCTTTTGGGATCAAAGGGTTTGACGATATATCCGTAGGGTTCTGTGACTTTGGCCTCATCCAATACCTCTGTTTCCGAATGGGAAGTGAGATAGATGAAAGGGATGGAATGCTTACGTTTGATATAGGTGGCCAATTCGATTCCATCGGTGTCATTTTGTAAAGAGATGTCAAGTAGAATGGCATCGGGTTCATAGATCTTGATCTTGTTACGCGCCTGTATGGTGTTTTCAGCGATAGAGACAACATCATAATCAAGTTTCTTCAGTGCCATTTTTAGGTGCATTGCCGTGACTTCATCATCTTCAACAATTAAAATCTTCTCTTTACTCATACTGTTGCCTTATTATAGATATATCATTTTATGCTTTCATAGTATAACGCTTTAATATTTTAATAATATCACATATTTGAGAGTATCATAGCTATAACCTAAACCTGATATAGTCTGTCACTCCTTACATGACGCGATGTACATCATTCCCCAATAAAATGGCTATCCAGCGTGTCTCTTCCATACTTTCAAAGAGTATCTTGAACATGATTGTGATGGGAACAGATAAAAACATGCCAACCGGACCAAAGACCCACCCCCAGAACACTAACGATAAGAAAACGACGAGAATGGAAAGATCTAAACCTTTACCGACGAAACGGGGTTGCAAGAAGGAGCCGAAAAACAGATTGATCACAAGGTATGCCAAGGTGACAATACCGGCATATAATGGATTATGATCAATCAGCGCGATAAGGACAGGCGGTATGGCGGCAATGATAGAACCGATGTTAGGTATAAAATTAAGAAAGAAAGCACCAAAGGCCCACAATAGGGCAAAATCGATGCCTAGCAGATTGAGGACAATATAGACGGTTATACCGGTAAGCGCAGAAAAAAGTGTCAGGATTAAAATATATTGATCGATGTGCTTGATCACTTTTTCAAGGTGAAGATAGGCATTTTCATCATGGGTTATCAGCTGTATCTTCTGTACGAAGGTCTTGCGTTGTATCAACATAAAGATAACAACAAAGAGTATCAGGAGACTGTCACTTAAGAGTTCCCCGACACTGCCTGCCGCACTAAGAGTGTAATCCAAAAGATGATCGGGGTGATAGATGTTTTTGAAGCTGGACAGATCCGTTTGACTACCTGCACCTATGGTCAGGACGAATTGATCCACAAGCAAGTCCAGTTTGTTGATATAAAGTGGCACACGATTGGTAAATTCGTAAACGGAAGCACTAAGCAAGAAGCCGAAGATAAGAATAAAACCGATAATAAAGAGTAAGACACTTATCCATGAGATCAGGCTGGGGACACCCTTGGTAATAAAAAAGTTGATGATGGAGGTGGATATGGTTGCTAAAAAGAGTGCTAATATGATCGGTGTTAACAGATCACTGGCCGCTTTGAGACCGGCAATAATAATGACCAGCATAGTGATAATACTTAAGGTCTGGAAGATAAGGGTTTGATTTTGGATCGGCTGCATTGCAGTTACCTCGGCTGTTGATTGTGAAGGTGAAGATTATAAATTGTATCTTTTTTTATCTTGCGTAGTCAACGCTTGCAGCCTGAAGACTATGACAGAAGTGTAATGTTACCTCGTGAAAGTTTGAGTTTTTGCTTGTGTTCAAGCTCTTTCAGGGTGCGGCTGATGACCACTCGCGACGTACCGAGGATATTGGCCAGCTCTTCATGCTTGATCTGTATGGTCGTGTTGTTTTGCTCCTTCAGCCATTTGAGGATACGTTCATCCAGCCGTTTAAACTTGATGTCTTCGATCAGGGTTGCCAAAGAGCCCATGCGTATGGTGTACAGAGAAAAGACATATTGCTGGTAGGCATCACTCTGATGCATCAGCGTCTTGACGACGTCTTTATGGATAAGGTATCCCTCGACGGGTGTTTTACTCACGGCCGAACCGATGGCCTCGGTGCCCGAGAGGGTAGAGGCGGTGTTGATGATACATTGTTCGCCGGGATGCAGGGTATAGAGGGTTATCTCATCCAGGTTTTCCGTTTGAATATAGAGCCGAACTTCTCCGGATGTGAGTAAAAGAACATTGTCACACACATCGCCCTGATAAAAGAGTATGGTGTCAGCGGGAACGGAAACGGGTTTGATATGTTTTTTGAGATAGTCTATCTGTTGTGCATCAAGGGTGGGGGCAAAGCTGAAGGCTTGTAGGTTCATGTGTCTATTCCTAAGAGGATCTCTTAGGAATTATACACTTATTCACCCTCTGGTTTACAACCGGTATCAAGTCCAATAATTTTGTATAAAGGACAAAAACCGATCAGAGCGGTTCCTGCAGCTACAAGGCCGATAATAGCCAGCCACCAGTATGGAGTAAGTGCCGCAGCAGCAAAAAGTGCCAGTGCTATGATCAAACGAATGACCTTGTCGATTTTTCCTATGTTACACATGAGATATCCTTTATGTTATGTTGATAGAAGTATTATAGGGTATTTTAAAATATTTGTGTGTTACTTTAGTTACATTCGATACAATTAGCCCATGAACACATTACGATATAAAGAACGACGCAAAGAGGTCTTTAGACAGATTCCCAGGGGAGTTGCCCTGATCCCTTCAGGAAGAATGGTGACACGGAGCAATGATACGGAGTTCCCCTTCCGTCAGGAGAGTAATTTTTATTATCTGAGCGGTTTTGATGAGCCGGATTGTCTGCTACTGTTATGTAAAGAGGCGAAACAGGAAAAAGCGGTTATCTTTCTGCGGCCAAGGGATCCAGAAATGGAGATGTGGGTAGGCAAACGTTTGGGAGTGGAGGCTGCTGCTGAGACGCTGGGTGTAGATGAGGCCTATGATATTGGTGAACTGGTAGAAGTTCTGCCCAAACTCCTGGAAGGTCACCTGGATATCTACCTGGATACCTTTAGTGATAATCCCTACCTGCAGCAGGTCAAAAAGCTATGCCACACTATGTCGCACCAGCGTTCTATTGATGTCTCACCCAGAAATTTTAGACATCTTAACGGTATAGTGCAGAAGCAGCGCCTGGTGAAAGAGAAATATGAAGTAGATCAGATCAAAAAGGCTTTGAGTATTACGCAAACAGCGCATCATGCGGCCATGGCCTTTGCGGCACCGGGAAAAAAAGAGTATGAAATACAGGCGCTGATGGAGTATATCTTCAAGAAAAATGGCTCAAAACATGATGCCTACGGTTCAATCGTTGCCGGGGGGAATAATGCAAACACCCTTCATTATATTGATAATGCTCAGGTATTGAATGAGGGTGATTTAATGCTCATTGATGCCGGATGTGAATGGAATTATTATGCCTCGGATATTACCCGAACGACACCGGTCAACGGTCTGTTTTCCAAACCTCAGCAGGCACTTTACGAGGGTATATTGGAAGCGCAGTTAAAGATCATCGGTATGATAAAGCCCGGTGTTTCAAAGCAGATACTGCAAACAAAAAGTGAACTGCTGTTGACGCAAGTGATGCGTGATCTTGGGATTCTTAAGGGGTCTATGGATCAGTTGATCGAAACCAAGGCCTTTAAAAAATATTACCCCCACGGCATTGGCCACTGGTTGGGATTGGATGTGCATGACACCTGTCCTTATAAGGATGAAGACGGAAAGGACGTCTTGTTTGAAGAAGGGGTGGTTTTGACGATAGAACCGGCCATTTACCTTCCGGAGGATGATCTGGATATACCCGCAGCGTATAGGGGAATCGGCATTCGAACGGAAGATAATATTGTGGTAACGGCCAAAGGGTGTGAGAACCTCTCATCGGGAATTGCCAAGAGTGTCGATGAGATCCAAAAGGCCTGTAATATAGACTATAGAGAGTTTATATGACATTTTGGAAATCGCTGTAAGCCTAATGTAATCATTTCGTATCCTTTGTAGGATAAAGTTTCATAATTACAACAAAGGGTTAATGTGAAACGTAAAGTAGTGAGTCTTATATTCTTCCTGGCCACAAGTCTGACGGCCAATAGTCTTTATATGGGTATGGATCTTGCCCTGGCTGGCAATACCAATAAATATACCGGTGGATCAAGCCTAACAGGTACAGAGCTTACCAATGATTACAGTGCTATGAAATTGAGAGTGGGATATGGAGAAGAGGCTGATCTCAAACTTCAGGCATACTTTTCATATATAGCCTATGATGAAGGTATTTATGATGATACCAATGAAGCACTGTACGAATTTGGTGCCGAACTGATCAAAGAGTTTGCTTATGATGAGGATTTTTTTCCTTTCGTCAAAGGAGGTCTTGGGTTTGGTTTTATGGGTATTAATGGCTATACCAAGGATATGGCGACTGAATTGGGCGGTAACCTTGGAGTGGGTCTTCGATATAAATGGGATGAGGATATCTCGGTATCGACAGGGGTAGATATGGTGTTTCGTCAGTGGGACAGTGTCTATAGCAGTACAACGGGCGCACAGACAAATCTGCAAAGTGATTCCACGCAGTTTTACGTCGGTTTAGAGTATACCTTCTAGGTTAAAATCGGTATTTTAATCCCATATAGTAATGGGTTGAATGTTCTGTTGGAATACTTAAAACATTACTGCTCTCCCGGGATACTTCGGGTAGATCAATTTTCTCCTCAAAAATATTATTGGCAATGATTTCCAGACTCATACCGGATACAAAAGGCAGCTGATATTCCATAGAAAGATTGGCCAGAAAATAATCTGAAGCTTCTCCCCAGTCATCGAGATATTTAAAAGCGGCATTGAAGCGCAGAGCAGCAGATGCTTGTTGAGACAGCCCCAGGGTAAGCATATGTTCATAGATCAGGTGTTTGTCTTTTTGCTGTTCGCTCTGGGTATAGGCGTATCCGGCAAAACCGTAAAGTCCCTTATTAAACGTGAACTTTCCATTGAGTTCCAGACCGTAAAACCCCGTTTGTTCCCTATTTTGATATTGTTCCTGTCCTCCGCCGATGTCCACGGGGATGATTCTGTTTTTGATCTTGGTATAGTAGAGATCTACAGTATAGTGAAGTTGTTGTAGCTGGTGCATTAGTATCAGGTCATAGGATTCACTTGTCTCCGGTTCAAGTTCACTGTTACTTGCCATGATTGATGAATTCACCTCTTTTTCAAGATAGCTTGGTGTTCTGTAGGCTTGTGCGTAAAGAAGTTTCAAGGCCAGTCTGTCCAGGGGGGAATAGATAAGGCCTGCACGAACAGAGAAGTTGTTATTGCGTATCTCTTCCTCCAAAAGCGGATCATGATAACTAGAAAAGGAGAGACGCCCGCCATAGACAAGGTCAAGTTGCTCGTGTAATTGGTAATTGCCATTGTCATACAGTGAGACATCATGGGTGTCTTCATCATTTTTCCCGACATCATAGTCATTGATTTCCGATTGATACCGTCGGGCATTGGAATGTTCAAAGCTTATGCCCAAAACATTGCTGCTCTTACTCTTCTCAAACATATGAAGTTCAAGCTCGTTGTAAAGAGACCATGATTCATAATCCCATTCACCGTTGTAGCGTCTTTTATTCAAAGACCAGGCGTGATAATTGCTTTGAAGTTTTAGAAGAAAATCCCTATCGATGGGGATGGAAAACCCAAAGGCCCCAAGGTACTCAAATTCACGGTTTCTTTCCAGGGCATTTTGAGGAGGTGTTCCGGCCTCAAATCCACTGGTCTTGTAATTGCCAAGATGCCTATCAGAGAATTGCAGATGCAACCAAAGTCTCTTGTAATCCGCTTTGACGACGAGGGCATCCGTTTCGTAATCTTGCGCAAAGTCCCGAGTGAGGTTGTTCTCATCGCGTATGAGAAAGGACTCTCCATCGGAACTGCTCCTGTCTGCGAAGAGACGCAGGGAACCCTGGGTGTAATTTTGTATAAGGCCGATTTCCGAGTGCAGGGTATTGAAACTGCCGTAACGTCCAAGGAGGTAGATATCATCACTGCTGTCTCGGGTGATGACATTGATGACCCCGTTCATGGCATTGGAGCCGTAGAGAACCGAATTGGCACCTTTGAGTATCTCGATACGATCGATAGCACTCAGGGGTATCATATCCAGGTTGAAGCTTCCGTGGTAAGGATTGCGGATGGGAATACCGTCGATAAGTAAAAGGGTGTCGGTATTGTAGTTTGCCAGCGTGTTGCCCCTGATAGTGGAGGTTTGAAAGATATCCCCTTCGGTGTTAAGAGAGGAAATACCGGTGGCAAATTCAAGACATTCGGACAAGCGGTTGCATTTAAGCAGTTGCAACTCTTCTGCTGTGATGATTTCAACCCTGGAGGATGTGTCTAAAAGATCGTGATAGTGTTTGTCCGCCGAGTTGATTTTGATGTTCCAGGGGGTTCCTGTCATGGGTTCAGCGTGAGTGAGAGCACCTAAGAATAATAGACAATATATAAACAGCTGTTTGGTATAGATCATGGATTTATCATACCATAAGCTTGTAATGATTTTCTCCTGAGCTGTCTGATGCGGATAGACTCTCTCCAATAGTGTATAATTTCGCTTTTTTAAGGATACATAATGAATAAAAGTACAGTGACGAATCTGATCTCTTTGGGAATGTGTGTTTTGGGTTTTTTTGTCATCGAACCTTATGGGGCTTTGATTCTCTCTATGGGACTGTTTGCGCTCTCTGGTGCACTGACCAATTCCATTGCCATACACATGTTGTTTGAGAAAGTACCCCTTTTATACGGTTCGGGCGTTATTACACAAAATTTTGAATCTTTTAAGATCAGTATCAAGAATTTGATGATGAAAGAGTTTTTTACGCCGGAAAACATGCAGCGATTTTTGGAACAGGAAGAGAAAAAGTTAGACCTTGAACCGGTGATTGAGAAGACGGATTTTGCGCCCGCTTATGATGCTTTGGCCAAGACGGTGATGGAGTCTCCTTTTGGGGGAATGCTGGGGATGTTCGGTGGAGAGAAGGCGATTGAAGGCTTGCGTTCTCCCTTTGAGTCCAAGATGAAGACGGCGGTCATGCAGATTGCCAAAAGTGAGGCCTTTCAAAATAACATTAATGAGGTACTGTCGTCTTCGAGTCTGAGTGAAGATCTGAATCATAAGATCGAATCTGCCATCGATGCAAGGATGGACGAGTTGGATGCAGGGATGGTAAAAGAGATGATACAGCGTATTATCAAGGAACACCTCGGATGGCTGGTGGTCTGGGGTGGAGTCTTTGGTGGATTAATTGGACTTGTTTCAGCATTTGTTCTGAACGGTGTTTAGTCCTTAGACTGAATATACTTCTGCTTGCAGAGAAACTTTTTCCTTCGGAAAACCGCCACGGCTAGTTTTGGTGGATTCATCGGGCTGATCTCAGCCCTTGTCTTTCAATACCTTTAGCTTATATAAGCTTATGGAGCATCAGGCCTCTAAGACATAGGCCAAGATGTCTGCTACCTGTTTAGTCGTCTTGGCCCAGGCCATGGCTTGGGCATCGACCTCTTTTAGAGGATGAATGATGTTCTCGTCATGCAAGGTGATATAAGGAATGTCCAAGGCGGCACATTGCCCCGCATCAAAGGCGGCATTCCACTGTTTGTATTCCTGACCGAAGCGGATGACGGCAATATCACTGTTTTTAAGCATGGTCTGCGTGCGTATAGCGTTGACCTTGGCAGATTTGTGATCGCGCCAAAACGGTTGAGCTTCTTCTCCCAAATGATCTCCCGCGGCATCGCTGGCTTCATGATTGGTCACGGCAGAGACATACTCTATCTCCAATCCGGCGGCCTGGGTAGCTTGAATAATCTCATCCCTCCAGTCGGTGTGAATCTCTCCTGATAGATATACGGTAAGTTTCATAGGTCTCCTTTAACTGTTTTGAGTGGTATGAATCAGCTGATAAGCTCGAGACTTAACTCACCGATATCATTGTCTCTCCAGCCTTGATTTTCGCTCGTTTTACTAAAGAAACTCGCTTTTATCTAAGTTTATTTGATGACTTCAAGGCTTACTTCACCGATAGTAATTACTTCTCCGGCCTTGATTTTCGCTCGTTTTCGGAGTTCTTCTTCGCCGTTTCGCATGACGTAGCCCTCTGCGATCAACTGTTTCGCTTCTGCTCCACTATCGACAAGATCCGCTGCTTTGATCAGCTTATAAAGTTCGATATACTCATCAGATATCTTAAATTGCATGTGTGTCCGTCTATTTTTTAGTGTAATCATATCCAAGTAGGGTTAAAATGCTTGTTAATAGCTGGAAATAAAGGAGTTGAGATGAAACAATGGAATATCTATTTTCGGATATGGCACTGGGCGCATGCCTTCGTCGTATTGGCACTGATCGCAACCGTTATATTGCGTAAGACCTTCTTATCCTACAAGAGTAATAGTGAGATCATTGTCTCCAAGCTCTCAAGTCTGAATATCGAGATCAGTGTCGAACAAGGAAAGATAATCGCCAAAGCCATACGGGCACCGATGTGGGAATGGCATATTATTTTCGGGTATGCTCTGGTCTCTCTTTTACTGGTACGGTTAGTACTTTTGTTTACCCATAGCGGCAGACAGAATCTAATTAACCTGAAATCATTCACACTGCATAAGAAATTGGTCAGTGTTGGATATATCGGTCTGTATCTGGTTCTGGGGTTTATGGCAGTAAGCGGTCTGGTACTGACCTATCAGCAGGATCTGGGACTTTTGAAAGAGACGGCGCATACTATCAAAGAGGTTCATGAGGCACTGTTTAATCTGATTTGGGTTTTTGTGATCGCACATATCGCCGGGTTGGTCGTTGCTGAACATCGGGATGAAAATGGGATTGTATCAGGGATGATAAACGGTGGTAAGCAGTAAGATATGGTGAGAGCAGGGAAGCCCCTCTCTCAGAGTGTCTTTACCAGGTATCTCTAGGAGGACGTGCCGGACGGGGACGAGCTTCATTTACACGCAGGGTTCTTCCGTCAAATTCTTTACCTTCTAAGTCAGAAATCGCTTCATCTGCACAAGCGCCATCGGCCATCTCGACAAATCCGAATCCACGAAATCTACCTGTTTCTCGGTCGTTAATAAATTTAACTGAATTTACTTCGCCAAACTCTGCAAATAAGTTCTGCAAGTCCTCTTCGGTTTTACTATACGGGATATTCCCTACATAGATCTGTTTCACATTGCACTCCGTTGAATTTTAAATATTATTATAAAACTGTAAATAACAGAAATAAATAATATGAGGATTATAGTAGTATAATTTTTCTTAATCTAAACTGTGATATTCAGCTCTTTTTAGAAGATCGCATCTGCCATTCAAGTTTTGACGGATTCTAAGGTACAATATACCCTTAAGTAACCCTAGTCAAGAGAAATCAATGAAAACAGATAGCCTTTATATATCTTCAGTGCAAACTCATGCGGGTAGTTTGATCATCGATATGGGAATGATGGAGATCCTACGTGCACGGTATGAGAAGATTGCCTTTTTTAAGCCCTTTATAGAGTGTAAAGTACAAGAAGATAGGGATATTTCCTTTATGATCGGGTATTATAATCTTCAGATGGAGTACGAGCAGGCATACAGTTTTAGCGTAGATGAGGCGGAGGCCTTGATCTCCGCCGATCAATCAAAACGACTTTATTCGAAGATACTTGAGGACTTTAAAGCCTTACAAGAGAATTATGATTTTGTATTATGTCAGGGCTTGAACAAAGAGTGCTTCAGTATGAGTATCCTGCAGGATCTGAACATGTCGGTGAGTAAGAACCTGGGAACCCCTTTTATTTCCGTAATCAATGCGAAGGGTAAGGAGCCAAAGGATATCATTGAAGAGCTTTGCATTCAAAATGAGGTTCTGAAAAAAGAGGGGTGCAGACATTTTGCACGCTTTATTAACCGGGTAGATACCCGGTATCATACCGAGGTCCGTCAAGCGTGTGAAGCGATGGAAAATACCTTTGTGCTGCCGGAGATAGAGGAACTTGATTATGTGACGGTGCAAGAGGTCATGCAGGCATTGGGTGCCAGGAAGCTGTTTGGAACCCAGGCAGACCTGCACCGTACGGTAAAGCGTTCCAAGATCGCCGCCATGACCCTGGAAAACTTTATCTCCCGGGTAGAAGAGGGGGACTTTGTCATTTTACCCGGCGATAGGACCGATATTATATTGGGGGTGTTGGCGGGGTATTATTCCCATCGTCATCCTACCGTATCGGGACTCCTGCTCACAGGGGGGATTGTGCCTTCAGGAGAGATCATGGAGCTGATAGAGGGGATGAACGAGAAGATTTCCATCCCCTTGATCAGTACCCATTACGGTACCTTTGAGGCGGCATCTATGGTGCATAAAGTGTATGCCAAAATCTATCCTGATAGTGAGCGGAAGATCGCCCTGGCTACGGGTTTGTTCAATGAGCATGTGGATGTGAAGCATTTGAGGGAAACCTTCTTTAACTATGACTCCAGTATTATGACCCCGTTAATGTTTGAATATACACTGTTTGAAAGAGCAAGAGAACACAAAAAGCATATTGTTTTGCCCGAAGGCCTGGATGAACGGATACTGCGGGCTGCGGAGATCCTTTTACGCCGAAATGTCGTGGATATCACACTTTTGGGTAAGCGTGAAGAGATCGATTTCAAGGCCGCCTCGTTAAACCTGGATATCTCCAAAGCGGATATTATCGATCCCCGTTCGTCTGATCTAAGAGAGCTCTTTGTCAGGCATTTTCATGAACAGCGTAAAAAGAAGGGTCTAAGTATGGATGCCGCAAGGGATGCGATCGTGCATTCGAACTATTTTGCCACGATGATGGTGCAGCTCGGATATGCAGACGGAATGGTTTCCGGGGCTATCCACACGACCCAGGATACCATACGCCCCGCTTTGCAGATCATCAAGACGAGAGAGGGTATTGATCTGGTATCGAGTCTCTTTTTCATGTGCATGGACACCAGGGTATTGGTCTATGCAGACTGTGCCGTAAACCAGGAACCTACAGCAGATGAATTGGCGCAGATCGCCATCTCATCCGCCGATACGGCCAAGGCCTTTGGCATTGAAGCCAAGATAGCGATGCTCTCTTACTCGACAGGAGATTCGGGAAAAGGCGAAGAGGTGCGTAAGGTCAAAGAGGCGACAGCCTATATTCGCCAAAGGGCGCCGGAGTTATTGGTGGAGGGCCCTATACAGTATGATGCGGCTATCGATCCGGATGTGGCCATGAAAAAACTTCCCCAAAGTCAGGTAGCGGGGGAAGCGACCATCTTTATTTTTCCTGATCTGAATACGGGAAATAATACCTATAAAGCAGTGCAACGTTCATCGGGAGCTGTGGCGATCGGTCCTATTTTACAAGGGCTTAACAAACCGGTCAATGATCTCAGCAGGGGCTGCTTGGTGGCGGATATCGTTAATACCGTTGCGATTACAGCGATTCAGGCGCAAGGGGTATAAGGTGTTGATTTTGGTGCTTAATGCCGGCAGCTCTTCACTGAAGTTTCAGCTTTTCAAGATGCAAAACAGACTGTCACTCTGTTCGGGTCTGCTGGAGAATATTGCCCAAAGCTCTTCCGCCGTTCATTTTCAATTTCAAAAAGAGGCCTATCATAAACAGGTCGCTATCAAGGATCATACAGAGGCCCTGAGTATCTGTTTTGATCTGTTGATGGAGTATGGAGTCATTGTCAGTCTGGATGAACTGTCAGCAGTCGCCCACAGAGTAGTGCATGGAGGGGATAGATATTCGCAGGCTTGTTATATTGATGCGGAAGTCATCGAAGAGCTTAGCCGTTTGATTCCTCTAGCACCTTTGCATAACCCGGCAAATCTGGCAGGTATATTGGCGGTTCGAACTTATTCCAAAGAGATACGTCAGATCGCTGTCTTTGATACGGCATTTCATCAGAGTATGCCTCCAAAAGCCTTTAGATACGGACTGAGGTCAACATTGTATGAGGAAGACAGGATTCGGCGTTACGGTTTTCACGGAAGTTCCCATCAGTATGTCTCACAAAAAGCAGCATCGTTTTTAAACAGGGAGATTGGCAGTTTTAACTGTATCTCTTTGCATCTGGGAAATGGTGCCAGTGCCTGTGCTGTCAAAGGTGGAAAAAGTATGGATACTTCCATGGGTATGACACCGCTTGAGGGGCTGGTCATGGGAACACGAAGCGGGGATGTCGATGCCGGAATCCTTTTTTATCTGCATGAGCATAAGGGATACAGTATGGAAAAGATCAAGGCCTTGTTAGAGTATAACAGCGGGTTGGAAGGGATCTGCGCAGAACATGATATGCGCCGGATAATAGATAAAGCGCAAGAGGGTAATAACTATCAACTGGCTTTGGATATCTTTATCTATAGAATTAAAAAGTATATTGGTGCTTACATGGCGGTTTTGGGGCGTGTGGATGCTATTGTTTTTACCGGGGGTATTGGAGAACATGCAGCGCTTATCCGCCAAAAGGTGTGTGAGGGTCTTGAGGTATTTGGCATTGAATTGGATAAAGAGAGAAACGACACTCAGAGCGGGGTCTTTGCCTTTGAAGAGGAAGGTGCTCCTGTCAGGCTCCTGGTGGTTCCTGCAAATGAGGAGTTACAGATTGCAAAAGAAGCCACAGAACTGTTGCAAAGGGTGTAAATATGAGAAAAAAAACAGAATTAAACCATAGTTAAATAGAGTTTTGGATATGCTCATTGACATGAATAAAGAGTGTATTTGTCATAGCGGTTTGGCGTTTGAAGTATGTTGTGAACCATTTTTGCTTGGAAAAGAGCAGGCCCAAAGTGCTCTGGCGCTGATGCGCTCTCGATACAGTGCCTATGTGTTGAAAAATGGGCAGTATCTGTATGATACCTGTTCGAGCAGGCTACAAAATATCGAAGATATTAAGGCCATTGAACAAGATCAGACGGTCTGGATAGGCTTAAAAATCCTTTCGTATAATGATGAAGAAGTGACCTTTATGGCCTATTTCAAAGAGACCGAGGGGCTGGGTGTGATGAAAGAACATTCCTATTTTCTCATGGAAGAGGGAAGGCTCCGTTATGACCGGGGTGAACTCCTTAATGCTCAGATCAGCCGAAATGAGCCCTGCCCCTGTGGATCTGGGAAGAAGTATAAACAATGTTGTGCCAAAGGTAATGGGTGAAAATAAGTAAGCAGTTTGATATCAAGCAGGGTGTGCATACGATGAAGCTTCTGGAGGACGGTAAGCTTGCCGTGCTTGATCTTGAAAACAATTTTCGAATCTTTGATCTGGATGAGTATAAGCTCATTGACGGCTTTAAGAGCAAGTATAAACCAAACGTTTTGTATATCAACAACATGGCCATCTCCAGTAATGGAAGACACCTGTGCCTGTACAATAAAGAGAGCAGGGTCGTTGCCCTGTTTGATCAGCCTGCACGCAAGTTTGTGCATGAGATATCTGCACACCCCGGAGGGGTAGAGACGGTAGAGTTTACCCGGGATAATAAATATTTTATTACCGGCGGTATGGAAGGACGCATTTACATGTGGTCTGTTTCGACGGGGAAAAAAGTAGACACGCTTTCACACCATTATGACTCGGTTTCAGCGATCTCCAGTAATGAGAACGGACGCTGGATAGCGACAGCCGGATATGACAAGGTCATCAAGGTCTTCAATCGATCCTTTCGTAAAAACCATTACAAACTCATCTCCCATCAGGAACCGGTGACAACGGTAAACTTTCTTTCCGAGCAGCGTCTGCTCTCCACCGATAAAGAAGGGACGATCCTTATCTGGGATATTGTCAAATCCTCGGTGATCGGGCGTCTTCCAAAGTTTGATTCCCATATTACCGCGGTCTGTTTCGATGCCGAAGAGAAGTACCTTTTTGTCGCCGGCCTTGGGGGAATGGTGGGCTTGTATGATCTGCAGAGCCAGAAACTGCTTAAGCTGGATTTCCTAAAGCAGTTAGCAGGCATTACACAGATGCATTATTGTGATGAACGGCGTCTACTGATCTTTGGTCTGAGTAACGGACATATCCCAATCTATGAGCTACAGGCTCAAGAGGATATGTTTACGCAGTTGATGAAGGAGAAGGATTTCAACGGATGTTATGAGATGGTGGAACTCAATCCGCTGCTGTTGGGAAGTGAAATATATGCGAGTTTGGAAAACCTCTTTGAAAATGCCTATGAGAAGGCAAAGCAGCTGCTGCGCGCAGGAAAGACGCAGGAGGCAAAGACCCTGCTTCAGTATTTTACGGCTTCATCTGCCAAACGGCTTATCATTCAAAAGCTTTTTCATGATTTTGCACTCTTTCAAACCTTTGCAACGGCGGTGAACAACAAAAAATATATGATGGCTTATTCTTTGGCTGAGGAGTATTCAAGCCTCAAGGAAACCGCTGAATATCAGAAGATGGAATCCGAATGGAGCAAGATACTTCTGGTAATTCGCCGTATTATCAATGACAAATCCAGCGAAGAGAAGATCAAGCAACTTTTTAGACCTTTTATGGGTGTACCGGGTAAGAATCTGGTGATCAAATCCCTTTATAGCAATCGTAATGTGTTTATGTTATTTCAGAAGTATGTCCAGGAGAAAGACTATTTCAATGCCTTTAAGTTAATCAGCGGACATAGTTTTTTAGAAGAGTTGGACGAGTATGATAAGCTGATGAAGATAGGTGAACTGATGGAGGAAAAGACACTGGAAACCTTTAATGACGGTACCTACTATGATGCGGTAAAGCTTTGCGACACCCTGTCTTATTTTCCCAAGCAAAAAGAGTTTGCCGAAGGCTTGCGAGACAAGGCCAATATCTACGCAGAGACCATGCAGTATTTCGCGGAAAAGGAGTTTGCTGCCGTCTATAATATGATCGAAGAACACCCTTATCTAGAGAATGCAAAGATCGCAATGGATATAGAAAAGGGCTTTTTGAGTTATTATGAAAAGGCAGAGAACTATGCCGCAAGCGGGAATGTAGCCGCCGTTAAAAAGGTGATGGAAAAGTTTTCCAAGATCAAATCGAAGATGCCTTCTATCTATCACCTGATCAAAGTCGCTTATTGGACACAGATCGAGCAGGCTGCGGCCGCAAAGGCAAGCGATAAGGTGCTCAAAGATGCTTTTAAAGCCTATGAAAAGCTGTTTGGATATGAGAGTATGCTTGAAGATGTACTCAAGACGATAAACCAGACAAGAGCCCTGAAAGTAGATTTTGACAGGACTGCCACGAAAACCTACAGCGGAAGTATTTCGGCTCTTTCTGATTCGATAGTGTAGCCTTATTTACAGCTTAGCAGGTTATGACTTCCGAAGTTTTCCCACTTGGTTTCAAGGGTCTCGTTATAGGCATAGACCATTTGAATCAGCTCTGTTTTGAGGACACGTATTTTTACCTCACGGGTTGCTTTTTCACAGAAGTTTTGACAGGTCTGAAACTCTGAATTAGCATGAAAACTTGCCAGAAGATAGCCCAGGGCGGCGGCATAGTTTTTATAGGCTCGGGTCTTATCCGACTGGGGGCGAAGTTTCAGATCAGGCAGGATGCGACTGACGTAAAACTTCTTGTCCTGAAGCGTGATCAATCCCGCATAGCTGTTTTGATTAAAGCTGGATATGACCTTGGCTTTTTCCATGAGACTTTTGTGAAAGTACTTTGCTTTTAGCTTGGCATTGAGTTGATAGCTTACAGGCAGGGTGTTCAGGGAGAGTTTAAAGACCATGTCATCATTTAAAGCCTTGGATTTGCCTTCACTCAAGATAAGGTAATCACCGCGGGCATTGCTCACAATATCCTTGACTCCCAGGAGCTTATGGGCCTGTAAATAAGCGTTCATACTCTGACGGATAGTTCGATCATCCGTAGCATTGATGGTTGATAGGGAATGCATCTGAGTGTTAAAGACCCGCTCTCCCTCGCTGATTTTGGTATATCCCATCAGGACTTCACTGGGTTTGACCTCGCTTAGGGCCTCATCGATGCAGGGACATTGAAGTTTGTCATTATTCAGACGCTCAAAATAGCCATCTACCAGGGTGTTTAGGATCGCTTTCTCTTTGGAGCCCGAAAAGTCCGACTCCTCCTGCATCTGTACCAATAGATCGGTCAATAGCGTAAAAAGATCATATCGATAATCCCCCAGGTGCGTCTGTTGTTCATTTTGTAGAGCCGGTTGCATGAAATGGCCCCTGGTCGCACCAAGCGTGCTTAGATTAACATTGCCGTGAACCCAGGTGATCAGGGCTTGAGACTCCAAAGAGGCGCTTTTGTCTTTAAAAAACCGGTATCTGCTATGGGGCGTTTGGCGTAGATAGGTGGTAAGGTCTTCTTGCATCTTACATAGAAGTTTGGCTGCCTCACTTTGACTTTGCAATGGATAGGATTGTTGGATCTGGCTGTTTTCATCCAGGGCAAAAGAGAGACTTAGGCACAGCGATAAAAAGATAAGAAATTTCATGCGGACTCCTTGATCATTTTAAGAACTTATAGACTTCTTTCATAACCTTCGATACAGTCAGCAAGTCATAGGAGAATGTGGTCAAGGCAGGTTCTTTCTAGCGTAGCCATAGCTACGGTGGAAAGGTTCTAACGATGATCCACGTTTTCCTATGATTTGCCCATAGGGAGATAAAAAGAGGAGGCAATCTTAAGCATTTTTTTCGCGTGCTTAGCTAGGGCTAGGCACTTAAAAAAGAAATCCTCAATTTCACCTTCTCTTTTTACCTCTGACAACATCGAAGGTTATGAAAGAAGTCTAGCATATTAATAAACAATAATTAATAATTAATGTTATCAAATTTTTGACACTAAGTTTTTTTTAAGACCTGAATAAAGGACAATTAACCTCTACTTAGTTATAATCGCGACTTTATCTAAGTACTTAGCGTTTCTTATCGAGGGTTTACTCTCATTCAAAGAGAAAAGCCTTTATTTAAGAAACTATAAACCAAGGAATTAAACAGATGGTATCCGTAAATAATTTGACGATGCGTTTTGGATCACGTGTCCTTTTTGACAATGTAAACTTAAAGCTTGACCAGGGTAAGCGTTATGGACTGATCGGTGCGAACGGTGCAGGTAAGACAACCTTTTTGAAGATCCTTTCAGGACAGATCGATGAATACGAGGGTGAAATCTCTATCGGTTCAGGTCTTAAAGTCGGTGTTTTGGGACAAAACCAGTTCGCCTTTGAAGACTTTACGGTCATGGATGCGGTGCTTTACGGTAATCGCCGCCTGTATGATGCGATCAAAGAGAAAGAAGACCTGTACGTGAACGGGGACTTTGAGTCGGATGAGACAAACAACCGTTTGGCGGAGCTTGAGACGATCTGTGTGGAAGAGGATCCGACCTATGAGTATGATGTGAAGATCACCAAGATCCTTGAGAACCTTGGTATCCCTTCAGAGGTGCATAATGACCTGATGTCAACGGTAGAGTCCTCTACCAAGATCAAGATCCTTCTTGCACAGGTACTCTTCCCAAGGCCGGACGTCCTTTTCCTGGATGAGCCTACGAATAACCTTGATATCGATACGATCGGGTGGCTTGAGGATGAGCTGAAGCGCCATGAGGGTACGCTGGTTGTTATCTCGCACGACAGACACTTTATCAACTCGGTCGTAACGAATATCCTGGATGTGGATTATCAGAAGATCCGTCAGTTTACCGGAAATTATGACGACTGGTATATCGCTTCGACGGTTCTGGCTAAACAGCAAGAAGCGGACCGTTCCAAAGCGGAAAAAGAGAAGGCGGAGCTTGAGGCTTTTGTCCGTCGTTTCTCTGCGAATGCTTCCAAGGCAAAGCAGGCGACCTCCCGTCAGAAGCAGCTTGAGAAGATCAATATCGAAGATATCAAGCCATCTTCCCGCCGGGACCCGAGTATCGTCTTTACTGCCAAGCGTCAGATGGGAGATGAAGCCCTTGAGCTTGTCAACATCTCTCACGACTACGGCGAGGGTGAAGGGAAGCTTATTGGCGGCCTAAGTATCCGTATTGAGCCGGGTGAGAAGATCGCGGTCATCGGGCCAAATGGTGTGGGTAAGACGACCCTGCTTAAGATCATCATGGAGGAGCTTAAGCCGACGGAAGGTGAGGTTAAATGGGGTGCTACCATCGAGCCTTCATACTTCCCTCAGGATACGGTTGAGACGATCTCTGGAGACGGTACGCTATATGACTGGCTGCGTGCCTTTGATCCAAAACGTGATATTGCCGAGATCCGTAACTGTTTGGGGCGTATGCTCTTTAACGGTGAGCAGCAGGAGAAATCGGTAGAGAGTATCTCCGGGGGTGAGAAACACCGTATGATGCTTTCGAAGATGATGCTGGAGCAGGGGAACTTCCTGGTACTGGATGAGCCTACCAACCACCTGGACCTTGAGGCGATCGTGGCCCTGGGTGAAGGACTGCATAATTTCAAGGGAAATGTGATCTGTACCTCTCACGACCGTGAGCTACTGGATGCCTTTGCAACCCGTATTATCCGTCTTCAGGAAGATGGTACTTACATCGATTTCCATGGTACCTATGAAGAGTTTGCAGAGGCGCATGGTCATTAATATATAAAAAGGTCGTTGATTAGGGAAAACGGCAAAAGAGGGGAATAGCGCAAGGAAAATAGGGTACACCATTATATTGAAGTATATCAAGGAATGACAATGGACTTTAAAAATATTATCGGTTTAGGTATCGCAGGAAACTTTGCCTTGCATCTGGATCAGGCCGGTGAGGCCGAAGATTTTAAAGATGTGCATGTGGATGATGAGAATGCGCCAAAGGG
>JBFEYO010000014.1:0-27319 GCA_041562075.1 Sulfurimonadaceae bacterium | reverse complement strand
CGCAACGGAAGGGTCTCCATCCCCAACATGGTCAGGTAGGATGAGAAAGCCGATGCACTCATCCCAAAATCACGCATCGCACGTTTTTTCGCATTAGGGATCAGGGCCATCGCACCCATCTTCTTGATAAACTTATGGATATCTGCATAACGCTCACCCTTGAACTTATCTTCACCCTCCACATTTATCGCGCGAAAAACTGCCGCACCACCTAAAACTGAGGCATTTCCGGAAATGATCTTGGTCGTGGAATAGACGGCAATATCCGCTCCTAGTTCCAAAGGCTTAACACTCATCGGCGTGATCGTATTGTCTACCATCAGCACTACTCCATGGGCATTGGCGATATCGGCAATGGCTTTGATATCAGGCAGACGCATGTTCGGGTTTCCAACCGATTCGAGAAAGATGATCTTGGTCTTCGGCGTGATTGCCCCTTCGATCTCTTTAAGCTCATCCACATCAAAAAAGCTGGTAGAGACGCCAAATCGAGAAAGGGTCTCGGTAAACAGCGCATAGGTCCCTCCAAACAGGCCTCCTACACTGATGATCTCATCCCCGCTTGAGACGATAGACATGACCGCCAGCGTCGTCGCAGCCATACCTGAGCTGGTACATACCGCACCGATTCCCCCGTCCATCTTTGCAAGAATACTTTCCAGTTTAGCTCCGGTAGGATTACCTACACGGGAATACAGAGGCTTTTTTACCGAACCGTCGAAGATCCCCTCGCCCGTGGCAGAATCTCCATAGGCAAAAGAAGCTGATTGTGCGATTACCGGAGAGATCGGTCCCTCTTTAGAGCCGACTTCCTGTACGAAGAAGCTTGCATACTCCTCAAAACGAGAAGTTTCGTTATTGTTTTCCATTTTTTTCCATTTCTAAGGATATAATTACGAAATTATATCGAAAGAATTCCCTCATGAGTAAACGTATTTTTATCACCGCCACCAATACCGATATCGGGAAAACCTACACCACCAGCCTGCTGCTAGAAGAGTTTGCATCAAGAGGCTATAAAGTAGGTGTTTTCAAACCGATTGAAACCGGGGTCGACACCCATCCTTTGGACGGGTCCAAACTCTTTGAGGTCGCCAAAAGGCTCAATCCTGCACTTAATGCGGTAGATATCGACACGATCGTGCCTTATCAGTTTAAACTCCCTGCAGCACCCTCCGTTGCCAGAGGAGAGACTCCCATTGATATGAACTACATTTCATCCAAACTAAAGGAGCTTGAAGCCCATTGTGATCTGGTACTGATCGAAGGGGCCGGCGGCCTGATGGTGCCTGTGGATGATCACTATTTCATGGTCGATCTTATTGATTACTTCAAGGCCTCTGTCTTGTTAGTCGTACCGAGCAGACTGGGTTCTATCAATGACACCCTTCTCAGCCGCCATCTGCTTGAAAGCAGAAATATCCCCTATACCTGGGCCATCAATATCCATGAAGACAAAGAGAGTTTTGAAGAAGTCACCGCTCCCTTTTATAAAAACGACTACTTAAGCGTTCAGGACGATATCAAAGCTATTGCAAATAAGTTATAATTACACAACTAACATACAAGAAGGGATATAATGCAGCATCTAATCACTACCAGAGAACTGAGCTTAGAACAGATCCAGGGACTCTATGATGATGCTTCCCGTTTCAAACAGGGACATGTCGTTCCACTTCTTCAAGACAAGATTATCATTACCCTCTTTTTTGAGAACTCAACCCGTACACGCTCTTCCTTTGAGGTCGCTGCCAAACGCCTGGGAGCCCAGATGGTCCATCTGGATGTCGCCAAAAGCTCCACCAAAAAAGGTGAAACCCTTACAGATACGGCAGCCAACCTAGATGCTATGGGTCCAAATGCCATTATCGTCCGTCATGCCAATGCAGGAGTCCCTCAGATCATCTCCGAGCACACTAAAGCGGCTATCATCAATGCCGGAGACGGTGCCCATGCCCATCCTACCCAGGCACTACTGGACTTTTTCACCCTTAAAGAGCACTTTGGAGAGCTCAAAGGAAAAAAGATCGCCATTGTGGGAGACATCAAAAACTCCCGGGTTGCCAATAGCAATATCGACCTGCTGACACGATTAGGTATGGAAGTGATCCTTGTCACCCCCCCGCATTTCCTACCATCTACGACACTCCGACACACCCATCATCTTGAAGAGATCATTGATGACGTCGATGCCATTATGAGTCTTCGCACTCAGACCGAACGTCATGAACATCCTACCTATGCCTCTTTAAAAGATTATGCCAGTGACTTTTGTATCACCAAAGAACTTATAGGCGATAGGGACATCATTCTCCTGCACCCTGGCCCGGTCCACCGCAATATAGACATTGATGATGAGATGCTTTCAGACGCCCGATGTAAGGTACTCGAGCAGGTCCAAAACGGTGTCTTTATGCGCATGGCCGTACTGAAAAGACTTATTCTCGGCTGATGCACAGACTCAGCGATCTTGCCCTCAAGGGCATTCCGTTTCTTTTTTATACGGACTTTGAAGGAAAAAACACCCATGTCTACACCCTGGATGAACTTGCATCCGAAGACATAGAATTCAGCCTGGAAGCAGGTAACCCTCTCTCCCATAAACACTCTTTTATTTCTCATCCGATGAAGTTTGCACAATACCGTAAGGGATTTGATCAGGTCATCGAGAAGATCAAGGCGGGAGAGACGTACCTGCTAAACTATACCTGTTCGACTCCGATCAGTACAGAACTCTCCTTCAAACAGATCTTTCAACAGGCCAATGCCCCCTTTAAACTGCGGGTGAGAAATGAATTCGTCTGCTTCTCCCCGGAGCGTTTTATCAAAATAGAAAATGCTCACATCTACACCTATCCCATGAAGGGTACCATAGACGCCTCCATCGATAATGCACAAGCGAAGATCCTGGCCAATGCCAAGGAGATGGCGGAACATATCATGGTCGTGGACCTGCTTCGAAATGATCTTTCCATGGTCTCCACAGATGTCACCGTCAACCGCTTTCGCTATATCGATAAAATCAAAGCCGGAGAGAAAGAACTGTTGCAGGTGAGTTCCGAGATCCAAGGCCGTCTCAACACAGACTGGAAAACACAACTTTCTAACATCTTGCAGACCCTTCTACCCGCAGGCAGTATCAGCGGTACGCCTAAAAAACGTACCGTGGAGATCATAAAAGATGTTGAAGATCATCAGAGGAGCTATTTCACCGGGGTCTTCGGTGTCTTTGATGGAGAGGTATTCGACTCTGCCGTCATGATCCGTTTTATTGAAAAGACACCCCAGGGTCTGATCTACAAAAGCGGAGGGGGAATCACCCTTGATAGCAGTGCCGAGGCTGAATATCAGGAGATGATCGACAAGATCTACCTTCCCTAAGCCTTCCTATCTTTAACAATTTCATCATTTATTTAAACAGATATTAACTTTCTGCCTACTAAGATAGTACTACATGTATAAGAGATACTAATCAAGAAGGCAGCTATGACAACCGAACTGGCCTTAGCATCAGGCGTAATACTTTTTCTTCTGATCTTCATCCCCCTTATGATCCATCTAAGCCGAAAACTCGGCCAGAAAAAGAGTGGGAATAGTTCTAAAAACGAAGTCTATGAGAGTGGCGTACGTTTCATGGTCAAAGATAGTTTTGAACGTTTTAATGTCAAATATTACCTTGTCGCCATTCTTTTTATCCTGTTTGATGTCGAAACGCTTTTTATGTTCCCCTGGGCAGTTAATGTACGAGAATTAGGATACTTTGGTCTTTTTGAGATGTTTACCTTTATGGGCCTGCTGCTGGCCGGATTAATCTATGTCTATAAAAAAGGGGCACTCAAATGGGAGTAGAACTCTTAGGCGATACCGTTATCACCACTCGTCTGGATGAGGCTGTCAACTGGGCCAGAGAATCTTCTCTATGGCCCTTTGTCTTCGGTACAGCCTGCTGTGCCATCGAGTTTATGTCCACAGCAGCAAGCAAACACGATATTTCCCGTTTCGGTGCCGAAGTAGTGCGTTTCTCCCCCAGACAGGCTGACCTGCTCATTGTCGCGGGCACCATCTCTTATAAACAGGCACCCATTTTAAAACAGATTTATGATCAAATGCCCGAACCCAAGTGGGTTATCTCCATGGGAGCCTGTGCCTGCTCCGGAGGCTTTTATGATAACTACACCACCCTTCAGGGGATCGACGAGATCATTCCCGTAGATGTGTATGTTGCCGGCTGTCCTCCCCGACCGGAATCCGTGCTGGATGCCCTGATAGTAATCCAGGAACAACTTAAACAAGAGAGTCTCTCTACGCAGAGGACAACAAACTTTACAGGCCGCTTGGATCATGATTAATCAGATGCGCCAGGCCTTTAAGAAGGCAGAATATATCCCCAAGTCTTCTACCCTGATAATTGATGAGCGCGAGATATTTGAGGCCGTTAAACAGTGTCACGCCTTTGGCGGTGAATACCTGCTTGATATTACCGTTATCGATTATCTTGATTATGAGCACCCACACCCTTCACGCTTTGGCCTTATCTATATTATCCGCGATAAAGGCTTCAAAGACGTACTCATCCTTAAAACCTACCTCAGCCATGAGACATGCCGGAGTATCACCTCTATTTACAAGAGTGCTGACTGGCTGGAGAGGGAGTGCTTTGATCAATACGGGATCCATTTTGAGGGGCATCCCAATCTCAAGCGCATTTTAAACCACGCCCAGTTCAAAGGACATCCGCTTCGCAAGGATTATCCTATCACCCAGGGACAACTCTGCACCCAGACGGAAGACTTGATGGATGAGATGAATGCCCGTCTACTACAAATGGGACTGGTCACCCAAGATCAAAAGGGTGAGTACAGTGAACCCGACAAAGATCTGATGTTTATCAATATCGGGCCATCCCATCCCGCCACTCACGGGACGATCCGAAACTTCTGTGCAATGGATGGCGAGACGGTCATCGCTAACGTTACAGAGATCGGATATCTGCACAGGGGATTTGAGAAATCCTGCGAAAACCATACCTACAATCAGATCATTCCCTACACCGATCGGCTTGATTACTGCTCGGCTACGACTAATAATATCGCCTTTGCCAAAAGCGTAGAAGAGATGCTTGGGCTCACCCTTCCTGAGCGGGCCGTTGCCATACGCGTACTGGTGATGGAACTGTCGCGTATTATCAATCACCTTGTCTGTCTGGCTGCCCAACTGGTAGATATGGGGGCCCTGACCAACTACTGGTACCTCTATAATCCCCGCGAATCCGCCTATACCTTCTTTTCCAAACTCACGGGTGCGCGTCTGACAAACTCCTACATGCGTATCGGAGGCATGAGTTATGACCTTTATGAAGGGTACGAACAGGATCTCAAACAGATCATCAAAGAGATTGAAGAGGGGGTATCTACCACTTTGAGCCTGATTGAGCATAACCGTATCTTTCAGGACAGAACCCAGAATGTCTGTAAGGTCAGTGCCGCTCAAGCCATTAATCAGGGGCTATCCGGCCCCAACCTGCGTGCTTCGGGCGTCAATTACGATATGCGTACCGCCACCCCCTATTATCTGTATGACCAGCTTGACTTTGATGTCGTCCTGGGATCCGTCGGCGATATATACGACAGGGTAATGGTACGCTTTGAAGAGATCAACCAGAGCCTGCGTATTATGAAACAGCTGATGGGAAATATCCCCGATGGAAAGGTCTGTGTAGATGACGCCTCCATTGTCTTACCGGAAAAAGAGAAGGTTTACGGCAGCATCGAAGGAGTGATGAACCAGTTCAAACTCATTTATGAGGGAGTAAAAGTCCCTGCCCAGGAGTATTACAGCTCGATCGAGGCTACCAATGGGGAGCTGGGCTTTTACATCGTATCAAACGGCAGCGGTTATCCCCATAAGGTGAAGGTGCGTGCACCAAGCTTTACGGCCATGGCCGCCTATACTTCCATGATCGAGGGAAGCATGCTTGCCGATGCGATCTTGAATCTTGGAAGTATCAATATCATTGCAGGAGAGATGGACCGATGAATTTTTGCTTTGATGAGACCAATGAAGCACGTTTTCAAGCCCTGCTTCCCCGTTACCCCCATCCTAAATCCCTGGTCTTACCTGCTTTGTGGATGGTGCAATATCAACTGGGGTATATCTCCTCAGAAGCGATGAGCTATTTAGCAGAAAAACTGGATCTCCCAAAAGCCCATCTGTATAGTGTTGCCACCTTTTACACCATGTTTACCCTTGAGCCCATTGCCCCCTTCCATATCCAGGTTTGCAAGACTCTTTCCTGCGAACTTTGCGGGAAAGCAGAAATCCTCAAGACCATCGAAGAGGAGACAGGACTCAAGGTCAATGAGAGTAATGCCCTGTTTAAACTCAGTGAGGTCGAATGCCTTGGTGCCTGCGGCGGAGCACCCATGCTCTCTTTGAACGAGACCTATCATGAAAATCTTACCCCCGAATCTACCAAAGCTCTGCTACAAAGATGTCAATCATGTTAAGTAAGATCGTCAGCAAACATTTTGATATCCCTGACTTTCATACCCTGGAGGTAGCCAAAGCCCATGGAGCCTACAGCAGACTCAGTAAGGCACTTAACAGACCGCCCCATGAACTTGAGGCAGAAGTATCCAAAAGCGGCCTGCGTGGAAAAGGAGGTGGAGGTGCACCGGCGGGGGCCAAATGGTGCCTTGTGTCCAGTGCACAAAGCCCAAAATATCTTGTCGTCAATGCGGATGAGAGCGAACCGGGCACCTTCAAGGACAGACAGATTCTGGAGTATGATCCCCATTTACTGATAGAAGGGATTATCCTCACCTGCTACGCCATCGGTGCCCATGATGCCTATGTCTATATCCGCGGAGAATACAAGTTCTTTGCGGACAGACTCAATAAGGCTATTCAAGAAGCTTATGAAGAGGGCCTATTGGGAGAAAAGATACAGGGAGTCGAGTACCCTGTGGATATCACAGTGCATCGCGGTGCCGGTGCCTATATCTGTGGTGAGAAATCTGCTTTAATCGAATCCCTGGAAGGAAATCGCGGTCATCCCCGTCTCAAGCCCCATACTCCCTCTCCCGAATACTTTTTCAACAAGCCCACCCTGGTGAACAATGTAGAGACCATTGCCTCTGTTCCCTTTATCATCCACGAGGGTGCCGATGCCTATCGGGCTTATGGTACGGAAAAAAGCCCCGGCACCCTGCTTTTTGGACTCAGCGGCCATATCAATAAACCCGGTATCTATGAACTTGCCTTCGGGGAATCTATGCAGGAGTTTATCGACACTATAGGCGGCGGTGTAAAACAGGGCAAAAAACTCAAAGCCGTTATTCCCGGAGGTGCATCTACCCCCGTATTGACGGCCCAGGAGGTCAAAGAGGCCAGACTCGATTATGAGTCCATGAAAGCACTCGGTTCTGCCCTTGGAACCGGGGGAATGATCGTGATGGATGAAGACACTTGTATGGTATCCGCACTCAAAAACCTCTTAGCTTTTTATCATCATGAATCCTGTGGTCAGTGTACCCCCTGCAGGGAAGGAACTGCCTGGGTGGACGGTATCCTTGATCATATTCTCTGCGGGGATGGTAAACTGGACGACCTGGACCTGCTCAGCGATATCTCCAAAACCATGAACGGCAAGACCATCTGTGTTTTTGCCCCCGCTGTTGCCATGGTCATCGATGGCTTTCTGTCCCGTTTTAAAGGGGAGTTTGAAGCGTATATCGCTGCGAAAAAAGGAGTGGAGTATGTCTAAGATGGTCAGTTTTACCGTCAATGATCAGAAGATCCAGGCTCCTGAGGGTGCTCTTTTGCTTCCCACCCTGCTCAAGCACGGGATCAATGTTCCCCATTTTTGTTATCATGAAGCACTGGGACCCGATGGAAACTGCCGTATGTGTATGGTTTCCATTGAGGGACAAAAACGTCCGCAGATCGCCTGTGACACCCTCATCAAAGAGGGAATGGTGGTCAATACCAACAATGAGCAGATCAATGAGGTCAAGCGTAAGATACTCGAACTTGAACTGCTCTCACATCCCGTGGATTGCCCCATCTGTGATCAGGCCGGTGAATGCAGCCTGCAGAACTATTATATGGATTTTGGACTAAACGAGTCCCGCCGCCCTAAAGAAGAAAAAAAACACAAAGATAAAAAACTCGATATCGGCAAGAACATCATCCTCGATCAGGAGCGCTGCGTCTTATGTGCCCGCTGTACCCGTTTCACCCAGGAGATCACCCACACCAATGAACTGGCCATCATCGGAAGAGGAAATGATGCAAGAGTCTCTACCCTGCCCGGCGAAGGGATACATACCCCCTATGCCATGAATATCATTGACCTCTGTCCCGTAGGTGCTTTGACCTCCAAGGATTTTCGTTTTAAACAGCGGGTCTGGTTTATGCACTCAGCCAAGGGAATCTGCCACGGCTGTGCCAAGGGTTGCAATATCTACCTGGATCATAATCAGGAGAAATACAAGAGCGATATGCTCTATCGATTTCGTCCCCGAATCAACACTCAGGTCAATGGACATTTCATCTGCGATGAGGGACGCCTCTCTTACAAGGATGAGAATCTTCAACGTCTGGACGACTATTATCAACACAATAAGCCTCTATCCAAAGAAGCTGCCCTGGCCGAGCTTCTACACCTTTTACATGAGAAAAAACCGCTGCTGGTACTTTCTCCTTCACTCAGCCTTGAGGAGCTCTGTGCGATCTCTCTGCTGGCAAAGCATTTTGATCTGCCTATGAACGCTTATGAAGAGGGCTATATGGATGAAGACTTTGAAGATGACTGGTTACGATCAAAGGATCGCTCCGCCAATCTTGCCGGGGTAAAGGCCCTGGGTATTCCCACTTCCAGGGAGGATCTGCATACTTCCCTTCAGAGTACAGACTATATTATCAATATCAATCATTTCTCCTTTATCGAACCTACTCCAAGAGTACAAGGCTTTCTTGTCCATAAAAAAGAGGTGCATATCGTTTCGCATTATTTTGAGAACTGTAAGCACAAGGAGCTTCTGCTTCCCATCAATTCCTACAGTGAACATGCCGGCACCCTTATCAATGAGGATGGCATTCTGCAGCGATATGAGGCCGGCTTGTGTAATGAGCGAGAGGGCATTTTAAAGCTGGTACATTCCCTTATTGGCTCCCCCGAAACGATTGAAGAAATATGGCAGGAGTATCTGCAGGAGAGATTCGGCTTTGCCTATGCTGAGATAGAGCCTCAGGGAAGGAAGCTCTAATGCATACCTTTATGATCCTCTTTCCCATTATCCTGACCGTACTCTTTACCCTCGCGACCATCCCTTTATTGGTATGGATGGAGCGGCGGGTAGCCGCATTGATACAGGATAGACTGGGACCAAACCGGTGTAATATCAAAGGGGTGCGTCTGGGCGGTCTGATACAACCCATTGCGGATATGCTTAAACTCCTGTTTAAAGAAGAGTTTTATCCCAAACATGTGAAGCACCGTGTGTATTATATTCTGGCTCCGATGATCGTCTTTGCCTCCGCCTTTCTCTCCTTTATGGTCATTCCCTATGCGGAAGATGTGCACTTAAACGATTATACCTATCATATCCAGGCCCTTCCCATAGACCTGGGTGTTCTATGGGTCTATGCCATTGCTGGACTGGGAGTATACGGGATTATTATCGCCGGCTGGTCCAGTCATAACAAATACTCTATTCTCGGTGCCCTTCGCGCCTCTTCGCAGGTCATTTCATACGAAATCTCCATGGGCCTCTCCATCGTCTCCCTTCTGATTACCTATGGTACTATTTCCCTTAATGAAATGGTACGCTATCAAGGGGAACTGCTCTTTGGCTTCATCCCCTCCTGGGGGATACTCATACAACCTCTTGCCGGCATCATTTTCATCGTCACGGCCTTTGCTGAGAGCAACCGCGCCCCCTTTGATGCAGCCGAGGGAGAGAGTGAAATCGTCGCAGGCTATCACACCGAATACTCTGCCATGAAGTTTGCCCTCTTTTTTATGGGTGAGTACATCGCCATGTCTGCAGCCAGTGCCCTTATCGTCACCCTCTTGTTCGGGGGTTATCAGATTCCCTGGCTAAATACCCAGAGCATGCATAAACACCTTGATCTCATTGTGATAGGTCTGATGATTCTTATTCCGATGATGAGTCTTGACTTCATATCCTGGATGAAGCGTAATAACAGCTGTGACCTCAGCAGACAACGAGAAACCCGCTATGCCACTATTATCATAACCCTCCTGGTCATACTGATAGAGACCGTCCTTTTCTATCTAATTACCTTCGGTATGAATGAAGAGCAAAATGCCATCTTTGTGATGATATTACAGATCATCTGTTTTGCACTAAAGGTCATGCTTATGAACTTTATTTTTGTATGGGTACGTTGGACCTTTCCCCGTTTCAGATATGATCAGACCCAACATCTGGGATGGAGGATCCTTTTGCCTATGTCTCTGCTAAATATCTTTATTACGGCCACCTTCGTCGTAATGACAGGAGTATAAGATGGGTGTAAAAATCGTTCCAAGATATGGAAATTCGCTCAAAGACAAAACCTACCTCTGGCCTCTTTTTTCAGGGATGAAAGTCACCTTTAAAAAGTTCACTCAGAACCTCAGTGACACCGCCTGCATCCCTACCTGCGAATATCCGGAAGCCCAGCCTCTTGATATTACCGATCGTTACCGCGGAATGCATCGATTGACCCACAGAGATGACGGAAGCGTACGCTGTGTCGCCTGTTTCATGTGTTCTACCGCCTGTCCTGCCAACTGTATCTTCATCGAGGCTGAAGAACGCCTGGACGGGGTAGATGAGAAGCAGCCTGCGCGTTTTGATATCGACCTGCTGGAGTGCATCTTCTGTGGATACTGTGTGGAAGCCTGTCCCTGCGATGCCATTCGTATGGATACCGGTATCTTCTCCATCGTTGCTCAAAAACGCGAGGACTTTGTTGTCAATAAGGAGAAGCTTCTTGAAAATCGCGGGGCTTTTGGACAGGAGAACTCCCGTGCTCAGTAGTGCCATCTTTATCATCCTTGCCCTCACTTCCCTCTGTTCTGCCTTTGGGATGATCTATTTTCGTCAGCCTATCAATTCAGCCTTGAGTATGATCATCACCCTTTTGAGTATTGCCGGTCTCTTTGCTCTACTGGGTGGGAGCTTCCTCTTTTTGGTACAGATCATCATATATGCCGGCGCCGTGGTCACCCTGATTCTTTTTATTATCATGTTTTTAAACATCAAAGAAGAAAACCTTCCGCGCGAACCCCATAAACAGAGATGGGTATTTTCCATGTTCGTGCTGATATCGCCCTTTAGTGCCTACTTGATCATCCATCTTAAAAGCATGGAGTTCACCCCCCTGCAAAGCCATAACTTCGGAGATATCAAGTCCATCGGAATGAAACTCTATGAAAGCTGGGTCTTCCCTTTTGAGATGATCTCCATCTTACTATTAATCTCGCTTATCGGTGTCGTCATCCTGGCAAAAAAGGAGAAGCAACATGATTGATATCGGGGATTTTCTTATCCTGGCCATCTTGCTCTTTAGCATCGGTATTGTCGGCGTCATCAGCCGACGTAATATCTTTGTTATGTACATGTCTATTGAGCTGATGCTTAATGCTGTCAATCTTATGCTTGTGGCCCTATCACACCATTACGAAGACCTCAATGCCCAGGTAATGGCCATCATGATCATTGCCATAGCGGCGGCAGAGGCTGCGCTATTCTTAGCCCTTTTTGTGATGCTCTTTAAAAATGCACGTTCCTTGGACGCCAACTTCTTTGAACTGCTTAAACAGGAGAAACATCATGATTGAAACAGCAATGCTGGGCTGGATCGTCGGCTCTGTCTTCTTCTCCGCTTTGTTTATCATGCTGACTGTACTCTATGCACAGTATAATGATGACATTCCTCAAACAGTGTATACTATCGCAGGACTGGGGGGACCGGCTGCTTCCCTCATACTCGCATCTATACTTATCACCAGCTACATAGCCGATCATACCTCCTTTGCATACACCGCCTTCACCTGGCTGGACCTTGAAGGTTTTATGATACAAGCACACCTACACCTAGATGCCCTGGGTATCGCCATGCTCGGCTTTGTCAGTGTTGTCGGTTTTATCATCCACCTCTATGCCCATGCCTATATGAAAACAGAGCCCTCTTACGGACGATTTTTTGCCTATTTCAATCTCTTTATGGCGTCCATGTTTCTGCTTATCCTCGCGGATAATCCCTATATGCTCTTCATCGGCTGGGAAGGGGTTGGCCTCTGTTCTTACCTGCTCATCGGTTTTTATTATGACACCGAGGCTAATGTGCGTGCAGGAAACAAAGCCTTTATCCTTAATCGCATCGGTGACTTTGGCCTCATTAGCGCCTTGGCTCTGATCTTTATCTCCATCGGAGAGAGCGGGTTGGATTTTACTAGCCTTGAAGCCAATATCCACCTCATTTCCTCAGACCGGCTCAACCTGATCGCCTTTTTACTCTTCTTAGGCGCCATGGGAAAATCGGCCCAGATCCCTCTGTATATCTGGCTTCCCGATGCCATGGCCGGACCCACGCCTGTCTCCGCCCTGATCCACGCTGCTACTATGGTCACTGCGGGAGTCTATCTTATTGCACGATTTCACTTTCTCTATACCATCACCGAGGAGATCGGTCTGTTCATTGCCTATATCGGAGCCTTTTCCGCTGTGCTTGCCGCACTCATTGCCATACGGCAGGATGATATCAAAAAGATCCTCGCCTACTCCACTATGTCCCAGCTGGGATATATGTTTATGGCCGTTGGTCTTGGCGCCTACTCTTACGGTATTTTTCATGTCTTTACCCACGCCTTTTTTAAGGCTCTTTTGTTTATGGGAGCGGGTGCCATCATCCTAAGTCTGCACCATGAACAAAACATCAAAAAGATGGGAGGGCTTAAAAACAGGATGCCCTTTATCTACGTGATGATGCTCATTGCCACCCTAAGTATCAGCGGTATCCCGCCCTTTAGCGGCTTCATCTCCAAGGATGCTATCTTAAACCATCTTTTTGCTTCCGAGCATTACCTCATCTTTGCCATGGCACTCTTTACGGCAGGTTTGACCAGCTATTATATGTTCCGCATGCTCTTTATCGTCTTTTTCGCACCGGCTGCGCAGGAGCATCGACTGGTTCAACAAGGCTCCCTTATCAAACTCACCCTCTTTATATTGAGTTTGGGAGCGATATTTGCGGGCATACTGAACCTTCCTCTACTCTTTGGGGGAACGGAGCATTACTCCCTCTGGCTTAATCTTCCGGATATGCATTTAGGGCTTTCCCATGGCACGGAATTAATATTACTGGGCCTCAACATAAGCATTGCACTAGCGGGTATCTATCTTGCCTATCTACACTATAGCCGCACGATGCAAGAGCCTTCCCTTGGTGTTTTACAACACCCGATCAAGACAAAATTTTATATGGATGAGATTCTCTACACCCTCTGTGTGAAACCCCTGTTATGGCTGAGTAGCTTTATCGTAAAGAAGATGGACAAGGAGCTTATCGATGCCTTTATCCATGCCATGAGTGCTTCCTATCAGAAGCTTTCGTATTACAGCGATGACGTACAAAACGGGAATGTTCGTTATTACGCTCTGTATATGAGTCTTGGAATCGTCGGTATCTTTATCTATCTCTTTGCGGGGGGATATTGATATGTCCAATATCCTTTCTCTGCTCATCTTTATTCCCATTGTCTCAGCGATCTTTTTATATCTGATGCCCCTAAGAGTACGTGTTATCCGCTATGCCAGCTTTGGTATCACCCTGCTTTGTACGGGTTTGAGTCTGTGGATGTACACCCATTTTGAGGCCATTGAGCAGATGCAGTTTGTAGAACAGTATGACTGGATCAGGGCCTATGGGATCACCTATCATGTCGGTATTGACGGCGTCTCTTTGATCATCGTGATGATGACCAATCTCATCATGCCCCTGCTTTATCTCTCTTTTTGGCACCTCAATCGCAAGGGCTATTGGCTCAACCTGCTTATCGTTCACGGGGGACTGACAGGTGCAGCCCTCTCCTTGGACCTTATTCTCTTTTATCTCTTTTGGGAGACTATGCTGCTGCCGATCTTTTTTATGATCGGGCTCTTTGGACGGGAGAACAAGAACTTCATGAGCATGAAGTTCACCCTCTATACTATCTTCGGCTCCCTGGTCATGCTGGTTGCCATCTTATACCTCGGGCACGCCTCTTATGAGACGACGCAGGTATGGAACTTCTCTTTGGAGTATATCCATACCCTTCATCTTCCAAGGGAACACACCCTCTTGCTCTTTGTAGCCTTTATCTTTGCCTTTAGTATCAAGATCCCCCTCTTTCCCTTTCATACCTGGCTGCCACAGACCTATAGAGCAGCCCCGATCGGTGCTATTGTCGTGATGTCCGCCCTGATGGCCAAGCTTGGAGTGTATGCGATCTGGCGCTTTGTCTTTACCCTCTTTGAGGAAATGGCAGCGGAATTGAGTGCTTTCTTTGTCTATCTGGGACTCTTTGGTATGCTCTATTTCGGTATTGCCGCCATAACTCAACGGGAGCTTAAAAAACTCTTTGCATACTCTTCAGCCTCACACCTTTCACTCATCATCACCGGGCTTTTTGCCTTTAACTATTATGCCCATTTGGGCGCCTTTTATATGGTGGCGTCCCATGCCCTATCCTCTGCGGCTCTGTTTATGATGCTGGGCATGATCTATAAACGTACTCAAGACCTAAACCTAGACACCCTTGGCGGTATCGTGCATCAAGCACCCATTTTCTCAAGTTTCTTTGCCCTCTTTGCCTTAAGTATCGTCGGTATCCCGCTTACAGGAGGGTTTGTCTCGGAGCTTCTACTTATTGTCGGCACCTTTCACTATAGCCTCTTTGCCGGATTCTTAGCTGCCACAACTCTCCTGATAGCAATATTGTTTATCTTTAAGGTCCTGCAAAAGACGCTCTTTGGGCCTAAAAAACTGGCCACTTTTGAGGAGCTGCGTCTGTATGAACTTCTCTCCTTAATTCCCTTGGCGCTGTTGATCATCTTTATGGGTATCTTTCCATCCTATTTCATCCAAAAGCTCAAACCCACAGCACATGAGCACACCTTCAAGGAGCAAGTATATGTTAAGTAACGGCATTATGATCTCTTTACTCATCGTTGGTCTGGGTGCCGTTGGGATGATGCTCATTGCAGCCTTTACCCGCTGGAGCAATACCATTCTTTCGTATATCACCCTGGGTATTATCCTTGGGGCTGTCTATTGTCAGATCCCTTACCTTGGCGAGCTTTTTTCCTTTGATGTAGCGCCGGAGCTCTTCAACCATATGCTCCGTTTTGACACCTTTGCCTCACTCTTCAATGTGATTTTTCTGATCGGCAGTTTCCTTATGATTTCCACTGCCCGGGCTTTTATGCAAGCGACCAAGTTCTATAGAGCGGAGAGCTTTTCACTGATTCTCTTTGCGCTCTTTTCTATGATGCTGTTATCCATGTCGAATGAACTCTTATCTGCTTTTATCGCCTTGGAATCTGCCTCAGTATCTGTCTATATCCTGGTAGGGCTGAACCGATACAATATACGTGCTTCCGAAGCACTTTTCAAGTACCTTCTGCTGGGTTCCTTTTCCGGGGCCTTTTTCCTGCTGGGGATTGCCTTTGTTTATGCCCAGGTCGGCTCTACCCATATTGGTGATATCAGCAGCTATCTGGAAGATCACGAGCAGTATGAGCTGATCCTTATTGGTGGTATGCTGATGATGATCACCATCATGTTCAAGATCTCCGCCGTACCTTTTCAGGCCTGGACTCTGGATGTGTATGATGGAGCATCTCTGCCCATCACTGCCTTTATGGCGGGGACCTTCAAGATCGCTATCTTCTCCTTTGCTTTGCGTATTTTCTTAGTAGATTACCAAGCCCTTAATACTATCTTTGAACCCCTTTTGATCGTTGCAGCCGTCGTCACGGTAATCGGCGGCTCCTTGCTCACTCTGGCCCAGCAAAACATCAAACGTATGCTCGCCGCCTCTTCGATTGTACACAGCGGATACATGCTTATCGCTCTGGCCGCAACGGGCGCCATGAACACCTCCGCAGCCCCTTCGATCATCTTCTACCTGGTCGCCTACTTTCTATCGGCAACAGGAGCCTTTGGCATCCTCTCGTATCTCTCTCACTGGGATACGGAGCGTACCACCTATGAAGATCTCAAGGGCTTTGCCCATGAACGCCCTATTCTCGCAGCCATGATGTCGGTCTTCATGCTCTCCTTCGCCGGTTTTCCTTCCACCATCGGCTTTCTTGGAAAGTTCTATATCTTTACCGCCGCTATTGAATCCGGACTGACCTGGCTGGCATTTATCGGTATCTTGGCCGCCTTCGTATCCATCTACTACTATTTCAAGGTCATTGCCGTGATGTATTTTTATCCGCAAGAGGAGCGCTATAACCTTGCCTTCAGTTTTTCACCGGTGGTCATCGCTATTGTGGCACTTGCCGTGTTATGGGGAGGGATAGGTACGGGATTGATCTCTTATCTTCCGGGGGCCAATGTCATCATTGAAACAGCACAGGACTCTATAGCATCGCTTTTTTTATAAGAGAGAAAGATGGCGCAAAAGCGCCGAAGGTTTACCAACCGCGGACGCGGGAATGGCAGGAGTTACACTGACGCATCAACAATGATGCGCTCTCAAGAGCCGCATCAAAATCTTTGACTTCCATAGCAGCATTGAGTTCATTGGAGTATTCCATAATACGGCGCAGGCTTTTCTCACCGAACTTATGGGCATAGGCCGTATCCGCAGGCAGATAACTTTTAAGGTCTCCCTTCTTATGGATATTATTCACACCCTCCTGAATATACTTCACCCCGGCATTGATGTTGTCCGGATAATTATATAAAAGCCCATTCATGATTAATCCCATGCCATCTGCCATATGCTTCATGTCCGAAATACGCTCTTTCTGCTCTCCGGCAACAATACTGCTTAAAAAACTCAATGTGATTATTAAAACTGCTACTTTTTTCATCTTCTCTCCTTCTTAATAGGACACCACTTCTTTGGTGTATTCACTGATCGCTACTGTCGCTGCACTAAACTTCACGATCTTCTTCGCCTTGCGTTTTCCGCCCCACTGCTCTTTAAACTCCGATTTAAAACTTTTGAAGTAATCATGAAACTTATCCGGCCCCAATACGGCAACGGCCCACAGCGTATCATCTTGCGCGTGTTCCAGAACAATCGAAGCCAAAGGCTGGGCTGCCGGTCCACTCAGGTTTACCGCTCCGCGTCTGGGGTCAAAGGCGGAAAGATGCGATCCACACACGATCACGCCTCCCTTCTCATAGGCCATGGTCTTGCCGGCTTTTGGTACATAGGAGACAAAACTGTCTTCTTTATTGGTATGGGTCAACTGATGCGGACAGATCGCCGTATAGGCCACAATACTGCCGTTTTTTCCAACACCCCCTTTCCAAATATACTCCACACCCTCCTCACTCTTTAGCTTTACGGATTGCTCCGTCTTATCCGGAAGGTTTAGCAAAAAACAGGGCACTGCCACCTGAGGATAATTAAAGACATAGGTCTTCTCCGGCTCTAATGAGGAAGCCTTCACCGGGTTACCCTCGCCATCTACCAACTGCACCTTTTCATAAGCCTGAAAGAGTTGACCATCATCAGCATACAGTTTTTGTCCTACAATATAAGGGGATACCGCTATCACTGCCGCACCGGTCCCGACTACACGTAAAAAATCACGTCGTTGCATTCTTGCTCCTTATGCATTTTCTTTAAATACAGCCTCTTTACGTTCTGAGAAAATACATTATTTTTGATATGAAAAAATCATAACAGTCCGTAACTTAAGCAGGTTTTAACGAATATTAATCATGATTTATATTAATTATTTGAAAATTATAATTATCACTTTTATATCACATCAAAATCATTTGAATTCCCTATTTTTAGGGGTTTAGTGCATTTAAAAACCTCCTATATATTTTTATCACATCAGGATACAAATCAAAAATAGGTATATTTTTTTCTTATATTTAAGTTTAGCAATCACATTCTTATCACATAAGATATATTTATTTGTAAATTACTTGATTAAATCTTTTTTTTTGATGTATCATTGTCCTAACCAAAATTTAATACGGAGTAATCACATGGCAATCTCAAGACGTAGTGTATTCAAACTCACAGGTGTTGCAGCAGCTGCAACGGCATTATCAGGTACAGCGGTACAAGCCTCTTCTCATAAGACAATCGGCAAACATCAGGTTGTTATTATTGGTGGAGGCTTTGGTGGTCTTACCGTAGCAAAAGAGCTTAAGAAGATCGATCCTAAGTTTGATATCCTTATTATCGAGAAAAATGACACCTTCATGTCCTGCCCGTTCTCCAACACCAATCTTGGAAAACTCAAAGGGGTCAATCTTGGTACCTTTGTATATGACTATGACCAGGCAATCGAGAAAAACGGTTATAAAATGCTTCAATCTGAAGTAACCTCCATCGACCGCAAAGCAAAAACGGTCACTACGGCAAAAGGTGCCATCGGCTATGACTACCTTGTGCTTTCACCGGGTATCGAATACAACTATAAAGCACAATTCCCGGATTGGTCTGCAGACAAGATCAGTCATATCCGCCGTGTGGCTCCGGCAGCCTTGATCCCGGGTAAAGAGCATGTTGTCTTAGAGCGCCAGCTTCAGAACATGGAAGACGGAGATGTTATCATCACGGTTCCTGCCGGTAAGTTCAGATGTCCTCCGGCACCTTTTGAACGTGCATGTATGATCGCTGCCTATATGAAAAAAGAAGAGATCCAGGGTAAGGTCATTATCTTGAATGAAACTGGTAAGATCGCTAAAGGTGCGGCATTCAAAGAGGCTTGGGAAGAGCTGTATGGAGACTATATCGAGCACCTTGGCGGAGCGCGTGTCACCGATGTCGATCCGGAGAAAAAAGTCGTACACTACACAATGGATGGTGATAAAGAGAGTGCCAAATATGAAGTACTTAATCTTATCGCCTATAACAAGGCCAATCCGGTGATCGAAATGGCCGGACTTGAAACAACTCAGGACAACTTCGGTAAAGTCGTGATGAACGGCTGTTCTTTCCAAACCAAATCCGATGCCAATGTATATGCCGTCGGTGATGTTGTAGGACATGCCATCCCGCCATCGGGTCAAACAGCCGTCTGGGCAGCAAAACAGTGTGCGGCAGAACTTGGCCACAGACTTCATGGCAAAGCCTATACCCTACCGGTTAAAAACAGTACGATCAAGGCAGGTAATGTCTGTTACTCCATGGTAGGTGATCAACCTGAAGAGGGTATCATGGTAACCCATGACTTCTCGTGGAATGGCACGGTTATCAAAGGTCAAGGACATGTACCAAAAGGTCCGGACGGTAAGTTCAGATCCAAGACAACGGCAAAAGCGACCCGCGAATGGTTCCGTGGGATCATGGGTGACCTTTTCGCATAATATAGATGTTTTTCTATCCGGGGGAGGAATACTCCCCTTTTTTACCACCCCTCCAACAAAAGCCTCTGCAACTCCTGTTTAGAAACTCATCCATATTCTGGTCTTAAAAAAGAATAATATTGATAATGAATATCATTTTAATAATAATTTAAGTTCCACTTTCCTATAATTTTGATATCCGATATCAATTAGAGAATATACCGTCTCTATAGAAAGGATAAACATGATACGCCAAATTGAATTGGAATTGACATATAACAAAGATCAGATCATTGATCTTACAGGCCGCTCTTGTTAGACTCCTACCTGACAATGAGCTCATATTTCTCCTAGGACTCCTCTGCCAGGGAGTTCCTCTCATAAAACTCAATCGCACTCTTTGAAGCATAAATAAAACTTTTCAGAGGCCTCCGTGTGGGCAAAAGTGTCAGTCTCTTTGGAGAGATCGCCCGAGACAGGGCTACATAAAACTGCGAAGGAGCAAAGATCTCATCCAGATCGATCACCAGATCAAGAAGACTCATCCCCTGAGACTTATGAATGGTGATCGCATAGGCCAGTGCAAGCGGATACTGAAACAGATCAAAACGGCTTACCTCTATCTCCTCCTTTTTCCCGTTCACCATCTGCTCTTTCCACTGCTTTTTGCAATATCGCTCTTTTTCGACCCGTACGAGCTTTCCATTATCCTTAAGCACATGGATAAAGCCCTCTTCCTCATTGATACGGGCGACCACTCCTCTCTCGCCGTTAAAATAGTTCCAGGCATTGCGCATAAAGAGAACCGGGGCACCAACCTTAAGCTCCAGGTAACGAGGCAGTCTGGAGTCATTCATAAATCGCTCGATCTCCATATCCTTCACGCTCTTTTCATAACGCTCCACCCCCGTCTCAAAACGGTAGAGCTCCCCATCCAGCATAGAGAGTTCCTTGATATTATGTCTATCCACCGAAGCATTTTTTCCAAACAGGAGGGTATGTTGCTGCATATCAGAGGGCATAGGAGCCATCAGGGAATTGATATAGGCCAGGACCTCTTCATCCTTGATTCCATGGCGTATTCTGTCCAGAATGCCAATAAAGACCTCATCAGAGCTTCGTTTGACCTCATGCAATACGTGTGTGTGAAATTCAAAACGCTGCCAGGCGTCTGACTCAAAAGCAAAGCCATAGATACGATGAACGGGGATGCCGGGATTTTCATAGGCAAAACGGTTCTTGTCACTCTCACGGATAACCGGAGGCAGTTGCAAAAAATCGCCACTGACAATAAGCTGAGCCTTACTATCTGCTTGCAAGAGGCGCAAACGGATCATATCCATCACCCCGGAACTGACCATAGAGATCTCATCAATGACGATCAGATCAATAGCCTGCAGGAGTTTCTTGAGCTTTTTATCGATATTGATCTTACCGGAGCGTTCAAGATCATAACTATGGTTGCAGATACCAAGGTTGAAAAAGCTGTGCAGGGTCTGGCCGGAGATCAGCGAAGCTGCCATACCGGTAGAGGCTAATTTGGCGATCTTCTTACCCTCTACCTCATAGGAGGCTATCAGCGAACGCAGTAGGTAACTTTTTCCTACTCCGGCACCGCCGGTAAGAAAGATGTTTTTCCCCTTACTGATCCACTCTTTGATCGATAAAAGGTCACTGGACGGGTCATGTTGCATCTACTATACCAAAGTCCCTGCTATATCTCTCCCAAGGCACGCTTGATGGTATAGAGCATATCCTCATCCAGATCCATGTTCTTACGCATCCAGTCGATATATCCTCTGTCACTGATCACCAGATCTTCGATTGTCTTACCCTTATGTTTTCCAAATCGCAGGGGCTTGTTCAGATAGACCGGCTGTTTGGTCAGTTCGACCAGCTTTTGCATGGGGTTCTCATCCGGGAAATGCTCTTTGACCCGTTTGGTTAGGGCCGACATAAAGAGCTTTAGTATCAATACATCCCCGATAGCATCGTGGGCTTTGATCTCGACCCCCAGCTTTTGAGCTTCTGCTTCCTCTTCTTTATATAGTTCTAGAGAGTACCGCAGGTATTGCAGACGATGAAACTCCTGCTCCGTATACAGATGCTTCGCACAGCGCAGGGTATCGATCAGCTGCATCTGATTTTTAAAGCCCTCTTTTTCAAGCATGCCCAGATCAAAGGGGGCGTTATGGATGATCAGGTAGTTATCTGAAGAATTAAGTTCTACCAAGCGTTTATAGGCTTGCATATCCGTACATACCGGTTTGCCCGCAATCATCTCCGGCGTGATATGATGGGTCTCCATCGCCCCGAGGTTGATCTCAACCTCACTGGAGCAGAACTCATTGTGTACTTCTACCGCTTCACTGGGACGTCCCAAGACCATATATCCCAGTTGTATGACACGATCTACTTCACCTGTACCGGTTGTCTCTGTATCTAAAATAATGTATTTTGCCATGATGATCCAGTGTGTAGAAATTAAAATTCGAGGAAAGGGTTAGCGACGAACTTCTCCGTGATTGTAAGATAGTCTAGATTAATTCTAAGTTTGATGACACCGCCACTCATCTCAATAGGGGCTAAGAGGGTAAAAAAGTCATAGGTCTGCCACTTTATCAGTTTATGGTTAAGCTCTTTATTGATAACCGCAACAGGCTCGTCCAGAATCTCATTAAGAAGCGACGTGACATATGCTGCAGACTCTGCATTGCACTCCTTGCCAAACATGCTACACACCTTGGACATCGGCACTTCCAATTCAGGGTCCCTATACTCACTTCCCTGATAGGTATGTAAAATCGCATTTGCCAAACGTACAGCATCATCACTAGGCCATGCAATCTCTATATCTTTTTGCTCTTCGATATCGGGCTCCTCATCCTTCTCTTAGTGATAAATCAATTATATCACAATAAACTATTTACTATTGAACAACTCATCAAAAAGTGCATTCATATCGAAATGGCAACGGATCTCATGGGTAAATATCGACGGTAGGTATTCAAGGAAAAAATAACCCAATTTGATCATGGGATAAAAGATAATCACTGACCAGTAAAACTCTTCGTAAGAGAAGTGTTCTCTAATCCATTTTACAGCGAAAACTCCTCCGCTTATCGCAGCCGTCACCTCGAAAGCGACAACAAAACCTATCACCAGATAGGTTAGCACAAGGGCATAAGCTATATGAATAAACCAGTACAAAAGACCTGTCATATCAGACTCCTTTGAGAGTACCTCTATGCTTCATTGTACTCCCGGGATCATATAAACTCTCTTAGCTTTTTACCCTAACTCCGGCAATTGTATCTCTTCTTAGAGTTTGATACCCAGCTTACCCAGAACAAAGATAACACTGTAATAGGCCCCGATGGTCAAAATAATAGAGATAAACATACTGGGATAAAAGCTCATACCCTTTTTGATCAACAGTGGAAAAGAGATAAACAGGGTCATCGACGGAGCGATCAACCATACAATACGATTTGAAAATGCAATGGCACTCTCACTACTTCCCGTATCAATATACATCCAGGTCATTGCTAAAATCGAAACCAAAGGAATAGCGGCCAATAGGGCGCCCGCCAGACTGCTGCGCTTGGCAATCTCCGAAATAAGTACGATCAACACTGTTGTCACTGCCAGTTTAAATAGATAATACCCCATACTGTCTCCTGTTTTTAGATGGAATTATAACCAGTAAGATCAATAATGCAAGATATTGGAAGAGAGAGTCTAAAAGAGAGGTCGGTATCGGGCCAAGTCCCGAACCGATATTATTTCCAGGAGCCTTCAACAACCGCTGATGATGTATCGTAAGGATATTTTTTCACCAGGGCTTTGACGTCAAGTTTTTGATCCCCTGAACGCATATAGTGCGCCAAAGTCACAGACGCCCAATAATCATTCTCATACTTGGTACCTTTGAGTTGAACCGGTACACCTTTCTCATTCACCGTGTGACATGCCGAACAGGTAACAGGACCGGCATATTCCCCATCCGGAGAATATTGAAGTGCCTGCTCATGGGTAGTCAAGTCCACACTACGTTTGTTCCCGTCATAACGTGTTGAGTACAGACCGTGTGTCGACTCATGACAGGACTGACATGCGATATCCCCATGTCCTTTGGAGTAACGGTATAGGGAGTATTTGTTGTTTTGATCAATCGGGAAATACTCTCCACCCATACTCTCGACAAACGGTGCCGTATGACAATCAGCACAGTGTGGCTCTGAAGCCGCCAGCCACCAGTCATCACCACCGGAAGCCACTTTGTATGGAACCTCACCGCCCTCTGGGTGATTCCAAGGTTTAAGATCAAGTGCTCCGTCTTTACCGACGTTTTTGACCAGTACGGCCGATTCATGTTCGGTGTAATACGCCTGAACCTCATTATTACCGCTTGTTTTTGGATCGATCAGGGCATTAAATCGTCCTTCATCACCGCCTGCAAGGGTATCAATGATCTCTTTTAGACTTTTGTTACGAAGGCTTTCACCCTCTTGGGTCGAATCGACCGTGATATTATCATGCTTATACAGACCCTGAGCGATCTTCGTATGACAGTTGGTACAGTATAGTCCGCGCATCTTCTCGACCGGATTACCTTTTTCATCCTTCATACTGACGTTCTCAAGCAGATACTTACCGACAGCATTCAGGAAGAACGGCGGTTTTGCATCCGGGTTGGAGTGGGCATCACGGCGTACATAACATCCACCGCCGCTGGTACGGATATCCTTATCCGTAAAACGTCCCTCACCATATCTGTCCGCAACACGCAGTGGATTCGTGTCTGTGTTCATAGACGGATCCTGGAAATGCGTCGGGTGACAGGATTGGCATGCCTGGCTTCGGTCTCCGCCGTCAGGCATAGGAACCATTCCAAGGTGGAAGCCGTGGATCGCTTCACTCAACGGCTTCGCTTTGACAGTCTTATACCCGGTTGCTCCCGGACGAGGCTCTTGAAGGTTACCCGAGACATTATCCCCGTGACAATCCGCACAGTTGATCTCACCGGTCTTACCAAGACGGTTTGACGATGCCTGTGAATCATAATCCGACAGGAAGGTCGTATTGTAATGGGAATCATGAAGGCTTAGGATATTGATCGATGCTTCAGAGAGTCGCGCCATATACTCACTCTCATCCGGATAGGTCTTCCAGTAGGCGTACTCTTTATCACTTTGACTCAGGCCTTCATCCCGTGCCATCTGTGCCGCCTTACCTTCACGGGAGTGACAGGCATAACAGTTGGGGATATCCACAGGGTTTGTCCCGAAATACTCTACGACCTGACCGTTCTTCTCCGTGATCGGGCGCCCTTTTTGATCGTGCAGCTGAACCGCAGATTTTTGAAAAGGCTGGAAGTCCTGCTCAGTGACCGAACGGATACTACCCTTACGTGTCGTATCGTTAAACGCCGTCAGAGGAAGACCTAGCGCATCCCAGATATGCGAAGCGGTAAGCTTAAGCGGGATGTTTTCCACACCCGGTACAAGGGTATCGGTAAAGACGATATTTCCCCCGTCCTTGCCGGCATAATCCATGTAACCTCCGGCCATGTGCTTACCTGTCGGACCGGAATCCTGCTTCACCTTGATGTCTTTACCGACATAAAGACGATCCGCTTTTGTCGCACCCGCAGGGATCGTTCCTTCAAGGTCTTTGTAGATATAGAGGTGTTTCCACACATAGTTCGCGACATTATCACCCGGATCATCCATGTGACCGTTTCCGTCTACGTCTTTCATGACACCCCAGTAACGCATCTTGTTCCCTTCAGAATAGGAGTTGTCCTTGGTGTAATAATAAAGCTTTTTATTATCATCCGGCGTGATAAGCGCAGGCATCTGCCCATTCTTACCTGTCTTGATCGCCTGAGACTGGATAGAGTTATATGGAGGGATCACACAACAGTAGCTCATCTCAAAACCGACACAGTGCATGCCTAGTTCATAATTGACAAACATCTTGTAATCCGTCGTCGGATCATAGGCTTTGATCTTACTCCCGTCCTCAGCCTTGTAGGTAATGAGGTCCAGTTTGGAAAACTTGAACGGTGGGTTTTTATCATAGGCCTGTGCGGTGCTAAAACCTGAAAAAGCACTCAAAACAGCCAACGATATCGGTAGTATTCGTTTAAGCATCATCTTCCCTTTTTGCTTATGAAATTAATATCAATGAACAGTTTTGCATAAGTTTTCTTAATAGAGACTTGTTTAAAACAGATGGGGATGATTACCTAAATGGCTGTGATAAAAGTTTGATACGCTGTGATTTACACTCGTATAAAGGCTCCAAGATTCAGCTTAATAGCCAACTACGCATGCTCAGCGTAGCATGTTCGAATTGCTCATAAACAAAGCGGCTCCTATCATCAGGATAAGATGCCCCTGCTATATAAAGTAAGGGAATATAGTGTTCACTGGTGGGATGGGCATGACGGGCGTATTGTTGCCTCTGTTGAAAATGTATCAAAGCATCAAAATTTCGATCTTCTATCGCCTCTTTCACATATCCGTCAAACGCTTTCGCCCAGGCAGCAACCTCAGCCTCTTTGTCTTGATTGATATCACGAAGGTTATGGGTGATGTTACCGCTGCCAATGATCATGACACCCTGCTTGCGAAGCGATCGTATCCTTCGGCCAAGCTCAAAATGCTCCTGCATACTCAAGGTTGTATTGATCGCCAATTGCAATACCGGAATATCCGCCTGGGGAAACATATGCATCAGGACACTCCACACCCCATGGTCCAAACCTCTGCGCTTGACCTGTACGGGGCCTAGAAGCCTCTGTATCTCAGAATGTAAAGCAGTAGCATTCACCGCAGGATACTCAAGGGCATACAGGGCATCGGGAAAACCGAACATATCATACAAGAGTTCATCTTTATCATGAAGGTTTATGGCAAGGTAGGGAGGCGTCCAATGCGCCGAGATGACGAGAATCGCTTTTGGTCTTGGTACACGTTTTCCTAAATCCCTTAGCGAATCCGTAAACGGATTATCCTCAAGGGCATTCATCGGACTGCCATGCCCCACGAAAAAGGCAGGCGCTCTTTGTGATCTTTGCTCTGCTGATAGTGACATACCCACACCTCCTAATGCAATCATGACAAATTTTAAAAACGCTTTTCTTGTCATAACCACATCCTTCTTATTTTGCCAGGATACCCTCAAGCTCAATGATCATCTTGACCTTATCACCGACGATCATTCCACCGGTCTCCATCAGATCATTCCATTTAAGACCATACTCCAGTCTGTTGATGCTACCGGAGAGAGATAGACCTGTTCGGGTGTTTCCCCAGGGGTCCTTGATCACCATGCCACTGGTCTCAAGATCCATCTTGACCTCTTTTGTAATGCCATGAATCGTCAGTTTCACATAGGCGGTATCTCCCTCAACCTTAATAAGGCTCAATGTCATCTGAGGAAATTTAGCCGCATCAAAAAAGTCGGGACTTTTGAGGTGTCTGTCCCGTTTGGCATTATCCGTATCGATAGAGTTGACATCCACCACTCCGCTTAGTGCTTCAAGGCGCTTATGCTTATCATCATATACAAAACTGCCGCTAAACTTTTTAAACTCACCGGTAACATTAGAGATCATCATATGCTTCACTTTGAATCCAACCGTTGAGTGGTCAAGGTCCACATTATACGTTCCTGCCAACAGGGTTCCCGCGCTTAGTAAAGCGATTGCTATCATTTTCAATTTCATTTCATATCCTTTTTTTAATTACTAGTTAGTAAT
>JBFEYO010000013.1:0-28224 GCA_041562075.1 Sulfurimonadaceae bacterium | reverse complement strand
GAGTTTATCAACTCCGATTTCATCTTATACACCCTGGAAAATCAAGCCCATAACTTTGAAGATGTTGCTCGGATTATGGTGGAAAAAGCCTATGACAAGGGGAGTACGGACAACCTGACTGCCCAGGTCGTCCGTATCGACACCTTAGGGTCCAAACAGATGCAAGAGCTTCACAACGACCTCAAAGACAAACCCCTACCTCCCCTGCTGGAAGCACGGATGGAGTTTGAGGGCTATACGATCATCCGCTCCTTAAGTGCCAGCAGCCGAAGTCACGTCTATCTGGCCCTTGATAATGAGACCAATACCTCCGTTGTCATCAAGACACCTTCCATCGACCAGGGAGAGGATAGTGCTTATCTTGAGCGCTTTATGATGGAGGAATGGATAGCTATACGGCTTAATTCTCCCTACGTAGCAAAATCCTATCTGCAAACCCGTCCCCGTCATTATCTCTATACAGTCACGGAATATGTTGAGGGACAGACCCTCCGTCAATGGATGATCGACAACCCCCGTCCAAGCCTTGAAAGTGTCCGAGATATCGCTGAACAGATCGCCAGGGGTATGCTTGCCTTTCACCGTCAGGAGATGATACATCAGGACCTCAGGCCTGAAAACATCCTGATTGATACTACCGGGAGCGTGAAGATCATTGACTTTGGCTCAACCCGGGTCGAAGGTATTATGGATATTAATACCAACAGTTCACAAGAAGGCCTACTGGGAACGGCACGTTATTCAGCACCGGAATACTTTTTAGGCGACGTGGGAAATGCAAAATCCGACCTTTTTTCTCTGGGCGTTATCGTGTATGAAATGCTCTGCGGGGAGCTGCCTTATGGGGTTAATGTTGCACGTTGTAAAACCCGATCCGCACAGAAAAAACTCCGATATGAAAGCCTGGACAAAGAAGCATTCTCTATCCCGCTATGGATGGATGAAGCCATTAAAAAAGCCGTTTCTGTCGAACCCCATAAACGATATGATGAACTCTCCGAATTTATCTATGATCTTCGTCACCCCAACCAACACTTTATCAACCGTCATAGAGCACCCCTTGTAGAACGCCATCCCGTGGTTGTTTGGAAAGGGATTTCACTAATATTATTTATCATTATTCTCATCCTTCTAGCCCGCTAAAAACCTCTATTCCCCCTATTTCCTGTGCTATAATCTTCCCATTCAGCCCTGAATGCAAAGTTGGAAGGAAAAATGCTTATATTTTTCAATATAATCAAGCTGAACCCAAAGGACAGATGTGGCGGAACTAGAAGAAGAGATCGTAATCATAGAGGAAGAGGAAGCCGCGGGACTTGAAAGCCCCCTGGATGACCGTTTTCAAGATACACAGACATCATCTCCTGGCTCTAAAAAACGACTGCTCTATATCGCTCTTGCACTCTTTTCTGTCCTGCTTGTACTTGTCCTGGTTCTTGCCCTCTCCAGTTCAGACAAAGCACCGGCCTACCAGCAGGAGATCTCAATTAGTGAAGACCAGACTACAGATGAAGCGACTGAAAAGATCTCCCCTTCCGAACTCGAGAATATGATCAAAAGAGCCAACCTCTTGTATGAGCAGGGGCATAAAGAGGATGCCTTAAAACTCTACGAAAAGATCGCCAATTACAGTGAATCCATCTCATACTATAATCTGGGTGTCGCTCAATTAAAAGATAAACAATATGAAGAAGCAATACAACACTTTGAATTAGCCATTAGAAACAACCAGAACCTGTGTGTCAGTGCACTCAACGCCGCCGTGGCTGCTTTGGAGCTGGGAGATGAGAAACGGTTCAATCATTACATCAATCAAGCCCATGCCTATCTTCCAAAAGAAGCTGCTTCGCCCATGTACTCCTATTATGTTTCTTTGATCAATTTTTACCGGGAAAACTATCTCGAAGCCCTATCGGCATTAACACATCGGAGCTCTTCTTATTATTCCCAGACCCAGGATCAACTGCGAGCAAAGATCAACACCCTCTTCTCTTCGTATAATGAAGCCATCGCTGACCTTGAAAAGGATTATCAGGATGAAAATGCCTTGAGCCTGGGATTGCTTTATGCCAACCTCGGTGATCTGATCCTGGCAAAGAAATACCTTCGATCAGCTATACAACAGGGCATCCAACCGAGTAAATCCCAACTGGCCCTTGCCCTGGTCAACCTCAAGGCCGGACAGGTTCACTCAGCGGCCAACCTTATTGACACCATCACCGGGATGTACCCCGATGAGATTTATACACATTACCCTATCCAGACCTTTTTAAAACGATCTCTATTTGATGTCAATCTGGCTCAAAAAAACTTCCATGAAAACATTATCCATAACCGAAATACCATCTATCAGATCCTGTTCTACTTCGCACCCTTCAAGATCTTTAATGCCAATAAGAGTATCTCCTATATACGCAAAGGTAATGCGAACATCGCCATCGATAATATTTCCAGTGCCGAGCGAAGCCTGAATGAGGGAGCAACCCTCTCCAATGTTAATTTCAACATTGCTCAATCCATCCAGCTGGCCCTGCAATTCCAGTTAAATGAGGCGAATCAACGGCTTAAAGAGATGCTCAAACTTTACCCGCGACATGCCATCGTACACTATAACCTTGCCCTGACCCATGCCCAACTCGGTGAGATCGCCCTGGCCCATAAGCATTTTGAGCAATCCTATCATCTGGATGCTAAAAACTACCTCGCAGGTGTCTTTGCGATAATGACCTCCCAGATCATTAATCAGGAGCATGAGAAGTTTAATCAGATCATCAAGGAAAACCTTGCTTTCGAGCCTAGAAATGAAGAGTTTGATTTTTATAGAGCATTGATACACTTCAAAGAGTCAAACTTCCCGGCGACCTTTAGCTGGATGGAAAAAAGTAAAAAAGAGACCCCTTTGTATCTTGCCTTTGATGCCCTGATTGCTATGAGTATGGATCGAAAAGAGTTAGCGCAGAAATACAGTCAAAAGCTTACCCGCATGCTACCCAATGATATCCTGCCACACCTGCTCTATATCGACACCCATTATGCCGGATTGGAGAACAAGCTCTTTGCACGAAAGGCCCTGACACATCTTAAACGCCAAAACTTCAATATGGATGATTATTATTACGGTCCTTTTATCACCAAATATCTCTATACCCAGTATAAACAGATCACCGGATCACTTTATCCCCTTCGCGAACAGCTTCAAAAACGCCTGATCAGTGAGAAGACAAACCTGGTAAGCGTACTTCAATCCCTTGCTCTGGTCAACATCTACACACAAAACTTTGAAGAGGCCTATACCCTCTATAACGAGTTAATAGATCAGCATAAGCAACAAGACTCCCATACCCTCTTTCTTGCCGCTATTGCTGCCACCGGTGCAAAACACCCCGCCAATGCCATCGCTCTTCTGGAGCTGGCAAAGCGTAAAAATCCAAACCATAAAGAGAGCCGTTATGCTCTGGGCCTACTCTATCTTCAAACACAGAACAATCCAGGAGCCGTTATCTCTTTCAGGCATATTCAAGAGAGTGATTTTCAGTCACAATACTTCAACTTCAAAATCGCCTCAAGGGAATAGGCTTAGCGTTTTTTCTGTTTGCGTAATTGACGTAAAAAATAGAGGCTTGCCCTTCCCACTCCAAAAAGTAGATATGAGAAGAGTAACAGTGTTAATGCTTCAATAGGATAGATAAAAATCAGTGAGGCCGTGATCACTAAAGCCACCAATGCTTTGATAAAGTTGGCCTTTTGCAAATCGATCTTCTTAAAACTTGGAAAACGGATGTTACTTACCATTAGAACCGCTACAAAAAGCGCTGTGATCAACAATGGCGTATAGTATGTCAATGCATATTTCTCGTATAAAAGGATCAGTATAGAGATAAAGACCGCCGCCGTAGGAATAGGCACACCGATAAAGACCGATGGTTCTATCTCGAAAGTCGTCACATTAAAACGTGCAAGACGGATGGCTCCAAATACGACAAACAGACCGCTGACGACCATTCCAAAACGCCCGAAGTCGTTTCCGCAGTATTGGTATAGAAGCATCGCCGGAGCCACCCCAAATGAGACAATATCCGCCAAAGAGTCAAACTCCAGACCAAACTTGGATGTCGTATTGGTCAAGCGGGCGACACGTCCGTCAAGTCCGTCAAAAATCAAAGCCAACAGAATCAGCCAGGCAGCGTAATCAAACCTACCCGAAGCACTCATAATCAGACTCATCATGCCTGAGAAGATCCCTCCGGCCGTAAAAAGATTGGGAAGGACAAAGATGAGTTGTTTAGGCTGTTTCACTGAAGAAACCTATGACAGACTCTCCTGCTTTGAGTGTCATTCCCTCTTTGACGGCAACCCGGGAATTGGATGGCAGGAAAATGGAGCTCTTACCGTTTAACATGAAGCCATATCGCTGATTTTGCAATAACTCACCCTCTACATTAAAACGAAGCGGACGGGCCCATGAACCCAGAGTATGGCGTACTACGACATCTCCCCATTTGCAAGCAAATCGCACATCACCGTATTCATTAAGGTTTGCATTCGCGGAGTTCAATCGCAGCATAGCTCCACGCTGCAAGTTATCCACTGACATCTTCGCATCAATCGGTGAACGCAATACGGCAATATCCGTATAGGCAGATTCAATCACTACTTCAAACCCCGGTTTTCCATCTATCGGAGAGCGGTCGATAGAGATTATCTCTTTGACACGTCCATCCACAGGACATAAGATAGAACCGTCCTGTGCATAATTTGAAATACGCTCGGGGTTACGATAAAGATAAAGGATAAAAACAAATAGTACTAAAAGTAAGAAAGTAAAAAGTTCAAGTCCTACGGAAAGTAAAAGAAGGAGGTTTAAAATGCCAAAGGGTACGAGGATATCCCAGCCCTGGCGCGAAATGATGGACGTGTCCGAACGGAAGGTCACGCCTCTTCACCTTCAGGTTTATCATCTGAGTCATCCTCAGGTGTCGCGAGCACTTCTTCTTCAGAGACCTGTTGTAGACGGCTTTCAAGTCCATGTTCATTCTCGAAATCCGAGATCACCTTACGCACTTCATCTCCATCAATCGTCTCTTTTTCAAATAAAGAGGTAACCATCGTCTCAATAGCGCCGCGATAGGTGTTCAATGAGGCGATGACATCATCATAATGTACCTTTAGCTCAGACTTGATATGCTGATCCATATCCTCTGCCATCTTCTCGCTGTATTCACGTGCAGATCCCATTCCACCGCCAAGGAAAGATGAACGCTGTTTTTCAAGTACCATAAGGCCGGCCACATCAGTCATACCATAGACTTGAACCATATTCTTGATGATATCCGTCGCACGTTCCAGGTCATTGGAAGCGCCCGTAGAGATCTCACCGATAAAGACCTCTTCGGCAGCGCGTCCACCCAGCAATACATCCACTTCTGCCAGCAACTCATGTTTTTGGGCCAGGTATTTGTTCTCTTCGGGAGTATTAAGCGTATATCCCAGTGCCGCCAGACCACGGGGGATGATAGAGACCTTAGAGACCCGTTTGGCTCCCTTTGTGATTTCAGCAAGCAGGGCATGTCCACACTCGTGATACGCAACGATACGCTTCTCTTTTGGATCGATACGACGGCTCTTCTTGGAAAGTCCTGCGATCGCACGCTCTACTGATTCTAAAAGGTCTTCCTGGCGTACCGTGCTTTGTTTTTTACGTCCTGCAAGCAGGGCCGCTTCATTAATAATGTTCGCCAGATCCGCTCCTGCCAGACCAGCTGTCAGACGGGCCAGTTCTTCCAAGTCCGCACTCGGATCCAGCTTGATCCCTTTGACATGTACATTCAGGATCTGTTTACGTCCTTCAAAGTCCGGTTTGTCTACCAGTACCTGACGGTCAAAACGACCCGGACGCATCAAGGCAGGGTCCAGGATCTCCGGACGGTTCGTCGCTGCAAGAATGATAATCGGAGTATCCGTACCGAATCCGTCCATCTCAGCCAGCAATTGGTTAAGGGTCTGCTCACGTTCATCATTTCCACCCATATTTCCATTCGCGGCACGGGATTTACCGATCGCATCGATCTCATCGATAAAGATGATCGACGGGGCATCTTTTTTGGCCTGCTCAAAAAGATCACGTACACGCGCAGCCCCAACACCCACAAACATCTCGATAAAACTTGAACCAGATACAGAGAAGAAAGGTACATCTGCCTCTCCTGCCACCGCTTTGGCAAGCAGGGTCTTACCCGTACCCGGACTACCAACCAGAAGAACCCCTTTAGGGATCTTTGCTCCCAGTTCGATATATTGATGCGGGTATTTTAAGAAGTCAACGATCTCCTTGACCTCTTCTTTTGCTTCATCGGCACCGGCGACATCATCGAATTTTGTCTTTGGTTTTTCCGAATTGACCAGTTTTTTGGAGTTACCCATTCCAAGGATACCCCCACCCATGGACTTTTGCATACGCCCTGCAAAGAACATCCAGATTGCCAAAATGATAAAAAACGGCAGCAACCAGCCAAACATCTCCGTAAACCAGTTGGATTCCGAGAATCCCTTATAGGCGATCTTCTTCTCATCCAGCAGTTTGATTAGTTCGGGGTCCTGATGAATCAGGCGTGCCGTATAAACCGTTCGACGATCACCTTCATTAGAGACACCACGGATAAAGTTTTGTCCGATCTGTACCTCATTGACCGAATTGCTCTTGATATATTCTTTCAATTGAGAGTAACTAATCTCTTGGTTCTTTACCGGTCCCTGACCCATTTGAGAGCCAAGGGACGAGTTTTCATCCCCAATGAGTGTTTTAAAGACCAAGATGATCACAACTGAAAAAATTGCAAAGGTCAATAAAGGGTTTTGATTAAAAAAATTATTATTCTTATCGTTTTTAGGTTCTTTCATTATTTCTCCATCACTAAACTAATCCATTCTCCATCACAAATGCGTTCTACACATTTCATATCCGAGAACTTTTTTTGTACTTTATCCTCATATTTATCCAGGATCCCCGAGAGGATCAAGGTTGATTTCGTCGCTTTTTTCAGATCACCGGCAATAAAGATCAGTACATCTGCGACGATATTGGCAATGACCACATCATATTGTTTGTCTGTATTGTTGATAGAGCCTTCCCAAATATCCTGGTAGCTACTCTCATTCAATTTAAAGTTTTCCATGGCATTATTAACGGATACGATATCCGTATCGCACAGATCAACCTTGGCACCTAACTTAGCCGCTGCCAAAGCTAAAATACCTGAACCGCATCCCACATCAACAACGTCCATCCCTTCTTTGACATAGGTCGAGACTGCCTTCAAACAGGATGCCGTTGTCGGATGATGCCCTGTGCCAAAGGCCAGAGCCGGATCGATCTTGATATTGATCAGGTCTTTTGAGGGGTCCTCCCAGGTCGGGTGAATATAGAACTTCCCGACCGCAATAGCTTCTATACCTTCTTGATACTTACTGATCCAGTCTTCGTTCTTCTTCTCCAAGAGCTCTGTTTTAACACTCAGCTCTTCGCCCAAGGCTTCACTTAAGGCCTTGCAGAACTCTTCTGCACCCCAGGCCAGAGTATCAAGCTCATCCTCACTTCGTATGATCAATGAGCCGTCTACCTCCTCATATCCTATCGGTACAGAGGCGGCAATAAAATCACTAAAATGCTCAATATGAGCAGATGGGGTGATTATCAATTCGTAATAGGTATCTTGCACTAGCCTTCAATACCCATAACCGCGCCCAGTTTTTCTTTTAGGACCTGCGGTGTAAAGGGTTTAACAATATAATTGTTAACACCCGCTTTTAAGGCAGTAATAACCTCAGCTTTACCACCCTCAGTTGTAACCATAATGATCGGCAAGTCCGCAAAACGCTCATCAGCACGTACTTTTTTAACAAGTTCAAGACCGTTCATCTCCGGCATATTCCAATCTGTGATCAACATTCCGGTATCCGGGTTGCTATCCAGAACAGCCCAACCCTGTACACCATCCTCACCTTCTAACACATCTTTATAGCCTAAACGGGCCAATGTGTTCTTGATAATACGGCGCATTGTTGAACTATCATCTACTACAACTAATTTCAATATTTATCCTTGCAAGATTTAAAATATATTACTCTAATAATATCTTATTCTACTTTGAGCGAACTTTAAAAACTTTTTTAAGGTCTATAGTACCCTCATAAAAGGCTTTCCCGATGATAACTCCCGAAACATTTCCGGCCTGTTCAAGCGCCTCGATATCACGCTCGTCACGAACACCGCCACTGGCAATTGTCGGTACACCGGAAGCTTCTGCGATCGACTGGGTAAATTCCACGTTGACACCGCCGAGCGTACCGTCTCTTCCCACATCAGTACAGATGATCGCCTCAACACCCGCCTTGGCAAACTCCTTGGCCAGTTCCGTCGCTTTCATCTCTGAAGTCTCAGCCCAACCCTCTACGGCCACATAACCGTCAATAGCATCGATACCCACCGCAATAGGGTACTTCTTTGCCATATCCTTGACAAACTGCGGGTTTGTCACGGCAATAGAACCCAGGATCAGACGGTCTATTCCAAGATCCAAATACATCTTGATGGTCTCTTCATCACGAATTCCGCCCCCAAGCTCCAGCTTCATATTACAGTTCTCACGGATCAATCTGATCTGTTCGAGGTTTTTAGGTTCCCCGGCAAAAGCACCGTTAAGATCCACCAGGTGTGTCCACTCTGATCCCATCTCTTCAAAGGTCTTTACCAATTGCCAAGGCTCATCGGAATAGATCTTTGCCGAGTCCATCAAGCCCTTTGTCAAGCGTACTGCTTTTCCGTCTTTTAAATCAATTGCAGGTAATAAATCCATGCTATATATATCCTTCGTTCTCTTTATAAGTTTATAAAATTCTGTAAAATCGCCAAACCGTTTTTATGGCTCTTCTCCGGGTGGGGCTGAATACCCAGTATGTTTCCGTTCTGAACCGAAGAGGCGAATCGGTAACCATATTCCGTTTCCCCTATGATATGTTCCTTCTGATCACATTGAGCATGAAAAGAGTGTACAAAATAGAGATAATGTTCCTGATCCATGTCTTCAAAGAGTGGATGATCCTTGGTAAACATACGGTTCCACCCCATATGCGGTACCTTCAGCTCATGAGAAAACTTTGACTGATCAAAGTGCACGACCTTCCCGGGAATCAAGCCCAGTCCCTCATTTGAGCCAAACTCCTCACTGGAGTCAAACAGCAGCTGCATTCCCAAACAGATCCCCAGCATATACTTCCCGCTTTTGGCATACTCTTTGACCGCACGGTCCATCCCATTTTCTCTCAAGTGCTCCATTGCATCTCCAAAGGCACCTACACCCGGCAAGATCAATTTATCGTATTGGTTAAGCTTTTGTGGATCAGACTCCACTACGATATTTTCACCAAGCACTGAAAAGGCATTCTTCACCGAAGCAAGATTGCCCATGTTGTAATCTACTATTCCTATCAATCCTCGTCACCTCGTCCACGATTTGTCAACCAAATATATCCTGCCAGTGTAATGGTCAAGAGCGCGATTCCTCCAATCAGGGCCACGGCATGTTCCATACGATCCGGATCTGTAATTGCAAACTTAAAAACAAGCATCAAGGCCTCGATAGAGAGGGCGATGATAATTGACCCCAGGAACTTGATCATGGTCCTGTTTGCTCCTGAATTGGAACGACGATGAATACCCATCACCTCTTCCTCAAAGATCGTCTTCACCAGATCAAAGATCGCCAAAGAAAGGGTCAGTAGAATCGTCGATTCAAAGATCGCCTTAATCTCCAGCGCCTTATAATCAAAACCATAGGACAAAAAACTCTCCACTCCCTTGACAAAAAGGAGCAAAGCAACCATGGCCAGGGCTATGGAAAACACCGTATAAGCGAATTTGCTCAAACGTCCAAAGAGGGATGAACCCGCCGTAGGATGAGCAAGTTTTACCACCGCCATCAATGGCATATCCAAACAGGCCACATACTTGATCTTCCCCTGCTCATCGAAAATAGGCTGAGACGCGGTAATCGTAAGATCTCCCGTCAGTAAAGAAGGATAAGGGTCGGTAATCGTACAGCGTCTCTCCTTCATTGCACGGTAATAATACGCACGGTTTGAACGGATCTCCCCGGCATCATCCTTTTGTTCTTTTCCCTGCAGATAACTGGGGCTAAGCTGTACCCCTTTGTCATCAAGCAGATACACGCCCTCACAATCAGGCTGATCTCCCATAATCTTTCGTAATCGGTTTACAACGGATTCTGAAGAGATCTCCGGTAGACGGTTCGGTAGATTCTTAGAAAAAAGATAACAAAAATATGCACGTGCCCTGGTTCGTATCTCAGAAAACTGCTGTATGTCTCTTGCAACCATGCTTACCCTTTGCTTTATAGATACGCGTATTATACCTTATTTCACTTACGTTATAATTGGCTTCTTATTTTCACCATAATTTTTATTGATCCAAGGAAACCCGCTTTTATGATTGTTTATTATCTTTTCCGTTTGTTCGAAACCATCTTTCTAAGCCTGCCGAAACCTCTTCAAAAAGGGTTTGTTCTTGCTTTGGCCAAACTTGCCTTTTTCATAGATGCTAAACACAAAAAAGTCATCAGAGCCAATCTCGACTTTACGATCAAAGACAAGATGACTCCTCAGCACTACCGTTCTGTGTTGAAGTATTGTCATAAAAACCTGGCTTTGGTCCTTTTACAGGTTCTTCGCAGCAGCAGAATCAGCATAAAGGAGCTGGAAGAAAGTGTACGTTTTGAAAATCGCGAGATCATCGAAACTGCCTTAAAAGAGGGAAAAAAGATTATTTTAATTTCTGCCCATTACGGTAACTGGGAACTTGGGGCCACGGCTATCAGTGCCCTTATTTCTTCAGGAACAGCAATCCATAAAAAGATGAATGATGACTACTTTGAAGAGTATCTCATGAGATCCAGAACCAAGTTCAAGATGAAAATGGTGGAAAAGCGCGGGGCAATTAAACACCTTGTCAAAGCGTTGAGAGAAGGCAGTTCTGTCTCTGTCATGATCGATCAGAACATTAAAGAAAGGGAGGGAGTATTGATTGACTTTCTAGGGAAAAAAGCCACCCAGACGGCGGCACCCGCCTTTCTCGCCCGAAAGTTTGATGCCTTGATCATACCCGTACTAATCCATAACCGTCCGGAAAAAGAAAATATCATCACCTTCTATGAGCCGATTATCACACCGAAAACTGATGATGAACAAGCCGATATCCTTCACTCCACCCAAGAACAAGCCGACTGGCTTTCCCAAGCAATCATCGAGCACCCAGAACCTTGGTTTTGGTGTCATAAACGATTTAAAGCCACCCACGAAGAGATCTATAGATAAAACAGGACCTTAAAGCAATAACTCCTTCATATCCATCCTAGCTATTTTACTCGATGAAAATATGCCCCCAGCATATTTCCCATTCGAGATATCATAAACGATTTAAAGCCACCCATAATGAGATCTATCAATAAGTTCTGTTAAACGATTCCGATGTTCCAAACCTTATCTTTGGCTCAGATAATCTTTTAAAATCTGGGCATGATCAAATACCAACTGATCAAGGGGAAGTTCATCCAGCGAAAAGACCATCGCTTCTTTAGCGTCATCCAATCCCCTAGGAACCCCCTCCGCCTTGCAAATGTAGACCACTGAAGCCGTATGAAAACGGGGGTCTCTTGCTGGATCGGAATAGACATTCAAAAGACTGTTGATCTGAACATCCAGATCTGTCTCCTCTTTCATCTCCCGTATAACAGCCTGCTCTGTTGATTCACCTATATCGACGAAACCTCCGGGTATCGCCAGCCCCCGGGGCTCATTCAGGCGTTCAATCAGCACGATACCTTGAAATACTCCGGCTTGATATAGTTCGATAATCCCGTCAACCGATAAAAAGGGGGTCTCAAGTGCCACAGTTTCTCATCTTCTGTACCAGACCGACGTATTCATCTTCATAACGTCTCACAATAGCATCCAGGTATTCAAAATCAAATATGCGCTGCAGGTTAAGATCGTTTAAACTGATGCGCCCTTGTCTGTTTAAATATTCCAAAATGATCCATGCGGAGTAGCAATCCAGAAAATAAGGAAGATGCTCTATCCCCAGGGAACGGATCTCCTCCATCGGGATTACCTCAAGCATCAAGGTCTGCAGTTCAGCTGTTTTAGGCTGATCATGGCGTCTAAGACGCAGGTCAAAGGCTTCTTTCAGCGCATTTATCAGTATCTCATCAGAAACATCCGGATTCACAACATGATCGGGTTTAAAACTCAAATGCATTCTTCGCCTTTATCTTTTTTCTTACACTAACAACTTCTGTTCCAGGGCCAGAGCACAGACAATGGCCGAGCTGAAAGCCCATTGAAAATTATAGCCTCCGAGTTCACCGGTCACGTCCACCACCTCACCGATAAAATAGAGATTCTCATGTAATCTGCTCTGCATAGTTCCACAATTCAGTTCAGATGTCAAGACTCCCCCTCTGCACGCTTCTGCCTTTTTCAGACCGAAGTTTCCAGCAGGCGCCATTTCATACGCCTTAAGCGCTTTTAGTTTCTCTACTTCACGAGAACTCAAGCGATTAAGGGGCTTGTCTTCTATCCCTATCGCCTCCAACAGCAACTTTGCCAGACGCTTAGGCAATGGTAACTGGGTTGAGAGCTGCTTTTTCTTATCTGTTAAGACATCCTTGAGTTGTTTGTGAGGTAGAAAATCGATTTTCACCAGACCCTTCTGCCAGTATAATGAGGCGGATAAAACCGCCGGCCCGCTGATCCCCTTATGTGCAAACAACAGGTCCCCGTACAATATCTTATGACCGACATCAATACCAACCGGCAGAGAGATCCCGCTTAACTCTTTCATCCAAAATTGATCCTTTTGAACTGTCCAACCGACTAAAACCGGCGTAAACCCCTTGAAATGATGGCTAAGGTCTGCGGCGAGTTTTAAACCTATATCTGTCCCGCCGACCTGAGGATAGGCATTTGAGCCTGTCGCGACTACCAAATGTCGTGCCCTGAAATTTCCCTTATCGCTTGTTACTCTGTAGATCTCCTCCTCTTTTTCAAGGGAGATAAGCTTGTGTGAGAGTTTGATGGCCCGGTCCGGTATCCCTTTTTTTAAAGCATTAATCACTTCATCGGCACTTTTTTGACAAAAATACTGCCCTAAAGAACGTATCTTAGGCACCACTCCCCTTTTCTTCAAAAAGTTCAAAAGTTGTTCAGGTGTGTACCTTTGCAACACGGAAGTGACAAATTCCTTATCTCCATAGTAATTGTTTTCAGTGACGATTTCATTGGTAACATTACATTTTCCTCCCCCGGAGACCTTCAGCTTCATCCCTATTTTCGGGTTGTGTTCAAGAATCAGTATCTCTTTCACACCCTTTTCAAACAACTGTGTAGCGAGCATAAGACCACTTGCCCCAGCACCCAAAATAATCAAATCGTATACTTTTATTGCCTTATCCTTGTATGCATTCAAAGTAGAAAGTATAACACAGGGTTATCGTGTGTATTAACATCTAACGATTTTGTTTAATTTTCATGAAATACTCACAGTGTATAATAATCCCAAATTCAATTTATAGAGAGTTTAATGAGTCTTCCGATAAATCCAGATGAGATCTTACTGCCTGAACAGTTCCTAGAAGAGCCTGCTGATTATGTTCAAAGGATTATTGATTACAAGATGGAGAAGATCATCCTTCTTGAAGACAGTGTTATTCCTTCTGTCGTCGTAATGAAATATGATCGACTCAATAAATTATTGACCCCGGGGGGAATGGTCAACCCTATCGACCGAGAGAAACTCTCTCGAGAGATGAGTATGCTTCTTGCTGTACGTAAGAAGATCCACTTTTTTGATAATCTTACCGATGAAGAGATCGTCGGCTTAACCAATACCTCCGACTTCATCCGTCCTCCCAAAGGAACCCATATCTTCGAACAGGGAGATTTTGGAAAAGAGATCTTCTACATCGTCAATGGTACGGTCGATATCTACGGGTTTAACGAGCAGATGGATGGGGATGATCCCTTCTCTCATTTGACCACGCTCACCGAAGGGATGGTCTTCGGTGAGATCGGTGCCATCACCGGTGAACCGCGAACAGCCCGTGCAACGGTAAGCTCGGATGATGCCTTTATCCTCAGTATCACTATGCATCCTGAGATCTCCTGCAGCAATGCACTTGCCTATGTCAAGATGTACAAAAACATTATCGAATCCCTTTCTAACAAGCTTATCTACACAAACAACCAGCTCTACCCTTTCATTAAAAAATAGACTGCACAATGAGCGATCATTTCTGGAAAGAGCTTCCCTCTTTTGATAACTTTGATGAGAGCTTTGAGCAAAAACATTATCATGACTTTGATGCAACATGGTATATCTTCATCGCCGACATTCAAGGCTCTACTGCCGCCATCAAAGAGGGAAGATATAAAGATGTTAACCTCATCGGAGCCTTATGCATCATTGCCGTTTTAAATGCCTGTAAAGAGATGGATATCCCCTTTGTCTTTGGTGGGGACGGTGCTTCCATCCTGGTGCCCAAACGCTGTTTTAATCAAACCAAACAAGCTCTTCTGGCAACCCAGCAGCGTTCTCTTGAACACTTTGATATACACTTACGGGTTGGCGCTGTTCAGATCGCACAACTCTATCATCTTGGTTCTTCCCTTCAAGTCGCTAAATACAAGGTTTCAAAGGACTATTCCCAGGCACTCTTCAAAGGTGGAGGTATGACGGAAGCCGATAGACTTGTCAAGGAATCCCCTCAATATCGTTTTAAGGCACCTAATGAAAAACTGGACGTTGATTTTGATGGCTTAGAATGTCGTTGGCGTGACATCTTATCTCCCAAAGACGAAACCATCTCTTTACTTGTCCATGCCAAAGACGCACAAATATACCAGGAGGTGTTGCATTTTATCAATACACATCTCGGTCAGAAGGAAGAGCGCCACCCGATACAGGCACATTCTCTCAACCTCTCCTTTAGTCTTAACGAACTTTCCCATGAGGCCAGAGCCAAACACCGAGGATTTAAGAAATATCTCTTTCTACTCAAGATATTTCTGCTCAACCTCCTAGGATGGTGCTTCATGCGTTTTGATATCACAACCGACGGCACCCGATGGAGTGCTTACAAGGAGCAGATACACTTGACCACCGATGCGGAAAAATTTGATGATATGCTCCGCATGGTCTCTGCCGTCAATTTTTCAGACCGGCTGATTTTACAGGAGTTTTTGGACACAGCCTATAAAGAAGGAAAGATCTTCTATGGTCTGCATGTCAGCAATCGAGCCTTGATGACCTGCCTTGTATTTGAACGTATGGGTGCCCAGGTGCACTTTGTAGATGCGGCAGAAGGAGGGTATGCCATGGCAGCCATCGGATTAAAACAACAACTTAAAAAGAAGTAGAGAGATGCCTCTAACGCTTTAACAAGCGTAGGGCCAACAATCCCGACAGAATGACAATATAGACAGCAACATCCCAGCCGACGACCTTTTGACTCATCATAAAATGCAAGGCGATAAAGACCGTCGCCAGATAGACCAGCTTATGCCATTTCACAAACTTGGCATAAAGCTTTTTAGGTGAGGTAAGGGCCATCATCGCCAAGATGATAAAGGCGGCCAGACCAAAAAAGACAAAGGGGCGTTTATAGGCATCTTGAAGCATCAGGGCTATATTTCCCTCATTATCCGCAATAAAAAAGAAAAGTGAATGCATCAGAGCGTAGGCAAAAGCCCACAGACCCAGCAGACGCCGATACTTGATCAGATTGATCTTCAAATAGGACTTGACAGGGGTAACACTCAAGGTAGCTATTAAAAAATGTATGGCCGTAATACCCAGAAGGTCTGCCATAAACTTTAAAGGATCATTGGGGAATCTACCCAAGAAACCTCCCCCATGCTCATAGATGAACCCTGCGATATAACGGGAATATTCAAAACCCCAAGCCAATTTATAGGCAATATATAGCAGCGGCATCAGGGCCACTATCCAGATGATCTTTCTCAATGTACCGTCCTAAAAGTTTTTTCGCAGATCCATACCCCTATACAAAGAGGCCACTTCATCACCATAACCGTTGAACATCTCGGTCTTTTGTTTAAAAAAGGCTCCCAATGGTCTTTCCTTGGCCTGTGACCAGCGAGGATGATCGACGGTCGGATTCACATTCGAGTAAAAGCCGTATTCTCTTGGGTTAACCTCATTCCACGTACTTCGCGTCATTGTCTCACTCACATGGATCTTGGTAATGGACTTAATACTCTTAAACCCATATTTCCAAGGTACCACCAGACGAATCGGTGCGCCGTTTTGTTTGGGCAGGGTCTTCCCGTAAAGTCCCACACTTAAAAGTGTCAACGGGTGCATGGCCTCATCGATTCGCAGTCCCTCAACATATGGAAAGGGAATATTACCAAAAAAGCCTTCAACCTTCTGTTCGGGAAACATCTTCGGATCAAACTTCGTCTGAAACTGTACAAACTTGGACTTGGAGGTGAGTCCTGCCTGTTTAAGCAAATAGGCCAGTTCAAAGCCAACCCAGGGTACGACCATGGACCATCCTTCAACGCAGCGAAATCGATAGATACGCTCTTCAAGGGGGTAGCTGGAGAGGACTTTCTGCATATCAATCACCATCGGTTTTTGCACCTCTCCTGAAATCTCAATCGTCCAGGGTTCAGGCTCCAAGGTATGCGCCAGTTTTGCAGGCCCGTCTTTAGAGAGGGAGAACTCATAGAAGTTGTTATAGGAGGTAATATGTCTGTAATCTGTGGGTGAGAGTCGATTATACGCTGTTGATTTATCAAAATTCAATGCCTGTCCGGGATAATCCGAACTGGCCTCGGACACTGCCGGCAAGAGAGCGGCTGCTCCCCAGATTGCCGCACCTCTCATCAGCTTTCTGCGCTCTTGATAGACTGTTTCGCTGGTAGACTCGTTCTCACTTAGTTTCCAGGGCTTGTTGGTAATGATATGCATAGCTAACTCCTTCATTGTCACTGTACAATGGTACGCTTTATCTGTGTAGAGTTTGTGTACTTATTGTTCTGTTTTAAACCATCTTTCAATCTATAAAGATTATAGTTAAGAAAGCTTTTCATGGGACTCTTATATGCCACAACTTATTCTTATCATTGAAGATAATAAAACCATCGCCATGTATGAAAAAGAAACCTTGCTAAATGCCGGCTATAATGTGATCATAGCCCATGATCTAAAAGAAGCACAATCCCTTGTCAAAGAGTATTATAATAAAATCGTACTCTCTATCGTCGATATCAACCTTCCCTCTGATGAGGCAAAAGCCTTAGACTATCTTCTAAAGCACAACATTCCTTCTATTGCTATGACAGGAAGCTTTCATCCAAAACTTCGGGAACAAATTGTCGATAAAAATGTGATCGATTATATCGTACTTGAGGATGACCAAAAACTTGAGCTCTTACAAGCGACGATAAACCGTGTGATCCATAATGGAGATAAAAAGGTGCTGATCGTCGATGATTCCAAAGCAAGCCGATATGCACTCCATACACTCCTGCAACTTCAAAACTTTACCATCTTTGAAGCGGTTGATGGACTGGAGGCACTTAAAATTCTTAACGAGCACAATGATATTGACATTGCACTCATAGATTACGAAATGCCCAAGATGAATGGTGCAGAACTAACACGTGTCATACGGCAAAACTTTTCGCGCACTGATCTATCCATCCTTGCAATTTCCGTACACACAGACCCCTTGACCACAATCGAATTTTTAAAAGCCGGTGCCAATGATTTCATCACCAAACCTTATGTAAAAGAAGAGGTTCTCGCCCGTATCGGTGTGAATATCGATCTTATCGATCAAAACAGGGCGCTCCAAAAGGAGATCAACGAACGAAAACTTGCAGAACAGGCACTGAAGATATCCCAGCAGGAAGCACAAAATGCCAATAGAGCAAAATCCAATTTCCTAGCAAGTATGAGTCATGAAGTACGTACGCCAATGAATGCGATTTTGGGTTTTGTAGATGTACTTTATAAACAACAGGAATCACCTGAACAGCTCGAACACCTCCATATCATAAAAGACTCCGGAGAAGCTCTGATGCAGATCATCGATGATATTTTAGATTTTTCAAAACTGGAGCATGGAAAGATCCAAATCGACAAAATCCATTTTCATACCATAGAACCATTTGAAAATTCGACCAAACTGTTCAAACAGAGAGCTCAGCTGAAAAAAATAGAACTTAATCTTCATATCGATCCTAAGATGCCAGAAATCGCCTATGGAGATGTCACACGGATAAAACAGATCTACACCAATCTGCTCAGTAATGCGATCAAGTTTTCCCATGAGAATTCATCTATAGATGTAAGGCTCGATTATCTTCCCGACGAAGACACTCTTTCTTGTAGTGTCGAAGACTATGGATGCGGTATCTCCAAGGAGAATCAAGAAAGAATTTTCAATGCCTTTGAGCAAGAAGATACATCCACAACACGTAAATTTGGTGGAAGCGGTCTTGGACTCGCCATCAGTAGTTCCCTAGCGCAGATGATGGATGGCGCACTTACCCTGGAGAGTAATTTGGATAAGGGAAGTTGTTTTACATTTGCAGTAAAACTTTTTGATGAGAATATGCCCCCTTATGAACGAGAAGAGATACATACTTCTAAGACCAGTACGATTCCGCAAAAGCTCCATGGAAAAGTATTACTCGTAGAAGACAATAAATCCAATCAACTCCTGATGCAGCTTTTATTAAACGAGCTTGGTCTTGAGTTTGATATTGCCAATGATGGTCTTGAAGCCGTGAACGCTTTTAAAGAACATAACTATGATCTGATTCTGATGGATGAAAACATGCCAAATCTCAATGGTATCGAAGCGACATACGAGATACGACAATTTGAAGAAACTGCCCATTTTAAACAGAGCACACCGATTATTGCCGTAACGGCCAATGCCCTAAAAGGAGATAAAGAGAGGTTTCTCAAAGCAGGGATGACGGACTATATTTCCAAACCGATTGATCATATGCGCCTCGAAGAAACCTTAAGGAAACATCTACTCCATCCTTCATCCTGAGTGTTATCTATAATTCTTTAGCTTCACTTTGTTATAATTGCACGATTAATTTAAGGACCTATAGTGCACAAAAACATGACCTTCACCGAAGAGAAACCGACCAAAAAACTTCATATCGTCTCCCTTGGATGTACCAAAAACCTAGTGGATACGGAAGTAATGCTGGGAAAACTTCGTGACTTTGAGATGACTGATGCCAGTGCTGAGGCAGATGTGATCATTGTCAATACCTGTGGCTTCATCGATGCTGCCAAAGAAGAGAGTATCAATACAGTCCTTGACCTGCATGAACAGCGCCGGGATGACTCCCTTCTGGTAATGGCAGGATGTCTAAGTGAACGGTATAAAGAGGAACTTCAAGCAGAGATGAGCGAGGTCGACATCTTCACCGGTGTAGGTGATTATGATCAGATCGATGCCCTTCTTGCCGCCAAGCAAAGCCGTTTTTCCGAATCCACCTACCTGATCGGAAATGAAGAGCGTGTGATTACAGGTTCCTCTTATCACGCCTATATCAAGTTTTCCGAAGGGTGTAATCAGACCTGCTCCTTTTGTGCCATTCCCTCTTTTAAAGGTAAGCTAAACTCCCGTGATCTGGATATGGTTGCAGCAGAAGTGGAGTCCCTGGTACGTCAGGGATATTATGATTTCTCGTTTATCTCCCAGGACTCCAGCTCCTACCTGCGCGACAAAAATGTCAAAGACGGCCTTATCCACCTGATCAAACGCATTGAATTGATCGAGGGGGTCCGTTCGGCACGTCTGCTGTATCTATACCCCACTACAGCCAGTACAAAACTGCTTAAAGAAATTGCCCACTCCCCTGTCTTCCAAAACTATTTTGACATGCCTATCCAGCATATCTCCGATCGTATGCTTAAACTGATGAAACGCGGATTTGGAAAAGATAAGACCATCGAGCAGCTGGAGTATATGAAAGGCCTTCCTAATGCCTTTTTACGCACCTCATTTATCGTCGGGCACCCGGGAGAAACGCAAGAAGAGTTTGATGAGATGTGTGACTTTGCCCGCACCTTCGGTTTTGATCGTATCTCCACCTTTGCCTACTCTGACGAAGAGGGAACGACCGCTTATGAGATGGACGGAAAACTCTCTCAGGAAGTCATTGACGAACGCGCCGAGATTATGGGTGAGATCGCCTCTGAAGTGATGCATAAAAGCCTTGAAAAACAAGTCGGCAAAGAAGTGGATATCGTCATTGACGGTGAAAGTGATGAACATGAGTATCTGCTCTCCGCCAGAGAGCTTGGCTGGACACCGGAGATCGACGGTGAGATCTATGTCAACGACAATGAACTTGGAGATGATGTCACCCTGGAGTTTGCCAAGGTCTACCGAGCCCGTATCACTGAAAAAGTAGGTGATAAACTTCTGGCTACCGTTATTGCCTAGGGCCTTTGATGGCACTGCTTACAGGAGAAAGCCTACACACCCTTAAAAATGCCAAGGCACTGCTGGCCTTCTCCGCCGGGGCCGATTCCACCGCCCTGTTTTTTTCCCTCATCGAACATGGTATCTCTTTTGATATTGCCATTGTCCACTACGGCCTGAGAGACCAAGCCGATAAAGAACTCTCCTATGCCCATACCCTCGCAGACAAATACCGGCTTCAATGCCATGCTTTAAAGGTCAAGAGTGCCCGGCAAAACTTTGAAGCCGAAGCACGAAAACAGCGGTATGATTTCTTTGAAAAACTCATGGATGAACAGGGCTATACCCACCTTCTGACCGCCCACCATCTTCAAGACCGTCTGGAATGGATGCTGATGCAGTTAAGCAAGGGAGCCGGAGCCGCTGAACTGCTGGGGATGCATGAACAAGAGCAAAAAGCACACTACACCCTATTTCGTCCCCTTTTAAATGTCAGCAAGGAAGAGATCCTAAACTACCTGCGGGAGCATCAACATCACTGGTATCATGACGAGAGTAATGATGACTTAAACTACAAACGCAACTATTTTCGCCATGCCATCGTCAATGAGCTGCTCAAAGAGCATACTGAAGGTATCAAGCAGAGCTTTAAATATCTGCAGGAAGATGTCTCCGAACTGATCAAAAAGGTGCAAATCCATGAGGCGGAGGAGTTAAGTCTCTTTTATGCTACTGGGCATAAACGCAGTGATATCTTCCATATCGATAAGATACTCAAGACAAAGGGACATCTGCTCAGCGCGGCACAGCGACAGGAATTAACTACCAAAGACGAGATCATTGCCGGAAGAAAATTCCTGGTAGTCCTATATCAGGGGATTTATTATATTGCTCCCTATCTCAAAGAGCCTATGGACAAAGCTTTTAAAGAGGAGTGCCGTCGGCTCGGTGTCCCCGCTAAACTACGTCCCTATCTTTTTCATTCGCCTCTGGCCTTTATTCTCTATACCCGTTTTATTCCCTGTGATCGTTAAAGGGTCTGTTCCTGTTCACTTTTTTCTTGAGACTCCGTGGGCTTCTTCTTATCACCGGCGACATACACATGCATGGTAAAGGATGACTTTATAAGATTGCCGTCTCGCTTAAAGGCTATCGGGAAGTTCACCCCGATAATATTATCACTCTTGTTCACCCCGTCCAGGAAATCATAAAAGCCCTGGGGGGATTGTATCAATGAGGAGGTATTCACCTCATACACAGCAAATTCTCCATCCTGGGAGTGTGCACTCAGTTCTGAGAGCGTAAAACTCTCAAAATGCGAGGAATACATCTTCTTAAAGCGCTCAGGATTGAAGATCGTCTTATAGGCGCCGATCACATGTCGGTTCTCCGCCTGCAGTGTTTTCAGGGTCTCGTGTACCTTATCGTATTCTGCCTGGATAGTATCCACCTGATAAGAGATCTTCTTGGCTTCCATACGCTTGATACGGTACTCTTTCCCACTGGGAATCAAGACTGCGAAGGCAAAGACAAAGACAATCAGCAAGAAGACGACTGCCAAAGAAAGGATATAGATCATTTGACGACTGATATGAAACTTCACTACTGACTGATCTCCCTATCAAGATAGTTTTTTGACACAAAAGAGTACCAGCCGTTAGGCATAGCATAATAGCTCGTATAGGAGCGATGAAAAATCGAACGAAGAGGTGCCTGCAATAAAAACTCATAGACTTCCTTACTCGGTGTCACCCCATATAAGACCAATTCATCCTCTTTTAACATGGCCTGAGAGAGGGTGATCTTTTCCGGGACCAGGTCAAATAAATTATGAATGCTCTCTTTAAGGACCGTGTTCTCCGTATAGATACCCTCCGCATGCCGCTTTTCGATCTTGACGAAGGCGATCTCTTCATGCATGGAAACGATATTTCCCTTAAGGGTCTCACCTTTGCTGATCATCTCTTCGATGCTGTTTTCATACATCACCGTTTTGATCTTCAAAAAGGAGTACGACAACACCAACATACCTATGGTGATAGAGAAGAAAAAGAAAAGCAACTTAAATTCGGGACTGACCAGGCTCTTAGGACGAGGCTTGATAAAACTATATCTCATACTTCGCCTCCTTGACCGCCATCGCTACAATCTCCTTATCAAGATCAATACTACGCTTAAATACGGTAACAAACAGCTCCTCTTCAATAAAACGCGTAAGGTCCTGTCCCGCTTCACAGGCATCTGCCAGATAGACTTCCTCTACGAACTGGTTATCATACTTCTCATCATTATAAAACTGCTGCAGGGCTGCTTGAATCAGCTGAAAGCGCTTGTAATCATCGGAGAAGTTATCAATCTTGGAATCATACCGGGTCTTTGCCTCTTCCAGTGCCATTTCCGACTCTTCAACCGCCTCATTCAAAGACTCTTCAAAGTCCTCAATCTCATCCAGGTCGTCCAAATCATCCAGGTCCTGAAGGTTATCCAAGTCATCCAGGGCATCCAACTCATCCAAGGCATCTATATCATCCAGATGAATGGAAAGGTCATCATCATCTTCCAGATTAAATCCCAGACTCTCCTCGGCACTCTCTTCAAGCTCCGCACTCATGCTCTCATCTTCGATGGCATCCATCGTTGTATAATGATTGGCAAAAAGCAGCTCTCCCTGACTGAAGATACACAGGCTCAGATAATCCTCCTGTATCAATACCAGTAAGGAGGTCTTACCCTCGATCTTATCTGCAAAAAAAGTCGACAGGATAAAAAACGGCGAGAAGATAAAGTCCAATCCACTCTGTTTAAACCTGCTTTGCAGTCCGTTCAGATCACTTTTCTCCGCATAGACCATCCATTTGTTTTCATTACACAAGGTCACACAGGAGCCAAGATCACCAAAACTCTCTGCCTGATGCATGGAACAGGTCGGAACAGCCCCCTGGTTTAGTGCATCATTCAAGACCGCCACATAACTGAATGGAGACTCGTCAATATAGCCTTTAATGTACTCGTTCATCTCTTCACTAAGCTTTGAACCTGAAATATCAAACTGTCTGGAGACCTCTTTTTCGACCTTGTCACCCTTGCGCATCTGAATACGAACCTTCGCACTCTTTTGCTGAACAACAATCCCGACAAAAATCTGCTGATAAAGATTCTTAATCAGACGAGAAAGTTTCATTTGGCTCCTTGGGCTAAAGGGTGGGCAGACTGGTAATTCTTCATCTTTAAAGACGAACTCAGTTTCGTATAAATCTGAGTCGTCGCCATGGAAGAGTGCCCCAATAGTTCACTAACATCGGCAATCCGAGCATTATTGTTTAATAGATGCGTGGCATAGGAGTGACGTAACATATGCGGTGTCACATGAAGACCGATTTTCTTAAACAGTGATGTTAGTCTATATCTTAAACTATTTTCGCTTAATTTAGCTCCATTTTTCTCAAAAAGGAAACGATGGGGCCTATTTTCATCTCTGTATTTGCGAATGAGCTCATAGGTCGTTTCCAGCAGAGGTACCTGACGCTCCTTTTTCCCCTTTCCTAATACCGATATCCACTCTTTTTGAATGTCCTTCAATTCCAAAGAAGCCAATTCACTGATACGCAGCCCAAGCGTGTACAAAGAGATCACAATAAGCTTTTCTACAGGATCCGCAATCTCAAGGGCCTCTTTGATATGCTCATAAGAGATCGGTTTGGGAAGGGTTTTTGGCACTTTAATAGGTGCATCTCCCTTTAGAGTGATCTGCTCTCCCCTATCTTGCATAAACTTGACAAAACTGCGTATAGCCGAAAGCTTTTTGGAGATGGTTTTGGCATTCAAAGAAGCGATATGCAATCGATAGGGGTTCAGGTTGAGTACCCCCTCTTCCAGATGAATAAATTCAAAGGCTTCATCCAGAGTCGTACCGTACGTTTTGACCGTCAGATCCGAATATCCCCGTATTTCCGAGAGATAATCCAAAAATGGAAGCCTATAAGACGCTAACAAGGTCTTCATGGAGTTTGAGAAAGGTTTCATAATGTTCTTTAGCCTCATCTACCAAAGCTTTATCGATTAAAATGGTAGGCTGCATCTTCTGATGTTTATCAATCATGATATCGCACATCATCTTAATGCGCATCTGCTCAGAAAGACTTATCTTCTCCTGCTGAGAATAACTTCGAATGAGCGCCAGATATTCCTTGGCTTCCGCATTATAATGCACATACCTCAGAGCATACTTGCTCTGTACCATCACCGAGTTTGCCATACGGTTATAAGGCTCCATGGCGTAGGCTTCACTGGAGAGGGTATAGGCTTTTTCATAATCACCCATCGTATAATGGAACTTGGCTTCCAGGGAGAGTTGGTAAGAGGGGTTAAAGGCGAAATAGGCGCCCATCACAAGAAGTATGGAAAGTGTGATAAGGGACCATATCTTGTAACGTTTCATTAAGCGTTCCACCTTTATTTCTTCTACTGTGTTAGTGTAGCATATTCAATGACAAGCCAAAAGCGTACCTAAATGAGCGTATGCTCCATCAATCTGTCATGAATTAGCTTCTTCGCTTCCTCCATGGAAAGGTCCGTCACCTTGAAAGGCTCACTGCAGTAGTAATGAATATGCGAAAATGGTCTGGGGATAACAAACCTGTCCCAGGAACCCAATTGCCAATAACGGTTAGGCACACTGTTTTGCAAAACGATATAGGAGTCATTCTTTTGGGCAACGGCGACAATCCCCTCAGAAACACTGAAACGCGGTCCCTTCGGGCCGTCCGGTGTAATACCAAGGTCGTATCCTTCACGTACCATCTTGATCGCCTGCATCAGTACCCTTGCAGCCCCCTTTCGTGTTGAGCCGCGAACCGTTTCAAATCCAAAGTACCCCATGGTCTTTGCAATCAGTTCCCCGTCAAAGTGATTCGAGATCATCACCGCAACATTAGGCTCCTTGCGCCACCGCTTATAAACAAAGGGCTGTAACAGAAGGTCCCCATGCCAAAAACCGACGACACAGCGTTCTGCAGGCAAACCTTCGGGAATGTGGTAAGTACTTCGGGTAGTCCAATAGATAAGACGAATGAGTATAGCACCTATCAACGGCAAGATCATAGCAGCAAGCCGTCTAGAGAGCTTTTTAAGCAATAATCTCTCCAATTTGAGCCATGCGACCGGTCTGGGTCACCTTCACCTTGGCAAAGGTCCCGAGAAGACGCTCATCGGTTGATTGCACCTTGATAAGAACATTATTGTCACTACGCCCGGCGATATAATCCCCGTCACGAATCTCTTCAAAGAAGACCTCATAAACGCGTCCCAGGTGCTTTTGGGTGATCTCATCGATGACAGAGCTTTGAAAGCCCTGAAGATACGCCAGACGCTCGCTTCCCAACTCCGAATCAACTTCATTCGTCATCTCTGCTGCTTCGGTCAATGGGCGAGGAGAGTATTTAAAGGAGAAGACCTGATCAAACTTCACCTGATCCATCACATCGATGGTATCTTGAAAATCCTCATCCGTCTCTCCAGGGAAAGCTACAATAATATCTGTTGAGATAGAGACATTGGGCACCATCTCACGTAGTTTTTTCGCACGATTCAAGAACCACTCTTTGGTATATCCGCGTTTCATGGCCTTGAGGATCTGGGTAGAACCGCTTTGTAAAGGCATATGCATGGATTTACAGATCTTGTCATTAGCTGCGAACTCTTCTAGAAACTCATCATCCATATGAAACGGGTGCGGTGAAGTGAAACGGATACGCTTGACCTTGTCGATCTTTGAGATACGGCGTAGCAGTTCAGTAAAATTCACTTTCTCATGCTCACCGGAGAAACGGCGACCGTAATTGTTCACGTTCTGCCCCAATAAGAAGATCTCACTGGCACCCGCTTCCGTCGCTTTCTCGCACTCTTGCAAGATCAGGTCTGTCGGGATAGAGATCTCGTCTCCCCTGGTCTTTGGAACGATACAGAAGGTACAGGACTTATCACATCCTATGGAGATGTTGACGTAGGCTTTGTATTTGGATGAGCGAAAGTCCTTAAAGGCAAACTGACTCTCATCATAGTCGATATCAATCTCCACAGCCTTAGGCTTATGGATAACCTCCGTGATCTTGGAGACATTACGCGCACCCAGTACAAAATCCACATATGGGGCACGTTTGATGATATCTTTTCCAAGGTGTGAAGCCGTACATCCGCACACACCGATCTTAGCACCGCTCTTCTTATGCTTGTTAAAACTTCCCAGTTCAGAGAAGAGTTTATGCACCGGACGTTCCCGTACCGAACAGGTGTTGATGATGATAAGATCAGCGTCTTTGGAGTCCTCGGTCTGTTCATAATTCTCTTTGGCATTCAACTCGGCAATCATATGCTCCGTATCACGCTCGTTCATAGCACAACCAAGGGTCTCGATAAATACTTTCTTCATTTTTTACGTTGCGCGGAAGTAATTCTGCTTCACTACGTTACCACTTGGGTTCCCATATTCTATGCTTTGAAATGGCATAGAACACACGTCGGCGGGAAACCCATACTCCGAGAATACTGCTTCTCTTCGTTCAGGGTGCGCGCAGTGTTCCGCGCTTTTTCCTTCTTCAATTTCTTTAGGCCTGGGAGCAAACATTCCTAAGCGTGAACCTTTGCCCATTTGACGTTCTAATTAGAGAACATGTACCTCGTACATGTAGTCGTTATCGTTAAGACCGTAACGTACCTCTCTCATGTAGAAGCTTTTTTCACTGTTTTCAAAATGCTCACCCAGGGCGATAAGGTCTTTATGTGAGTTATCTCTGTCAAAATAGATAATCGCTGATCCCTCTTTTTCTACCATCGCCTCAATCTTTGCAAGATCTGTTTTCTTTGGCTTTGCATTGATCTCCGTACGTACTAGTTTTAGTTCCATGGTCGTTTTCCTTTTCTCAAAATATCTCTCTGTAAGAGCGTTAGAATACCGCGATTATATCTTTTTAATACTAAAGTACGTATTAAGACTATTTTTAGTATAATATCCGTCTCTTTTGATAAGATTTACCAAATACCCTGAGTATGGGATGTGTGGGTGAATCGTCTCCCCCTATAAACTTATCAATGTTACAACAATTTGTAAGGATTTAACGATGGAAAAAATCGTAGACATTATCGAATCAATCGCACACGAAAAAGGCCTGGAGCCGGAAAAAGTAAAAGAAGCGCTTAAAACAGCCTTTATTCAAACCGCCAAGCGGGTTATCTCTGATCATTTCGAGTATGAGGTCGAGATCAATGACGAAACCCGTGCTGCAAGTATTTTCCAGATCATCACCGTTGTCAAGGACGATGCTGAAGAACTAGAAGGGGAACTAGCCGATGCCTATATCTCACTGACTGAAGCCAAAGAGCTGGATGAAGATGTAGAAATCGATGATCAGCTGCAGTATGAACACAAACTGGAAGACTACGGCCGTACTGCTGCCGGACAGCTTCACAGAGAGATCGAGTATCATATCCAGCGCCTGGTGGAAGATGAACTCTATAACAAATTCAAAAACAAGGTCGGTACAATCATCTCCGGACGTGTCACCCGTGTGGATGCTGCCAACAACACCTTCGTAGAACTGGATGAGATCCGTGCAGTCCTTCCGATGAAAAGTCGTATTAAAGGCGAGGTTTTCCACCCGGGCGACATGCT
>JBFEYO010000012.1:0-29126 GCA_041562075.1 Sulfurimonadaceae bacterium | reverse complement strand
GTATAGCCTGTTTTTCTCAATACGCTTCCATGTTGAACCGGTGTAAACGGAGTGCATCAAAAAAAAGAGGATAAGCAGCTTCATGATGGGAATAAACACACTGGCAATAAAGATAACCGCTCCGACAAAATATTCACCATGTTCAAAAAAATAGAACACCCCGTCGATGATCGTACTGTTTTGATAAGAGATCAGGGAAACCGTCTTCATGATTGGAAAAATATTCGCAGGTATAAAAAATGCAAGGGCAGCAATACTCAAAGCAAGTGTCCGGGCCAGAGAGTTGACCTTACGCTGATGAAGAGGTTCATCGCATACAGGGCATATGGACAAATCGGCGTCTGAAAGGTGCTCGCAGTGCAAGCAGAGGCTTTGATGAAGCGCTATGTCAGTGTGCGTCATGATAGGACCTCCAGATATGCTTAGGCTCAAAACTGTTACACAACAGAAAGGAAAAAATCGTCATCGTGATAAAGAGAACAAAACCCGTTTCATAAATCAGTTCTGCCGTATCACTTAATTTTACGATAGCTACAAGCATGGCAATGACATAAACATCCAGCATCACCCAATGACGCAGGCCGTACAAGAGTCTATAGTAGGCCTTCATATACCTTGGTTTATGGCCGCGGTTAAGATCATAATACATGAGTAAAGAAATAACCATATGCATAAAAGGCGCAATGACAGTTGTAAATAAGACAAGTAAAGAAAGCTCCGTATAACCTTCATTATAAAAATAGTATAGTGCACTCAAAAGGGTGTTTTCCTGCTCCATTCCACCCAATTTGAAGGTAAAAATAGGAAAAGTGACTGCCGGTAGGAAGACAATCAGTGCTGCAATAGACAATGCCAGGCTATAAGCGAGGGAATAGGTATGCGTCCGTACAGAGGTATCACATCTTGGACAATTAACCTGTCTGGCATCTTGGACATCTTGCATTAATAAACCGCACGCGGAACAACAAAGTGTTTCATTCATGATTTATTATAGCGTCTCTTCCCATAGGCCAAGCTAATCCATGTAGAGCCTCTGCTTTTAAAGCGCTCTAAGTTGGAAATGTGTATATTTATGAAATATTATTAAACAGGATATCTAATGCTTAAACAAGCGCTTTTATGCTCCTTTGTACTTCTGATCATGCTTGGGTGTAGCGATGAACAGACAAAAAGCTCAAAGAAAGCAGCTGCTTTACCGGTAGAGACGATTCAATTAAAGCAGCAGAATATACCGATTTGGATGCCCTATACGGGCAAAACACAGGCCAATTCATCCCAGGAGGTCCGCGCCAGAGTTTCTGGAGTACTTGAAGAGGTGTACTATCAAGACGGAGAGTATGTTCGTAAGGGACAAAAACTGTTTAAGATCGAACAGACAGACTATCAAGCAGCGCTTCAGACGGCCCAGGCAAAAAAACGACGTGACCAAGCGGCACTCAAACTTGCCCAGGCGGATGTCAATCGCTATAAACCTCTGGTCAGTGAAGGACTTGCTCCCCGCGTGACCCTTGAACAATATCAGGCTCAGGTCGAAGCACTCAAAGCAGATATCCTAAGTGATGAAGCAAAGATCAAACAGGCTGAACTGGAGCTAAGCTATACCGTCATCACTTCTCCTATTGATGGTCAGGCGAGCCGCCGCTTGGTGGACGTGGGAAACCTGGTGGGAAAAGCGGAAGCAACACTTCTTACAACCATCAATAATACAGATCCGCTATATGTCTATTTTGCCCCCGGAGAAGAGGAGTTTCAAAAGATATCCCAGTTAAAATCTTCAGATAGGATGGATGCTTACATCGAGCTTAATTATGATTCTCCCCTCCTGGCTTCCAAGCCGATCTTTGGATTTGTCAACTTTTCAGACAATGCTGTTGACCCGAGCACTTCGACGGTAAGCATGCGTGCACAGATCCCCAACCCCGAACATACGCTTTTGGCCGGTACCTTTGTTTATGTAAACATCTTTGTCACAGACAAGTTCAAACTGATGGGTGTACCGCCACAGGTGATCTTTGAAGATCAGCGGGGTAAATATCTTTATATCGTTGATGACGATAGCAAGGCAAAAAGTGTCTATATAGAACCGGTATACGAATCACGGTTTTTGACTCTGTTCAAATCCGATCAGCTCAAAGATGGTGATGAGGTCATCATCAACGCACTGATGAAACTGAAACCGGCTATTGAGGTACATGCCACCGACATGACGGAAAGCAAAGGGCTTGACGCCATCATCAAGACCAACAAGCTTCTGCCGCCAAGTCATGTGAACGGACACTGATATGTCACCTTTGTTTTTTATAAAACGGCCTATCTTTGCAATGGTCATCGCTATCTTGACGGTGATTCTCGGTACCGTATCCATGTCAGTCTTGTCTATAGAACAGTATCCCAGTGTTACACCCCCTACGGTATCTGTTTCGGCAAACTTTACCGGCGCCAACGCCTATGATGTGGAAGAGACGGTAACCCGTCCTATAGAAGATAAACTCAACGGTGTTCAGGGAATGATCTACCTGGAGTCATCCAGTACTTCCGCCGGAGAATCCAATATTAATGTCTATTTTGAACCCGGATATGACCTGGATATTGCGGCTGTTGATGTGCAAAACAAGGTCGAACTCGCCAAGCCCACCCTTCCTGCTGAAGTAACCCAATCGGGTGTACGGGTGGATAAGAAGTCACCCAGTATCGTCTGTCTGGTCGGTATCTCCGGAACACCGGAATATGATGATGCATTCTTAAGTAATTTTATCAATATCAACATCCTTGATGAGATCAAACGGATCCCAGGAGTCGGCGAAGCCAAGAACATGGGTGAGAAGAAATATGCGATGCGTATCTGGCTTGATCCTGATAAAATGAAGTCTATGGGTCTTACACCCATGCAGATCGTGGGTGCGATCAAAGATCAAAATAAACAAGCCGCCATCGGAAAGATCGGTGCAGCCCCAGGGTATAAGGATCAGCAGATCACCTATACCCTCACGGCTGACGGGCGCCTTAAGGACGCGCAGGCATTTGGAAAGATTGTTTTGAAATATAAATCCGATGGAAGCCTGGTCTATCTAAAGGATGTTTCTGAGATCGAATTGGGAGCTGAGAAGTACGATTGGAATGCCCTGCTTAACTCCAATCCGGTTGGTTTGATCGCCATCTATCAGCTCTCCGGTGCCAATGCCTTGCAGATCAAAGCAGCCGTTGAAGCCAAGATGCAGTCCTTGCAAGAGCGTTTTCCTGATGGTATCAGCTATTCTATCCCCTATGATACGACCAAATATGTGGAAGTGGCTATTGACAATGTCGTGGTAACGCTGATCGTAGCCATTCTACTCGTTATTCTGGTCATCTATCTTTTCTTGCAAAACTGGAGACCTACGGTTATTGCTACCGTGGCTATACCTGTCTCCTTGATCGGGGCCTTTATTGCCATGTATGCTACAGGTTTTTCCATCAACTTTTTGACACTGTTTGGCTTAATCCTGGCCATTGGTATTGTTGTCGATGATGTTATCTTGGTCGTTGAGAACGTGGAGACGATTATGTATGAAGAACCGGATCTGCCGATGCCCCATGTGGTCAAAAAGGCTATGGCTGAGATCACTGGACCGGTTATCGCCACGACACTGGTACTTGTTGCCGTCTTTGTACCGGTTTCGATGATGCCGGGCATTACAGGCTCTTTGTATCAGCAGTTTGCCTTGACCATATCGTTTGCGGTCATCCTCTCATCTGTTAATGCCCTCTCTCTTTCTCCGGCGATCGCTGCCATTATTATCAAGCGTAAGCAGGCTGATGCAGCAGAGTTTATAGGGTTCACTCTTTTCAATAAGGGCTTTGATGTCGCGACAAGATATTATGAAAAGATGATCAAGTTCTTTATCTCGATTAAATGGCTGGTCGTTCTCGCCTTTGTTGCACTTATAGCCTATACCGCCTATGTGTTTCAGACGATTCCAACGGGATTTGTACCTGAAGAAGATCAGGGTGTCGCACTGGTGGGATACAACCTCAAACCGGGAGCTTCCAATGTGCAGACCGAGCAGGTAGCTAAAGCAATCGAGGTTACCATTACTCAGATCAAGGCTATCAGTGATATTACGACGATCAATGGTTATAACATTGTTACCGGTTCTCTGGATCCAAGTGCCGGTGTGATGTTTTTGACCTTTCATCCATGGGAAGAACGTGATCCACGCACAGAAAATGTTCGTGCCATCATCAAGCAGATCTTCATGAAAACGGCAAAAATCAGCGATGCAAGGGTCTTTGCCTTTAACCTGCCCGGGATTCCGGGGCTCGGCGCAACCGGCGGGTTTGATTTCAGGGTACAGGATTACCTCTCTTCTGAGCTTGATCAATTCCAATCCTATGTCAACCAGATGCTAGCAGAGGCAAACAAAGACCCGCGTATAGGGGCTGCCTATACCACCTTTAATGCCGCATACCCCATGTATTTTGTTGATTTTAAGCGCGAAAAGATCAATGCCCTTGGTGTCAATCTATCGGATGTGTTTATGACCATGCAGACCTATCTCGGTTCGTTATATATCAATGATTTTAGTAAGTTCGGAAAAGTCTACCGGGTATATGTGCAGGCTAAAAAAGAGTTTCGCTCCAATAAGGCCGACATTTCCAAGCTTTTTGTCCAAAACAATGAGGGTAAGATGATCCCGCTAAGCGCCCTTGTCAATATCCAAAGTATCAAAGGGCCTCAGAATATTACACACTATAATCTCTATCGCTCTATACAGGTCAACGGTTTTGCCGCGCCGGGCTACAGCTCAGGGGATGCTATGCAGGCCATGGAAGAAGTACATAAGCGTGTGATGCCAAAAGAGTATGGGTTTGAATGGTCAGGAATGTCACTGCAGGAAAAAGAGTCCGGCAGCGGTACCCTGATGACCTTCGCCTTCGTCATCATTGTGGTTTTTATGGTGCTTTCAGCACAGTACGAGTCCTGGGTGTTGCCGTTAATGATTATGATACCTGTACCGCTTGTCATGCTTGGGGCACTTTTGGGCTTGAAGCTGGTCGGTCTTCCTTTGAATGTCTTTGCCCAGATCGGGCTGGTATTATTGATCGCCATGTCTTCAAAAAATGCAATTTTGATTGTGGAATTTGCCAAGGAGCTGCGTGAATCAGGCAAAAGTATCAAGGATGCAGCCATTGAATCGGCCGTGTCACGCTTCAGACCCATTCTTATGACTATCCTCTCCTTTATCTTTGGGATCATACCGCTGGCTCTGGCAACGGGTGCAGGTGCAATGACACAAAAGGTTATCGGGATATCCTTGCTAGGAGGGATGACGGTAGCAACCCTCGTGGCACTCTTTATCGTGCCCGTTATTTATGTTTTACTTGAAAGTATGCGTGAACTGGTTGTTGACGTTGAACAAGAAGTTAGAATGCGGGAGAGTCTTTCATGAAACGATCATTAATGCTGGCTATGTTCTGGGGTATGTGTCTTCAGGCAGACATCTTGTACCTTGATGACCTATTAAAAGAGGCTTTAAGCAATAGCCCCGATATCGTTGTCACCAAGGCAGATTATGAGGCTGCCAGGCAGCGAAGTATACAGGCAAATACGAAATACCTTCCTTCCCTTGATCTGTCCGCTTATGCCGGCACACAAAGTGTTGATTATGCAGACCAGGACCTTGGTACTCCCCCTAGCAGTGTCAAGCCCGGCACCATTGATACCGATCTGCTGGCTGCAAAGGTAAATGCGAGACAGTTAGTGTACGATTTTGGAAAGACCGGTGGGTATACGGCATATTATGCCCGCCAAAGTGATGCGGCGGAATCTATCATGCAGCAGAACATATCCAACAAGATCTATCAGATCAAAAAGTCCTACTACGAGCTATTGATGCAACATGCCTTACTTGAGGTTAGAAATGAAGATGTTCGCTTAAATGAACAACAACTCTATCGTAGCCAACGTTATTTTGAAGCGGGTATTCGTACGAAGGTGGATGTCACTGATGCAGAAGTCAACCTTATTGAATCCCAAATTTCTCTGCAAGACACCCAATACGCCATCAAATCCGCTTTAAGTACCCTATATACTCAAGTCGGCATGGATCTGGATGATGCCAAGGATGATATTTATGTTCAAAAACCTGAACTTGAAAATGCCTATGCATCCTTAAGCAAACCGCAGCAAGATGAACATTATTATAGAGAGCAGGCCTATGCAAACCGCTCAGAACTGCAAGCATATGAGGCAAACATTCAGGCGGCACAGGCAAAAAAAGAACAGATAACCGGAGACTATCTACCCTCTGTCTACCTTAACGGTGAATACCTTGCCCAGGAGGTGGATGAAGATGCCTTTGCTCCCGAGCAGCAGTGGAAAGCCACAATGACACTCGAGTGGAACTTATATGCAGGTAATAAGACCTCTGCACAAAGTGAAGAGGCTGATCTTGGTATCATCAAGGCAGAAGCCGATCTCGCTGCAGCCAAACTGCGGGTACAAAAAGAGGTAAATGATGCTTATATCAATGTGCATAAAGGGCTTGATAATGTCAAACTCTCCGAAAGCCTCAGTATCGCCTCTAAACAGAAGTTCTTGCAGGCTCAAAAAAGATATGAACATGGTCTGGCAGACTTTATCGAACTTCAAGAGTCTCGCCAGTCTTATATAGATGCCCTGGCTATGCTGGCGCAGGAGTATTATCGTTATTATATTGCACTGGCACAATTAGACAGAGCAATAGGTATATAAAAAACTATATAGTAGCTGCCGGCTTTCCGATAAAGAAGCCTTGGGAATAATTAATACCCATTTGACTGACAAGGTCATAGATCTCCTGGGAGTCCACATACTCGGCTATGGTCTTTGCCCCTATTTTTTTGGAAAACTCGACAATGTTTTCGACGATAATACGGGCATTTTCATCCTGAAGGAGATGCTGAATAAAGTGCCCGTCTATTTTTAGTACCTCGGCTTGTATCTGCATCATACGCGAGAAGTTTGAACTGTCAACGCCAAAATCATCAATGGAAATGTTACAGCCCAAGGTTTTTAGACCCCGTATCTGGTCAAGATAGCCATTCGTTGATTCTGTACTGATATTTTCAAGAATCTCAATATAGATACGGTTTGGCTCAATCCCATAAAAATCACATTTATAAGCGATGTATTCTACCAGATACTCTTCCATAAAGTCCTCACGGGTAACATTGATGGAAAAGGTATGGGTGTTATCCTTGAAAAACTTAAAGGCCTTATCGATGACTACCCGTGTGATATCACACATACGCCCTGCGATAACGGCAGGTTGTATAAAGTCTCTTGGCTGATAGATACCCTCTTCCTTTGATTCAATACGGCATAAGGCTTCGTATTTAGTGACACTCTTGTTGACATTATCCATAATAGGCTGATAATGCACGATGATACGATCATCGGATATCGCTTCTTGGATGATCTTTACCCACTCGATGCGTTCTTTTTGCTGCTTGATAAAGGCAGACCCCTCATCATACAGTGCGATCAGGCTGCCCTCCTTCGCCTCTGAAAGTGCGATATCGGCTTTTTGTATCAGGTCTTTACCACTGGAAACACCTATAGCGGTTGTGATTTTTAGCAAGAAACCATCGACTTCGATGGGCGTCTGCTCAAAGAATGATTTGACCTGAGAAGAGAGAATGGCCTCCTGAGAAGGTGAGGGATTATTCAGAAGAATGGAAAACTCCTCCTCATTCGTCCTGTAAAGTTCTGCATTGACCGGCAGGTTGATCTTGATGGCATTGCCAAACTCAACAAGGACCTTATTGGTGATCTCTATTCCGTAATAGACCTGATAGGCTTTGAAACTACGAAGGGATATCTTTAAAAGTGCATTGTCGTGATTGAAGGCGATCTTCTCTTCAAGGGCATATAGATTCTGACAGGAGGTTAATGGATCAATATAATAAGTATCATCAAATATCTCCTGCATGTTCATGCAGGCAGCAGCCTTATACAAAACTTTTTCCCAGGCTCTGACATCCATGGCATCAAGGAGTATGCCGTCTGCCCCCTCTTCAAGAGCTTCTTTAATAATAGCGGCGTCCTGACAAATTGAGATGACATAACGCTCAGGTATGAACTGCTTAAGGCTCCTGAGCACTTCCATACTCTCCTTATGTTCCATATCCAGTACAAGGCAGTTATAGTTTTTATGATGCAGTACGGATGAGATGGTCATCCCGGAAGTATAATGGTCGATGTGCTGGGTAAAAGTATCAAGTACGTGTTGATGGGAGGCGGAATGAAGATAAAGTATTCTAAGATGGTTAAAGTTGATCATATTTGCCTGCATATTCCCCCGAAACAAGATACCGAATTGGCAGTATCATACAGTAGTTGTTATTACACTATCCTATCTCATGAAAACAAACACATGGACAATGAATACAAGAGTATAATATAAATATCACATTTTTTTGATAAATTCCATTCTTGTTCACACTTTTTATATGCAGTGAGCAAAAAACGCACACTATACTCACTCTTCCCCGTCAAAATCCATATCTCCCCAAAATTCATCATAGGAGAGGTTTGTCTCTTTTTTGTGTTCTTCAAGCTCTTCTTCCAACTGTTTTTCACGATGATGCTGTAGGTATAAATCCAAAGCTTCATCTAACACTTCGGTTTCTCTTTTATTCAAAAGAGCGGCTATTGCATGTATTTTTTCTATAGTTGATTGATTAAGCTGCATGATCAAGAGTACTTTCAAAAGTAAAATTTGTATTGTTTCAAGCCGTCAAACATGCCGTAGGTTAAATGCTCACGGCAAAGTCCGTGTAACCGATCATATGTTGGACGTGTAAATGAGCTATTGATTGAAACCATAATATCATAAGTTTATTCGCATAAAGCAGGAAATGATAAAAAAATTGTGTAAGTGCGTTCTGGGGTAACGCTGAGAGCATACTCTCTCAGGCAGGCGTGTTGGGGTTGTTTGACAAGGCGTCCTGTACAATTTCGCTTTCATCATCTTTTAAACTGGCCAGTACAGCAGCCGGTGTGCTTTTGTTGTTTACTACGGCAGCACGTACGTTTTCACTTTCGTCCTTACTTAATGTTTCGAGGATCTGTACCGGAGTGTTGGGATTGGATGTCACAGCCGCACGGACATACTCATCACGGTCCGTGATCATAGTCATCAAAACATCCAGAGGAATATTAGGATTGCCGGCGACCCATGGAGCGATCGCCCTGTCCTCTCCGAGTTCAAGCAATACTTCCAGGGGTGTACTTGGATGCTCAGCGACAAATTCCCGTACAAAATCGCTCTCGTCTTTGCTCATCTTTACAAGTGTTTCGACCGGTGTCGCAATATGCGCAGCAACTCTCACGCGTACAAACTGACTTTCATCTTCGCTGAGCTTATCCAGGCTTTGAGTGGAAATGTTTGAATGCCCTGTTAGTGCTCTGCGTACGTTTTCATCCTCATGATGAACAAGCGTATCAAGTACTTCAGATGAAGTCTCTTGCTCTTGTATGAGCGCCATAGCTTCTTGACTCGTCATATCTATCCCTTATCAATAGTGATCCCAAGGATCAAAAATTGGCGAATTGTAACCAGTAGACTCTTAAAAAGCATGGAAGAAGCTTCGATTAATACAAAATCTTTATCTAGACACCAGCCCTATTATATAGAGCCTTTAAGTCAATTGTGAATATCATTGCACAGTCTTTTTAGGAGTCTAATATGCAAGAACAACATACCATATCGTTTAAGGTAACACCCTCTCAAAAAGAGACCATAGAACTTAGAGTCAAAGAGAACGGTTTTGATGACATCGCTGCTTATCTGAAGGTAGTGTCCTTAAATACACACCCCTTCAATCTTACTCCGACAGGTTTTTCCCAGGAGGAACCATCGATAGAACTCAGCTTTAACGTAAGCACTGAGCAGAAAAAACGCATTGAAGAGAATGTTGATCAAAGTGAGTGCGAGACCCTTGAGCAGTATATACAATATGTAGGACAGCACGGTGTGGTAAGCGCCGTGATAGAAGTGCGTTCTACGGGTACACTTGATGCCATGCTTGCACGAATTGCTGCAAGTAAACAGCAGTAAAATCTCCGAATTATAAAAGTTAAAAGCTAGCTCATTGCCTTTGTTTTAACCTTAAGGTCAATTGAGTATTATACGCAAATAATTAAAGAAAAGACATCGCTACAAGCGTACAACCAATTTCCAAAGAAGTGACTATATGCCAAATTTAAAAGAATTAGCCCAGGAGGCCTGGGATAAACACCTTGAAGCAAACAAACCGAGCCCTGAAGAGATTGCTCAAGCTGCTTATGAAAAACATGAGGTCAAAGCTGAAGTAGAAGAGACCGGAAACAAAGCGCTTGCCAATGCACAAAACAACATCGAATTTGCAAAGACGCTTAAAAAAGAGCTTTCTGCCGAGCTCTTCGGTCAGGATCAGGCGATCAATTCTGTTGTCAACAGCATGAAAAACACCCTGTCGCAAAATAAAAAGGCGCCTAAAGCCACCTACCTTTTTCTGGGATCCCCTGCTACCGGTAAGACGTATCTTGCAGAGTTGATGAGTCAGCAACTTCCAAACTACAAGATACTCAAATTTGACATGACCCAATACCACCAGCAAAACGGTGGAGAACTTTATGGGTATCCCGCGGGATGGAAAGGATACGGCGTAGGACAACTCACCGGTTTTGTCCACCGTAATCCAAAGTCCGTCATCGTTCTTGATGCCTTCGAGAAGTGTGACAATATCATCCAGAGTAACCTTCTGTCTATATTTGAAGGCGGACAGCTGCGTGACAACTGTGGTTGGGACAAGGTCACCGACGCCCCTTGTAGTGAAGACCTGGACATTATCTATAATGAAGAAAATGCCAACTATATGGTTGACTTTACTCAGACGATCTTTATCATCACGACAAGCCTTGGTAAGGAACTTTATCTCGATAACCGTTTTAAAGACCTGGTTAAAGAGGACTATATCCAAGCCGAGTCCATGATCCTTGAAGCGATCCGAAGGGAGAAAAAACGTGACAGCAGAAGCGGCGGATGGCAAGAAGCCATCATCCCGGAGCTGGTCTCTCGTTTTTCTCAGGCGAACATCTGTCTGTTTAATAAACTCAATTATGAAGCCTTTGAAAAAATATCCAACAAAGGGTTTTTACAATACATCAAAGACTTTGATGAACAGTATGGTATTAACTTTAAGGTGGATGATGACTTTGCTCCATTTTTAAAGATGCAGATCCTAAACTTCGCCCCGGAATTGGATGCCAGACGTATCAAGGACAAGGTCAGTACGACCTTCTTTAACCGTATCACGGCTCATATTATGGATTCGGGTCTGGCTCCGAGTGAATTTAAGGAGATCAAAATCTCTGTTTCCAAGAGCTGTATAAACTACATCCAGGACATGGTAGACCCTCTGATCGAGGACGAGCGCCTGGTCAAAGAGCTCTTTAGAAAGAACATCACCCTTGATATTGATGATTCGATCACCCATAAACGGGGTGTGATCAGCTACAAGATGTTCAATTGTAGATTCAAGCAGGTCACCAAGATCAAGGACTTCAGTGAAGATGGACTGGTCTTTGATATTCCCCACATCTCATTTAATGATATCGCCGGGCATCACAAGGCCAAGCAGCGTTTGCGCGAGGTGATCAATTTCTTTAAACAGCCAAAACTTCTGGACAGTTTTAAGATCTCCCCGCCAAAAGGTATGCTGCTTTACGGCCCTCCGGGTACCGGTAAGACCATGCTTGCCAAGGCCTTTGCCCGTGAAGCCGAGCTTCCCTTTATCTCTGTTACCGGATTGGAACTGCTTAACCCAGAAAAGACAAAACTGATCTTTTCCAAGGCCAAAGAGTATGCCCCGGCGATCGTTTTTATCGATGAGATAGACACTATCGGTAAGCGTGGGCAGGGAAATGAGCGTGAAGTACCTATTAACAAACTTCTATCAGAGATGGATGGTTTCTCCGAAGTCAAAGGAGAGAACATCTTCGTCATCGCGGCTACAAACTATAAAGACAATATCGACAGCGCCATAATCCGTCCGGGTCGTATTGAGATTCATATCGAGATTAACAACCTTGACAAGGATGCCCGTCAGTTTTTCTTGGACAGCACCATTAAGAATAAACCTACAGAGGGTGAATTCGATATGAAAAAACTGCTGATGTACACCGCAGGTTTTACCGGGGCACAGCTTGAACTGCTCAGTAAAGAGTCCTCTTTTTACTGTCTTCGTCACGGGATAGAGGCGATCTCCCAGGAGATACTGGTTGATCAGATCAATGCCATCAAATACGGTGAGAAACTATCTCATCTTTCTATGGAGCAGATCTTTGAAGAGACGGCGGTATATGAGGCCGGTTATGCCGTCGCGTCTAAATACTTGTTGCCTCATGTACACATCGAACATATCAGCCTGACACCAAAAGATAATAACGAGCACTTCATCTCCAATAACTACAAGGATGTCCAGGACAATATGACGGTCAAAGACTTCAAAGACCGCATTGCCGTCTCTTTGGCGGGACGTACGGCACAGATCAAACGCTTTGGAGAGATTGAAGGTATGGATACCGGGGCATCAAACGACCTTCAACAGGCCACAAGGGATGCCTACGCTGCCATTGCCCATTACGGTATGGATAAAGAGGTCGGATATATCAATATCAATGGGGTAATGGATGCTCAGGGCAAAACAATCATTGCCAGCAAAGACACCAACCACTTCCATGCTAAGATTGATTTGGCCCTTGAAAAATGGATGCAAGAAGGTCAGAACAGTATCAGTCGTTTTGTCGATGAGCATTGGGAGGTGATTGACAATCTTGCCAAACAGCTCCTGGAAAAGGAGATCATCTATGAAGATGAGCTGGATGAGATACTGGCTAAAGGCAAGTAGGGAATACTTGCCTAATACTCTTTAGGTCCCTGCTCCAGATGCAGGGCTGTCTCCGCGTCTCGCGTAGCCGTGTGGGAGATAAACCATCTTTTATACTCCCCCTCTAAAAACCCTTGTACTTCAGAGATACTTCGAATCGCCAGCCAGCGCTCAAAATATTTTGCCAACTTAAGACGCATAGCGTCATGATCTTCCTTGTGGATCTTAAGACGTTCATACTCCTTGTCTTGCATGATCGTCTCCTCTGCAGCAAAGTGATCTTCTACATCAAATAAAAAGTTTTTGAACAGTTCATCTATCCTATCGATATCCGGTTTCTCTGCCGAGACGGCATCATAAAAGGTGTTGAGCACCTCCAGCTCCTCTTCATGGAGCATGTTGATCTCTTCACTGACCACCTGTTGTATTTCTGATTCACTAATTAGCATGGCTACTTCACCTTATGGGTTTAATGGCGAAATTATAACCTTTAAAGGTTTATCTATACTGACATCAGACAATGAATTTAATATCTAAGTTTGGCGAACATTGGTTATACTACCCGGATGAAACACAGTGATATAAAAAGCACCTTGAAACAGATCTATCTCTTCAACGAACTCAATGATGATGAGCTTAAGGAACTAAGTTCCATCTGCAGTATTCATAAATATGATGCAGGAAGCTGTCTCTTCTTGCAAGGAGAGAAAGGAGAACACCTACTGGTACTCACACGGGGAGAAGTCAGCGTGTACAAAAATGATGATAAAGGAAATGAGATCATCATTAATAACTTTAGCCCCATTTCACTCATAGCAGAACCTGCGCTTTTGCAGGGATCACCCTACCCTTCATCGGCAAAGGTTAAACAGCAATGTGAGATTATCAAGATAGAGCTTGCAAGCTTCAAGCAGAGCTTTTTACACAAGGGTGAGATCGCGTTAAACATAATCAACTCCCTTCTTCACAAGGTCCAGTTACTGCAAAATACGATTTCCATGAAACTATCGGCATCGGCACGGGATAAGATCATCGATTTCTATCAGCATAAATATAATGAATCCAATCACTATAAGCAGTATGAAATTGCGGCGCTTCTGAGCATCTCGCCCGAAACACTTTCACGTAATCTTAGAAGCCTTCAAGCTGAAGGCTTGATACAAAAGCGCGGACAAAAATTTTACTGGACAGGACAAGACTACACTTAGATTAAGAGATATAGCCTATAATTTCATCTATTAAACACCAAAGGCATGAGATGAGCACAGCACAATGGAGCCTTCTGTATATAGAAGACAAAAGTTCCCGTATCGATTCAGATACCCCGGCATTGCACACACACTTTAAATCCGTAGACAAGGCCGGAGACCATCAAAGCGCCCTAAAACGCATTTATATTAATACATATGATTTTATTGTTTTAGATGCTACGATAAATTTCAGAAACCATATCTCCTTTTTAAAAGAGATCAAACAACTTAAACCCGACACCGAAGTTATAGCCCTTGCAGGCTTGAGTGATGAAGATAAGGTGGGACATGTGATTGATGACGGAATCAATGCCTTTGTACTGACGGCAGACCAATTCGATCAAGCGCTTGAAGCAATAGCACAGATGGATCCCCATGCAAAAAAGAAAACAAAAGAAGCTGCTAGCAAACAATAAGTCTTAGGCAGTATGAGGCTCTGGCCTCATACAAATGGGCTAAGCCCAGAAGAAGATGCCTATACGGCGAAAACGCGGATATCTTCAGAAAGTTTGGTTTGTAAGATATTTTGAATAGACATCAAAGTACCGCCTGAAGATGGGCATGCGACACAGGCACCCTGATATTCGATATAGACAATAATCAGATCATTTTTCTCTTCCACGTTAACCAGTTCAAGATCACCATTATCTCTATGCAAGAATCCACGGATGCTCTCTTCGATCACTTCATCAATCAGGTTGATCTTCTCCGTCAAGCTCTTGGTATTAAAATCTACGATTTGCTCACTCATCATATTCCTTTGAAAAGGCACGGGGCCAAAATAATAACGAAGTGTACACTCTTATTGTTTTAGAGCACTTAAAGTATAAAGCCGTGCTGCTTATGTCAGTTTAGATGAAAGAAAACTCTATAGAATGTCATTTTAATTAAAAGGAGCTGGCATGGGCGGTTTTGAAGGTGGTGATGAAGCTGGGTACTGGGAAGTGACTCCTCCTGCATGTTCATCTAAAAAGGAGCAATATGACAAGCTCTTGCATACCTCATATAAAGACGGCATATACACTATCCGCTCCTACGGCAGAATCACCCTCTATCTTAAAATCACCGGCATTGTCAATGATAACTGTACCCTTCTTTCACGGGTAATGCGCATAAACAATCTATATGATACGCTCCATTTTGTCCCTCAGAACGGTAGCGGTTTTTGCATAGAGGGGTGTGAAGATATTCCCCTGGAGGACAATAGTATCTTTAAGGTCTATAAGGCCCTGCTCAATGCCACCCAAGACAGCGACATAGAGGAGTTTTTCCAAGCACATGCCGTTCGCATTGACAAACGCATACCTATCTCTTCGGGCTTTGATGCAGCCGCTTCCAATGCAGCGTCTTTTTTGATGTTAGCAAAAGAGGCTTGCAGTCTTGTTTTGAGTACACAGGAGCTTATTGATATTTCTGCCGAGGCGGGAGTTAATACTGCTTTTTTCATCCATCAGTATAACTGTGCCACCCTGCTAGGCGCTGGAGAGATAATGACAGCCGTTGAAGAAGAAGCCCTTGATTTTGAGATCTTTCAACCGGGCATTATATTTGATACAGAGGCCATAAAACAGAGCATAAAGTCCACTCATTCACAGCAACTGGCCTGCCAATCCTTTAAAAGTCTGGGACAAACGGGTAGTCTTGACCTCCTTTCACAGGGGAGTAAGGCGCAAGAGCTTAATGATTGGTATGCTGCAGCGCTTAAGCTCTATCCAGAGCTTGAACAACACGCTAAACCCGGCTGGTATTTTAGCGGGACCTGTTTTTTCAAGCCTCTTGGATCTCAAACTTAATGCCCTGTACTGCAAAAATGTACATGCATATTTTTAAACTATCCTTGGGTTTTTTCAGGCTATAAATCTATGAACAATTAAATGAAAAGGATTATGATATGAGTATAGAAGAGATAGAACTGGAACTGGAACTAGCCGGCTTAAGCCGCGAGCAGATCAACAAGCTGATCTCCTCAGTACGGCAGAACGGTTTTGATGCGGAGGCATTGGATAAAAAATTGATGTTAATGGGGTATGAGAAAGTCTTTACTATTTATGACGATGATGAAGATTAATGCGGGATAGCCCCGCTTGAGTTATTAGCGTTTGACCGTTGCCTGATTACATCCGTCTAATTTAATACGGTCTTCTTCAAAGACCTGCAACCATTCAAAAAGATGCTCCTGAGTCAATACTTCCGCCCCTCTTTTCTGTTCAACGCGGGCATGTTCGACCGATTTAACCTCTTTTAGATACTTTTTCGCCTCTTTCAAGAGTCTTTGATGCGCTTTTAGATGTAGCTTACTCATAATAATCCTTCGCGTTTGATTAAATCTATTATCGTAGTGTAGCCAGTTTAAACCTTATAGAATTTTAAGAACATGCTTTTTATTCCGTATTAAAGGAAAAATAGCGTCTTCTTGTCAATGGTCTAAACCTCAGGTAATACCTCTTGAAGATCGGTAACGTCCTCGGGGGAGATATCCAAAGCCATAGCGACATAAGAGCTCAATGCATTATCGTCTATAGCTTCTTGACACTCCGCAGAAGTGTTATAGATAACCAATCTACCCTCTTTTAGCACCACATCCATCTGTCTGACACCAAGCTCGGCTGCAATATTATGCAGATCAGGCCGATTCAGATGGACCCCCTTAACCAGCATTGAAAATCCGCTGCGTGTCTCTGGCATTCCAAACATATCTACTCCTTTTATTGTCCTTGGCTGGCCGCTTCTTGTGCGATCTGCTCATGTACCTTAGCCATGTCAAGGGCCTTTGCCTGACGGATTACATCATTTAAAGATTCTGCCGGCAGCATACCTGCTTGGTTGAGTACGATAACACCCTCTTTGACAATCATCAGCGTAGGGATAGAACGGATAGAAAACTGAGCGGCCAGGGCCTGTTGTTCCTCCGTATTAACCTTGGTAAAACAGATGTCACTGTGTTGTTCGGCTGCCTCCTCAAAAATCGGAGCAAACTGTTGGCATGGTCCACACCATGGCGCCCAAAAATCGATCACAACAATCTCATTATTATCTATCGTATCATTAAAGTTTGTCTCATCTAAATCTATATATGACATAGGGGTCCTTTTTTGGGCGAAGTATAACACAAGGCTTTGGCTCTTTTCTTAAACAAATAATGTAAATAATAAACATATATTTTATTGTATTCTCGACGGTATGCTATTATAAAGCTTCATTAAAATCCAGAATATTTTAAAAACCGTATCCATTTAAGATATAATCTAAATCAATACAAATTTTAGAGAAAACGCATGAAAGAAAATTTAGTTTATTTTGAAATCTTTCCTTGGAATGAGAATTTTGAAATAGGTATATCCCATATCGATGATCAGCATAAACAATTGGTCAATTTACTTAATAAACTTGCTGCCCATCTTGCAAACCATTCCGAAGACATACTTTTAGAGAGCGTTTTTACTGAGTTGGCCGCTTATGCGGACTACCATTTTAAAAGCGAAGAGGAGGTCTGGAATAGATACCTCCCCAATGACTCATGGACTTCATCACATGAGAAAAACCACGAAGACTTTCTACAGAATGTCCTCTCTATCAAAGCCAATGAAGAGAACAAGCCTTTGGATGACATCATATATGACCTGGTGTCATTTTTATCGCAATGGCTGGCATTTCATATTTTAGAAGCCGACAAACGATGCGCTATTGCCGTCAATAAAGTAAAAGACGGGATGGATGTCACTCAGGCGAAGAAAGAGGCTGATGAGACGATGAGCGGCTCAATGCAAACTATCATCAAAACCGTTCTAATGATGTATGATTCCCTTTCATCACGCACCCTTGATCTTATGCGAGAGAAAAAACTCAGAATGGAAGCCGAAGAGGCATTGATAAAAGCAAAACGAGAAGCCGAGAAGGCAGCAGCAGCCAAGAGTGATTTTCTAGCCCATATGAGCCATGAGATCCGTACCCCGATGAATGCGATCATCGGTATGACCTACTTGGCACTACAGGGTGATTTGGATACGCAACAAAACAATTACATTACCAAAGCTCACAGTTCTGCCGAAAACCTATTGAGCCTTATTAATGATATTTTGGATTTTTCCAAGATCGAAGCCGGAAAACTTGAACTCGAAGAAAAGACATTCCGGCTCAAAGACATTGTAGACAGTATGATGAACATGATAGCTTTTAAGGCTAAAGAGCAGCAGCAGCATATAATAGTGAAGATTGACAAGGATGTTCCGACACATGTCATCGGAGATCCACTTCGTATAGGACAGGTGCTGATCAACCTTGCGACCAACGCGGTAAAATTCACACCCGAAGGCGGAAGTATTGAAATACACATCTCTCTTAAAGAATCATCAGATACAAAAGTAGTATTGAGGTTCGATGTCCAAGACAGTGGAATTGGCATCTCTGAAGAGAATATATCAAAACTCTTCAGTTCATATTCCCAGGCAGACAGATCAATATCCAATACATTCGGCGGAACGGGCCTGGGATTGAAGATCTCTAAAGAATTAACCAGTTTAATGCATGGAAAAATTTGGGTTGACAGTACCTTAGGCCAAGGAAGTCAATTCCATTTCACTATACAACTGGAACTCCCAAGCGATGAACAGATACAAGAGCACCTGCATGCTTCAACCAATACTCTTAAAAACATGAAGGAAAACCTTGACAACATTAACGTTCTTTTAGTAGAGGACAACGAACTCAATCAGGAACTCGCAGTCGATTTACTAAAGAGCCAGGGGGCAAATGTACTATGCGCCGAAAACGGTCAGGTGGCACTTGATCTGCTTAAAACACATCAATTTGACATAGTACTTATGGACTGCCAAATGCCGGTAATGGATGGATTTGAAACCACACGCCTGATTCGTACCGATAAACACTATCAGGACCTGCCGATTATTGCGCTTACAGCCGGTGTCACAAAAACCGAAACAGACAAAATAAAAGCATCCGGAATGGATGACTTAGTAAGCAAGCCTATCAACCCGGGCAATCTGTTTATAACGATCTCCAAGTGGATCAAAAAGTAAAGCAGATAACACATATCAATATTCGCTTATAATCATTGCCTTTGACGATATCAACCTAAAGAATAGAATATTGATTAAATTTTAATCACTAATTTGTATAAAAAATATTTAATTTGGCATATACTGGTGTCAGAGAGCCTGGCAAGTACGTTTGTCAGACACTCTAAATTATAGAACAAGGGGTTATTATGCAAGAGGTGTTGAAAAACAAACTAAAGACAACCGTATCCTTGATTGACAACATTATGGTCGATCCAGATATAGATGTCGAATACTGCATACCTGAAGTGGCTATGACTTTAGATGAAAAGGAGATAGAATCTGATCCGTATATACTTATCAAGTATACCGAAGACAGTTACATAGAGCGCAAGATCGCATTAAATGATCACTACTCGGACCAATCTGCCGAAGAGATCGCCAACTATGTCACATTCTCTATTGAGCAATTTAAAGAGGAGGTAGATTCATTAAAATACGGCATGTAAACATTTTGAGTTATTTCCATGTGCAGATGGAGATAACTCAATTATAAACACGATACTCCAGCTACTCTTTTTCCAAAAACAGCCTATACCCATTTGTCTCATGTGAAGCGATAACATGTGCTAAACGCCAGCCCTCTTTATATAAAGCCGTCAATGTCGTCTTGGAGTTTTGCACCTGAGTAACGCCGTCTGCCGCACTTCCGTCGCTGGATTGCTTTTTAGCATCAGTCACTTGGATTATCTCAGAATCCTCATTATATAGCACTGCGCAAAAATAAACACGGATTTCCATGGTTCACCCCTTTGTGTATTAGATAGAACATTGTAACGCATATTAAGGTTAAAACCATAGACTCTTTTCAATTCCTTGGCAGAGAAAAAACTACTTCATAATAATCCAGGTCCTCTTTTATTGACAATGCACTGTCATGCTCTTGCAGTACTTCTTTGACAATGTCCTGCCCATACCCGATAGATCGATAGCGTGCTTCATCAAGCTGTTTGAGCGTGTTTTCTTTGTAATTACCGAGGGAAAACCTAATCCGGGAATCATCATCCGTGATTTTCATATGAATCACAGATCCGTTCTTCGCATACTTACAGGCATTAAGAATGAGATTGTAAAACAGCTGAAACATACGTTTTGAATCAGCATATATTAGTCCCTTTGCCGTGTTGTCTATCTCGATACTTAAGTCCGAACTCATCATAAGATCATTAGCACGCTTAAGGGAGTCATCGATAATAGCAATATACTCAAGCGGTTCCTTCTCAAGCTGAATTTTTCCTGTTTGCATGGCAGAAGTGTCCAGAATCATATTAACAAGCTCCAGACTATGTGCTGCTTCGTCATAAATCCCACGAATAAACTTCCGCTGCTTGGATTCATCCAGTTGGTAGGTATTGAGCACTTTTGCTGTAGAGAGAATAGCGCCTAGGGGATTGCGTAGATCATGAGAGAGGTGTCCCACAAGCTCTTTCATACGTTGATTCAGTCTTTTTAAACCCTCTTCTTTCTCTTGAAGCAATATGAAATTACCGATGGATTGTGCCATCATGGAGATAAAGTCATGCTCCTGCTCTGAAAACCCAAACTCTCTGGGATGCAAAGAAGTAAAGTTCAAAGTGCCATAAAGGATATCATTTACAAAAATCGGGGCTGAGATGTATGCCTCAAGTTTTAGATTGACATATACAGGATGTTGCTTAAGTTCGGGTATCTCACCAACATGTGGAAAGCCGATTGTACTGCGTGTTTTAGCAACTTCTCTGCAGTAAGTCCCTTCAAGCTCAAATACATCCCCTGTATGAATCATGTCCAAATTCGTAATGACCGCTTTTACGATATAGTCCCTGTCATCTTTAATATTGCTAACAATTCCCGTCGTCATCTGGAAAATATCAATACCGGCTCTAAGGTAAGCTTCGATAAGTTCATCAAAATCATGATAATTGGATGTGGCAAGATAATGTAGTTTTTTGAGATTTTCGCTTAAAGCAAGTAACTGCTCATTATAAGTACGAGAACGGTCCATCTTGTAATACGTACTGTTTTTTATAAAGGGAGGATATTGCATAGCTGCCCTTTTGAGTTATTTACACTTATATTATCATACAATTGAAGAAAAACCCAATACCGGAACAGAAAGGTCCTGACTACTTGAGAATGCCGGCGATCATTTCTATTTTTTCCAGTGCGTCTTCCGTGGCCATATTGACACTGATCGTGTCCGCTTCGATAAGATAATTCACGCCTTCGATCTCAATGGAACCGCGTTTGATAGCCCGTACCTGTCGCCGCACATCATCGATTGCTCTGATCTCATCTGAGAGGTGATCTCTGCTCATCAATTCAAGTCCCATCTGCATTTTAGTGTAGGCTATATCTGCGTAGGCTTCATAATAAACAGCAATATTCTCATTATTACAGGCTTTATGCAGCATACTTCTGTAAGGGGCGATAACTTCTTGTACACCCCTGTTTTTTAACCAGAGCGCAAGTTCTTCCGCCAACTCTGCACTGCGGTTTGCATAATGATACAGGTCTCCTTTGAATTTGACGCATTCAAACCCGATGAAATTCTCCCACTGCTCATCCAGACAAGTAAACAGGGCTTTCATATCCCTGCCATTTATATCTTCGTTCACACCAAGATAAGCCGCCACCTTGACCCCGTGCGCGGCAGCCATTTTCATATAACGCTGCAAGTGTGCCTGGCTACATCCATCATCCATACAGCAGATACAGGCGATATCGATCATTGAGATCACCTGCTCATCCTGGGCATATCCTTTGTCCGTAGCACCGATCTCACAATTAATCAACATCTTTTTCCTTTAAAAAGTCATTTATCATTATAGCCAATAAGCCTTCTCCTATCACCGAAATATCTCATAAAGAAATTTAGTTGAAAGATATACCATAATCTAAGAGAATTTTGGAGATAATCTCACATATATATTAAAGGACATATACGTGAGTAAACATAAAACAAAAATCGAAAAGATATTCGAACACCCGATGTCAGGGAATATCGATATCACTAAACTGACCCATGCACTTGAACATTACGGGGTGGAAGCGGACATGAGTAAAAAGCATCGCCTGCTACTGCATTTCAAAGGGCATGAACATTCTGTCTCTCTTTCGCACAATAACGAGCTGCAAAAAGACTCTATCGTCAAACTTCGTCATTTTCTTGAAGAGGTGGGACTAACACCGGACCAATTGGACCAGGTCTAGGGTTTTTGATAATATTCCCGGGTATGTTTAAGTGTCACTCCCAGCAGCTCTTTGGCCTTCAGACTCTGCTTAAGGGACTCATTCACAATGATAAGACCGGGGATATTATGAAACCTAAAGAGTGAGGCTCCCGCACATCTCTTTTCATCAATACTGAATCGCGTGATCACCTCTTTGCCCATGGAGTTTTCGGCAAATTCACTGGCTTGTAAATCTATACAGGCAATAATCTCTTTAATGATCGCCAACCAATACTCTGCTTCACATCGACCATTGTCTTCATTAATAATGTGCACGGGATAATATTCGATACAAGAGACCCCTTCTTCCTCCAAAGCCTCTTTCAATCGGCCTGAAAAAAGCGGGACACCTGGATTAAGCATATCGGTAAACAGTACGTCATCCTCTATCTCTGCTTCAATCCTGATAGGAAGCTCATCAAAAAAGGGTGTGTTTCCCATGATAGTGTCGATCATATCGATCTCATCGGGAAGTTCTATAAAAGGGGCATTGGTGTTGGGAGAGATCTCATCGAGAATATAATACTGCATCTAATGACAACCGCACCCGCTATCATGATCGTTCTTCGTAGACTCCAGACTCCACTCATCGGTAGAACCGCAGCCTGTGTCACAGCTTACCCCCGTACTGCATCCGGAGACAAAGGTCATGTTCAAAGGGTTTTTAATAACAAAAGTGTTTTCCAGGCCAGGCTGTGAATAGAACTCGTGCTTCCCGCAAAACTCTTCATTCATCAACTCGCATAGTATCTTGGCATAACGATATGCCTCCTGCTGGGTCTCAAACGTGGCATCGTTCTCATATTCACTCTTTTTAAAACATCCACATTCGTTTTCTAAATGTACTGTATACACCTGCATTCCTTACTGCTGATATCGGGTGGAAGTATAATGGATGAAGCAAAATCTAGCTCAACGTCATCAAGCTAGTTGCTCTTTATAAAGCAGACCTCAGCTTATGCGATTAGCACCTCGTTGTACATCTTGATATTAGGTAACATCTGTTTGATGAACTGCGGGTGCGGAGGGGTCAAAGGATTGTTTTTAATATCCAGATAGACCATCAGCGGGAAATGGCTCAGATCTGGAAGTTCTTGAATATTATTGTCATGCAGCACCAGTTTTTTAAGCCGTTCCTGCGTCTTCAACACAGACAGGTCCTTCACCCTGTTTTTAGCAAGAAAGACAAACCGCAGCTTGGACAAGGAAGCCAGGGGTGAAATATCTTCAATGCAGTTGTCCGTCAACGCCAACTTATGTAAATTAGTCATCTTTGCTAATAAAGAGATATCCGTGATCTTGTTGCGAGAGAGTGAAAGAGCGCCGATCCAGTCCAGTGTCGCAACTTCCTCTGGGATATGCTCAAGTCCCAGACCGCTCAGGTCGAGATACTCCAGCCTTTCATCGATGGTCTTTTGTATACGCTGCTGTGCCTGTTGATTCATACTACTCCTTTATTTTCCCAGAGCCTGAAGGACTTTATTGAAATGGGATCGGTCTTTTTGTGTCAAAAAGGGCTTGCTGTCCTGAACACATGTTTCATCTGCACTATGCGAAGCCATCAGTAATGACGCTTGCTGCTGTATATACCTATCCGAGGACTGAGGATCATACTCGATCCAGATATCCCGAGTATAAGCCTGGATACTTGTAGGATCAAAAGCTTTTTGCAATATACCGGCCAGCTCTTCCTGCCAGGACGACACCGGACTATTACAGCTATGGTAACCATAACAGGACTTTGCAAAGTTTCCCAATGCAAAAAGCATATTGATATAGCCCTCCAGGGAATCGTAATCCCCTATCTTTAACAAGGTGCGTATCTTCACTCTGAGTGCCTTGCGATAACGGCTGAGGTCTGCACATCGTATCGATATCTCGTGAAGGTTTAATCTACAATGGGGGATATCGATTCCCTCTTCTACCAGACTTAAATAGGTTTCATTGGATTCAGGCATGAATGACATGGGGTATTATAGCGACATTAAAATGCGCTGCGTACTTATGTTAGCTTGGGTTTATAGGCTAACTTTGATGTTTCTACACTATAATTCCCTAAAAAAAAGAGGTACTATGGCCATTGACAACTCATCATATGACACACTTCAAGAGACTTATTTCAAGCTAGAAAGCTACCTTGGGAGTGTTAAAATGGGACCGGAACATTCTTCGGTGATCATGAACCTTGAGCAGATGGGTGAACTACTGGAGAGTTTTGATGTGGAAGCGCTCGAAGAGCAGACAAAAAATATCAACGCACTGCATGATCAACTTGATCAGATCAAGGATATCGCATCTTCTATCATGAATCTGGTTGATGAAAAGGCACAAGAAGCTGAGACTGCAGCCAAGATATCAGCCTCTATGGAATCCATCTTCGATAAGATCGAAAATATCGTCCTGTAGATGATAGAAGCATATTATTGGGGGCTATTGGCCCAGTTTATTCTGGCTATCTCTATACTTCCCTATTCCATCAGCATCTTTCGCGGCACAGTAAAACCCAATCGTATCTCCTGGTTTATATGGAGTATCATAGGCTTTGCCTTTTGGCTGGTCACCCCGGCCACTGCCGATGAGGTCACCAAGATGCTAACCATCATCTTCATGGTCAATCCTGCATTGATCTTTGTCTTGACCCTGTTCAAAGGGGAGTATCTCAAACCTGACAGGCTCGAAATGTTCTCACTGTTCATAGGCCTAAGCGCAATCGGGATATGGCTGATGTTGCAAGAGAGTGCCGGTATCCTTCCCATCTCCGTTGCGATTTTTGCCGATTTTTGCGCCCTCTTGCCCACCTTGCGCTTCGTGCTATCAGCACCACAAGAGGAAAAACCCATGGCCTGGATCTGCTTCTTTACCGGTTCGCTGATCGCGCTCTTTGGAATCGAGTCCTTTACCATCGAAAGCGTACTACTGCCAAGTTATATGACACTGGGCGCATTGAGTGTCGTCTTTCCCCTTGTACGGTACCGGTTGCAGGAAAAAATCCCCCTCAGAAAGTGGGTGATCTAATCCCTATCGCTTTTTTGGATAAGCTCCCTTGCTGCCCATTGGGCAAACTCTATGCGGGTACAACTGTCGCTATGTCCGTAATCTACCCCTTCGGCACATCGGTAGATGATCAGATCGTTTTTGGGATTGGGGTTCGGAGCTTCGTCGATCACCTGACGTACAGACCACTCGTTTCCGTGCTTTCCATTGGTGTAATAGTGTCCCAGTTTGATCTCACTTGCACTAAGTTTATCGTGTTCGACATGCTGTAGGGCCAGTGCAAAAAGGCGCTCAAGATCATCAATGGCGATATCCACGACCAGATCCATGTCCTTGATCGCCTGTTCGATATGTTTGCTGCGCAAGGATGAGCGGACAGCCTCCTTGGGAGAGATCTGCTTCTCCACAAAACGCATCATGCTTATAGGGTAGCGTCGCCAGGCAAACATGCTGTTATAGACTATCGCCATGATAAACATTCCCGTCACATTGATCAATACAGGTGAGACAACATACAAATACCCCAGATCATGAATCACCGGCCCTCCCACGACCGCTACAAGAGCAGTGGCACCGCCTGGAGGGTGGATACTGTTAAGCAGGTGCATCGCGCCGATGGAAAGTCCTACGGCCAGGCCGGCCGCGAGAAAGATATTGGGTACAAGCATATAGACACTCACACCGATAAAAGCAGATACCAGGTTTCCCATAAAAAGGGCCCAGGGCTGGGAGAGTGCCCCATGGGGGATAGCAAAAAGCAGTACGGCAGCTGCACCCATAGAAGGCACCAGGTAGATGGCTCCTTCCATCCCGATAAGCAGGTAGGAGATGTAAAAGGTGACGGAAATCCCGAAAACAGCCCCTATTGTCGCTACGACCTTCTCGCTGCGACTTGTTCTGGAGCGTTCTATGGCAAAAAAAGTCTTTAGTTGACCTGCTATCTTATTCATATACAATCCTAAGGTAAAAAAGGGAGTCCAAGCGCGCTATGCTTAAAACTCGATTTGCGGCTCTTTTTGTTTTTGGATAAACAGCAGGACATTAGTCACACAATACTGATCGATCTCATCGATTCCGTCATGCTTGTATTCCAACAGATAATCAAACCCTTTCAATGGCGAGCCTTCGACTTTGTCAAGGTGCACGGCGTACAATAGCAGATCCGCCAGGTCACTGACGGGGATGATCTCCCTGAATTTCTTGTCATATTCATCTATATAATCCTCGACGATGGACTCATTGGACATGATCAATATCCACAGGATAACGCTGTCTATCCCTTCAGGAGCCCCCACCTTTTGAAGGTAACTTTGATAAAGTTCCTCTTTTTGCGCCAGCTCTTCAAGCTGTTCATCGGCTTGTGACTTTAAAAAGTCGATGCGCTCGTCTACAAGCTTGTTCTTTCTGTAATCATCCAATACCTTTTCGGCGATCTGATAGGTGTGCATGTGCATAATAACTCACTTCATTTTAATGGCGCCATTATGACAGGTCTAAACGTAGAACCTATTTAAACCTTGCATAAATTGATTAGATTCTTTTGCTATGCCTGCTTTCACCCAAGTCCATTATAATTCGCATAAACTCGATATTTTGAGCACTTTTACAGTGATAGGAAGAGAATGAAAACAGCGACAATACACACTCTAGAAGCGTTTGCGGCCCTGGCAGATTACACACTGATGGACACCTTGAACCGCGATCCTGATGCACGGGACGACGGCGTCGATCATATGCCTCGGCAGGTCTTTCGCGGTCATTATGTGCCTGTAAACCCTACTCCGATCGATAAGCCCCGATATATTGCCCATAGCAAGACCTTTTTCAAAGAGCTTGGGCTGGATGATGCTTTGGCCGAGTCCGAAGACTTTATGCGCATGTTCTCCGGCGATGCCACCTCCCTGCCCGCGCCTTTACACCCCCACGGATGGGCCACGGGTTACGCCCTTTCCATCTATGGCACCGAGTATTACGACCAATGCCCTTTCAAGACCGGAAACGGCTATGGAGACGGACGTGCCGTCTCTATCTTCGAAGGAGTCATCAATGGCAAACGTTGGGAGATGCAGCTCAAAGGCGGCGGCCGTACACCCTACTGCCGTGGTGCCGACGGTCGTGCCGTATTGCGTTCGAGCGTACGGGAGTTTTTAGCCCAGGAGCATATGCATGCCCTGGGGATTCCTACATCACGCTCTTTAACCCTGTATACCTCTAATACGGAAAAAGTGAAACGCCCGTGGTTTCTAAACGGTTCTTACTCCAAAGACCCTGAAGTGATGATCGAAGAAGATGTAGCCATTACCACACGTGTGGCCCCCTCTTTCTTACGGGTAGGCCAACTTGAACTTTTTGGAAGACGTGCGAGAAAGGGTGAACATCCCAAGGCTGAGCAGGAGCTGGAGCAGATCGTCTTGCACATCATATCACGTGAATATAGTGATGTCATAGACAAGGACCTGCCTCTAGCGGCCAAGATCATCCTCCTTGCACAGGAGTTTCGCTCCCGCCTCACCTCCCTTGTTGCCAACTGGATACGTGTGGGATATTGCCAGGGAAACTTTAACAGCGACAACACGGCATTGGGCGGATATACCCTTGATTACGGTCCCTTCGGCTTTATGGATATGTTTGATCCACGATACCAGCCCTGGACCGGCGGTGGTGTACACTTCTCCTTTTTAAACCAGCCTGTAGCGGCCGAGCGCAATTTTCATATGTTCTGCACCGCTTTACTTCCTCTGCTGGCGGGACATAAGAATGAACTGGACCAACTGGATGAGATCCGCAGCGGTTTTTCCAGGGTAATGCAGGCGCGCATGATCAAGATGTGGAGCGCCAAGCTGGGACTGCAAACATTTGACACGGAGCTGTTTAACCAGCTTGTCGTATTGATGATCGAGACCAAAGTGGATTATACGATCTTCTTTCGTGAGCTTTCCAACATACCTGAGAGCATCGATCCCCTTGCCAAAAGCTTTTACGGCGATGCGATTTTGGACAACAAGCTGCAACAGGAGTGGATCACATGGCTGGATAAATGGAGATCACTGATCCATGCCGATTCTGCCGAAGCAAAAGAGAGGCTGTCCAAACAGATGAGATCGATCAACCCTAAATACACCCTGCGTGAGTGGTTTTTAGTACCTGCATATAAGGCTGCAGAACAGGGTGACTATAGTCTTGTACACGAACTGCAAGAGGTGATGAACAAGCCTTATGATGAACAATCAGATAAGATAGCACAGAAGTATTACCAGCCCAAGCCTGATCATCTCTTTGATATCGCCGGGGTTTCCCATGTAAGTTGTTCTTCCTAAAGTTCGATACAAATATCAGACAAGGCATAATAACAAAAGCATCATCATGTATACCGCCTTTAGCAGTTTGGCTATAATCATTATATGCATCGTGATTATATTTTGTATGGTTTGCTTTTTATGTTTTCATTGCCGCTTATGCTTCATGCAAACGACACAGGATTTCAGGCAGATCTGAGAACCTTTTATTTTTCCGGTGATCGTTACAATCGGCAAGACAGGGATGCATTGGCCATAGGAGGCATACTTCAATACACTTCAACAAGCCACCAGGGCTTCAATGCAGGGCTTGCCTTTTATACCGCACATGATCTATTAAATCCCGAGGATGAACCTGTCATACGGATAAACAATGGTGCTTATGTGCTTGACACCAGCGATATT
>JBFEYO010000011.1:0-29757 GCA_041562075.1 Sulfurimonadaceae bacterium | reverse complement strand
GATACGACGGTCAAGCTGCGCTACCGTACTACGGCGGTGCCATGTCATGTGGAGATTCAGGGAAATAGCGGAACAATCAAACTCAAAGAGCCGGTGTTGGGTGTTGCCAAAGGTCAGGCTGCAGTCTTTTATGACGGTGACAGACTCATCGGCGGTGGCTGGATCTGCTAACTGGGATCTAGAGCTACATCAGGTATGTATTCCCAAGTTTTACTTGGCAATAAGAGATGAAAAAAGAAAGTCGTCATCACGATTACGCGGATGAATCGGATTAGATTTAAATTTGTGCAATCTGCTTAATCACGCTGACTTAATGGTTCTCTTATTATCAAGATTAGGTCAAGCTAGTATTCGAAATTGTAAATCAGCGATACCATGCCCGAGAGCATAAGATTGTCATCTACGATAGGACTGTGTCGTATCTGAGAACTTAGATAGTCGGCACGAAGGTTGATAAGCGTATTCCAATGCTTGTTGAAGGCATAGTTGATATAGGTCTGGGCAGCATAGTCGATATCTGCTTTCGCGGTATATGCCGGTCTAAAGAGGCTGCTTTCATCATTGTTTACCCCATAATAATAATCATTAAACTTGTTGGAGTGCCAGACGGCTAATATGGAAGGATAAAAACTCCAATCTCCCGTTTTGTAGTCTGTCCCCAATTCAGCCCGTATAACACTCCCGTTTGATCTGTCCAAAACATCATGTACCAAGATGGTCTCAAAGAAAAACTTCTCATGCTTGAAGGCCAAAGCCAGACCTGCTTCCCAACTGGTCTCGCGTTCGTCCATTCCATTCAGGATAGTCGCATCCTTTGGCTCATATCCGAAAGGACGGGGTTGAAGGGTGATGGATGCACCCCATGAATAGTTTTCTTTCTTCTCTCCGGCGAAATACATCCCCATACGTACCCATCGGATATAAAACAGGGAGTTGTCAAAAAAGATCACGGGGGTAGGTGTTACCATGGGATCTGCTCCCTCATAGGGCTGGGACTGTATGTATCCACCCCCGCCGATAGTCAGGGTGTCCTTAACACGCTCTTCTTTTTCAATACCTTCGGCTGCCAGAAGGATATGGCATGAAAGGATAATCAGGTATAAGGGTTTCATTTCTTCTCCATAGGATCTTAATCGATATAAAATTCAGCGACAAGGGGCAGGTGATCCGAATATCCCTTCCCGGTGTGAAAATAGGGTCTGCTACGGCTTCGTTGCCATCGGTAAAGCCATTTTTTAGATGGGGTAAAGAGGTAGTCGGGATGAAAGGAATCAAAACTTCCCAACCGGTAATAACTTCCTGTTTGCTTCAGCAATGAAGGAGAAATAATCAGATGATCCAGGGCCTCTTTTTTGCCTCTGAAGATATGGGACCAGCGCTCTGCCTCGGGGCGTTCCATCCAGAGATTATAATGGCCATCTGTCTGGAGCGTGTCGCGGGTATAGAGTTCACCATTGCTATCGATAGTACGTAAAATATGGTTGATACCCGTAATCCCTTGCGTATCATTATGCTTACGCTTTTTAATAAAGCTTTTATGCTCTTCATAATGGGCGTTGAAATCACCGCTAAGAATATAATCAGTGTTGTCCGCAAGAGAATCTAAACGTTTTTTAAGGGCCTTTGCATAAGCGATGCGTTTACTCTCCGGACCGGATTTTGATTTCCAGTGATTCACATAAAGATAAAGCTCCTTGCCATGTATATTAATAGCCGCCTCAAGAATATTTCGGGTTTGATGACTTTCAGAGATGGAAAGCTCTTTCTTTCGGATAGGAAATTTGCTTAAGACAGCATTTTTGACAGCGGTTGGTTTTTTGTCGGCTATGGCTCGATGGGGAAGGTAATGCCCCTGTCTTGAGATTTCTGCTTGTAGGTCTTTTAGGGCGCGGTCTGATTCTATCTCGGTGAGGGAGATGATATCCGGGCGGATATCAGCAATTACCTTGGCAATGTTTTTGAGCTTGTTGCGATAGTTCTTGGCATTCCATTTCCAGCCGGTGTTGGGGATATATTCACTATATTCCGTGCCGTCATAGTGCAGGTCAAAAAGGTTTTCGACATTATAACTTGCAACTTTCACCGGGGTTCCTCCATATAGGGATAGACTCATCAAAATGAGAAACCAAAGGTTTCTCACGCAGCGATCCCGTTAAGACGCAAGAGACCCGTTGTATCCAGTTCTCGTCCCATAAATTTCTCAAAGAGTACGGACATACTCTCACTGCCTCCAAGGCCAAGGATAATATCTCTATAGGATGCAGCGATCTCTTCTTCAAAGATACCGTTATCCACAAAATGGAAAAAGGCATCTGCGGATAGGACTTCAGCCCACTTATAGGAGTAATATCCCGCGGCATAGCCTCCGGCAAAGATATGGGCAAAGCCGTTTTGGAATTTGTTGTATGATGGAGGTTTTAGCAGGCTGACTTCATCTCGGATCTCATCCAGGAGTGCTTGTACCTCTTCTCCTGTATGCAGTTTCATATGCAGTTTGAAATCAAACAGAGAGAACTCCAGCTGACGCAGCATTCCCATCGCAGATTGGAAGTTACGGGTCTTATCGAGTTTATCGATCATCTCATCAGAGATGACTTCACCGCTTTTGTAATGTTTGGCAAAAAGACGCAGGACCTGTGGTTCGTATGCAAAGTTCTCCAAAAACTGAGAAGGAAACTCCACCGCATCCCATTCGACGCCGTTGACTCCGCTGACAGAATTCTCACTGACCTGACTGAGCATATGGTGCAGGGCATGGCCCATCTCATGAAAGAGAGTGACCACATCATCATGACGCAGCAAGGAAGGTGACTGCTTGCTTGAGGCAGGGAAATTACAGACAATATAGGCGGAGGAGAGGATCTTTTCTCCTTTCTCATCCAGACAATGACTCTGCCAGTTGTTCATCCAGGCTCCGCCGCGCTTGGAGGAGCGTGCCTCCAGGTCGATATACAAACGGGAACGAAGTTCTCCGTCGTAATAGAGATCATAGGCGGATGCCTGCTCATCCCATAGGGGGATATTGACTGGCTTAAACTCAATCCCAAGCAGTTTGTTTAAGAAGTCAAAGAGTCCTTGAACGACGGAGTTTTTTTCAAAATAGGGGCGGTAGGCCTCCTCATCGATCTCATATTTTTGCTTTTTCAAGATCTCGGAATAGTAGGCGATATCAAAACTCTTGATCTCCTTTTCTCCCTCTTCTTCGGCCAGACGTTCAAGCTCATTAAGCTCACGTTTGGCCTGGGATTGTGAAGCTTGGGCCAACTCCTCAAGAAAGTGGATGACCTTGTCCGTAGAGGTCGCCATCTTTGGGGCGATGGAGAGTTCTGCATAATTGTTAAATCCAAGCAGTTGCGCCATCTCCTGACGTAATTGCATCAGCTCGTCGATGATCTGGGCATTTTCAGGGGCACGGGTGGTATAGGCCTTGTAGAGTTCCTCTCGTAAAGAACGGTTTTTCCCATAGGTCATATAGGCAATATATGAGGGCATCTGCAGGGTAAACTTATAACTTCCGTCTTCTTGTCTGGCACTGTCCAGGTCTGAAGAAGGGATACCTTCAACATCCTTCTCATCCTTGATGATCAGTTCATAGGCATTGGTCGCATCCAAAAGGTTTTGGGAAAAATCATTGCTTAGGGTACTTTTGCGCAGATTGATCTCCTTAAGACGTGCCTTCTTACTCGCATCCAGATGAGCACCGCTGAGTTCAAAATCCCGGATATTATGATCAAGAACCTGGTTCTGTTCCTGGTTGAGCCTTCCTCCCTCATTTTCTTTGATCGCTTTGAATGCCTTATAGATCTCTTCGTTTTGAGAGACTTCTGTCCCATAGGCCGTGAGTAAAGGAAGCGCCTGGGCATAGACCTCCTGGGTCTGTTCCGAGTTGTTGACCGAGTTTAAATGGGAGATAGGAGTAAAGAACCACTCCAGGCGCTCATCGATCATCTCAAAGGGTTTGACAAAGTTTGCATAATTTTTATTGTTGATTTTCAGCAGACTTTCGATCTCTTTCTTACTCTTTTCCAGAAGGGCTTCAAGCTCTTTTATAGCGGTATCAAGGTTGACATCAAAATCTAAAAACATATAAATCCTCAGTTAATTTGTATATGGCGGTATTGTAGACTCTTTATACTAAATCTATTGTTTAGTCTGGGGGGTAAGCATCTATTTAAGTTTAGGCTTTATCCGAAAGGGTGTGTTGGCGAATAAAGGCTTCCATTTCCACTGCAGGCATAGGTTTTGCATAATAATAACCTTGGATTTTCTTACATCCTTTTTCAATAAGAAAATCATGCTGTGCCAGTGTCTCAACTCCTTCGGCGATGACATCAAAATCCATAGCCTTAGCCATAGAGATGATTGACTTGACGATGGCAATATCGTGAATACTTTCGGGAAGGTCTCGCACAAAAGCCTGATCAATTTTGAGTTTTTGAATCGGTAATCGTTTGAGATATGACAAAGAAGAGTAACCGGTGCCAAAATCATCTATGGAAAGGGTAAGGCCAAGATCTCGAAGCTCCTGAAGCATATTGATAGCCGTATCAGGGTGCTTCATCGTATAGCCTTCGGTGATTTCCAATTCTACCCATGCAGGATCACATTCACGCTCTTTCAGGCGTTTTTGAACCGAGCTGACGAAATCTCTTTGTTGGAGTTCAATAGTGGACAGGTTGATGGAGATCCGTCCGGGATTAAGCCCTTGTTTATACCATTGGACAGTCTGTTCGACAGCTTCATTAAAAACATAGTTTCCGATCTTATCGATCAGTCCATACTCCTCGGCTATAGGGATGAATTCCCCCGGAGAGATAAATCCATCGGTCGGGCTGATCCATCGTACCAGCGCCTCCATCCCGATGAGTTGTTTACTTTCCCCATCAATCTGGGGTTGATAATAGACAACAAACTCTCTTTTATCAAGAGCTTCACGTATATTTTTGGACATGACCATATGGGCAAAGCTCTCCTGGGTCATATCTTTGGTATAAAAATGGGAGGTGTTTCGTCCGTCATTTTTAGCCCGATACATGGCAGTATCGGCATTTCGGATCAATACCTCCGCATCGGTTCCGTCATCGGGATAGATACTGATACCGGTACTGATCGTAAGATGGAGAGTATGACCGTCTATGTCAAAGGGCTCCTTCATAGACTCATTTAATTTGTGAAGTACCTCATGGATATCACTCAACTCCTTAAAGGCCTCGATCAAGATGATAAATTCATCCCCTCCGAATCGGGCGATAGTATCAATCTCACGCAGTTTTGATTCGAGGCGTTTAGCCAGGGATATGACCACCTTGTCACCGGTTTCATGTCCTAAAGAGTCATTAATCTCTTTAAAACGGTCCAGGTCCAAGAAGATCACAGCTGTCTTGGTACCGGCTCTGGAAGATTTATGAATAGCTTGGTTGAGCCGATCAAAATAGAGGGTACGATTGGGCAGGCCGGTGAGGATATCGTGCTCTGCCTGGTAACCCAGCTCATCTCTGGCTTTTTGGATAGCGGCCATGGCTTCTTTTTGTGCAGTGACATCCACATAGGCCCCCAGTACACCGATGATATCACCATCTTCATTACGTAAGGGGGTTTTGGATGTTGTTACCCAGATACGCGAGCCGTCATCATGTGTCTGTTCTTCATCGTAACTGATCTTCTCCTTGCCTGAGGATATGACCAGTTGATCATCGTCAATATATCCTTGGGCTTCATTTTTCCAGGGCATGTCAAAATCATTTTTACCGATGAGCTGATTTTGGTTTTCCATGTTGGCATCATAGGCAAAGAGACGGTTGCAGCCCAGATAGGTAGAATTTAAGTCTTTCCAGAAAATACGTACAGGAACGGTATCGATAATTGTGCGCAGAAGCTCTTTTGACTCGGCAAGATCCTGCCGTGTAAGATCTGCCATCAGGGCGACCTGTTTAGCATTGTTAACATGGATGGCGGTGGAGAGCAGAGCGCTTGCCAGACGTTGTAGATTGGGCGGTTTTTGTACAAACTTGTCAATGCCGATTTCGATCAGTTCCATCAGGTATTCGGCTTCTTCATGGGCGGACATGATGATGATGGCCTGTTGGGGATCGATTTCTCTAATTTCTCTGGACATCTCTTTTCCATCCATCCTGGGCATGAGAATATCACTAAGAACGATGTCAAAATGACCATTCTTATACAGTTCCAGGCCTTCTTGTCCATCATAGGCAATACTCACCGATTTAAAAAAAGCCTGCAGGGTCTTGGTGGTCGCGGCAGAGAGAACCTCGTCATCTTCAACATACAGCAAGGTAAGATCGGCACAGGCTTGTTGAACTTCTTTAAGGATAGTGAGGTCAGGCATGCTCGACCTTTAATGGTAGTGCAATGGTAAAGCGTGCACCCTCTTTTGTATTGATCACGGAGAGTTTACCCTTGCAGTGGTCTTCGACAATCGTTTTACTCATGTACAGTCCTAGTCCTGTTCCCTGTTTTTGATTTTTTGTTGAGACATAAGGTAAGAAAAGAGTATCAAGTACAGCCTTATTTATACCTTTAGCATTATCTTCAACTGTAATTATTGCTTCTGATTTAACCTCTTCGCATTTGATCGTGATGCAGGGGTTTTTGATTTTTCGCTCGGCAAAGACATCCTGGGCATTTTTGATAAGGTTAAGGATGACCTGTTCTATCTCATGCTCAAAGGTCTTGTATTCAACATTGGAGTCACATTGTAGTTTTAATTCGATTTTTTCTTGCTGAAGGTGGTGTTCCAGGAGGGACAAGGCTTTGGAAACAATGGTGGAACTCTTGGTAAGGACACTCTCTTTATCCGGTCTAAAAAAATCTCTAAAGTCAGTGATCGTACGGGTAAGATATTGTACCTGGGTTTCGATATCATCATAACATTTGATGATTTCATCGGGATTGACGCTATGAAGTAGCAAACCGATACGCTGTGCATTGATAAGGGCTGAAATAATTGCCAGTGGTTGTCTCCATTGGTGGGCAATCATGGAGAGCATTTCCCCCATCTGCGCCTGTCTTGTCTGCATTAAAAAGAGTTTGTCTCTGAGGTTTTGCTGGGTGATATCTTCTTGAATGAGTACAAAATTAATGATTTTTTTGTGCTCATCGAAAATCGGGAAGATGGTAGAGAGGCAGTCGATAAGGCGACCATCTTTCATCTTATTGAAGAGCTGGCCTTTCCAGATCTCTTTTTTGTCTTTGATAACATGCCACATATTGGCGTAAAACTCTTTGGTATGTACATCAGAGCGAAAGATGTTCATTTTCTGACCTATTAGCTCGCTATTGGAGTAACCGCTCATAACCGTGGTCTGGGCATTGGCATATTCTATAGTACTATCAAGGTCTGTGATAATGGTACTGTATGGGTTTTGATTGACTACCTGTGAAAGACGCATAATCATCTCTTTTGAGATCTGAGACTCGGTGATATCCTGTATCGTTCCGGAGAGATAGAGGATATTGCCTTTATAGCTTACTTCTGCACGTTGATGGACATATTTTTCTTTTTGATCATTTGTCAGGATACGATGATGGATGTCAAAAGGGGTACCGTGTTGAAAGGTTTGCTCCATAGCCGTAGAGACTTTGATACGATCATCCGGATGGACCTGTTGTAATAACCATTGGGTGTCAAGAAGACGACAGAAGGGTTCAAGTCCATATATGCGGTATGTCTCTGCGGAACAGCTTACATTTTTGCTTGTGGCGTTCATGTGCCAGCTTCCCAGATGAGAAATCTCCTGTGCCTTGTTGAGCTTGTCCTCACTCTGTTTAAGGCTGTCAAGAAGCCGCGTATTTTGAAAGACATTCAAGGCCTGAGTGAGCAGGAGTTCAAGGGTCTTGATTTTTTCTGCATCCAAGGAGGTAACCAAAAACTTGTTTTCCAGGTATAACATTGCTTGTACAGAGCCGTCAAGTATACTAGGAATCGCAAGACACGAAGCCGGCTGTTGCTGTTTGAAGTAGGGATCAAACTGAAACTGACCGCTTTGAGCAGGGTACTCTAATGAAAGGCTTTTTTTTGTATTGGCAATATATGCGAGGAAATTATAGGGAATAAAGGGGAGGGAATACATCTCCAGATTATACAGATCGATCAACCCTGTTTCAAAGTCGATCTGAGCTTTGAGTTTGAAACTCTCATGCTCTTTAAGGAGCAGGCTTGCTTTGCTTGCTGTTGCATTTTCCAAAATGATCTTCATAAGGGTTTGGATCAGCTGGGTACTGTTTCGACTTTGGGAGATCGCATTAAAGGATTTGATAAGACTCTGCCAGTTTGCCGTCTCACTTTGTATTGGTGAGCTTTCCTTGTGCAGCTTGGTAGAACTGTTTTTCAAGATCAGTTCAATGTCTTTTTTCGCGGTCTTTTCACTTAACTGCTGCAGCTGTTTTGCCCATGCGTATGCTCCCCATTGATTGAGACTGATGACTGCTTCTTTAAAATAGAATTGACTGAGATCATGCAGGTGAAGGGTTTCAAAATAGCGCCCGGCACAGATACTGACAAGGGAGATTAAAAAAGAGTTGTTACATTTATGAGCTTCTTTAAAACTCTGATCATAAATTTTGGCGACATCCCATAGCGCATATTCGTTTTTCATCGTTTCGGCTTTAAGCAGAAGCTGTTCGCATTTGAACTGTTTAGGCGAGGTTTTGGAAAGTGCCTTGTAGATCATCAGATCATGATCACATTGCTGTTTTTCTTCATGCTGAAGAGGGTTTTTATGATTGAGATAGAGCAAGGCACGGATAAGATGCAGTCGAATTTTGGGAAACATAATGACTTCGTTTTCATCATTAAGGACATAGGCTTTTAAGCAGGCAAGGCCTTGATCATATTGTTGCATGAAGAAAAACTCTTGCGCTTTCATAATAGCATACCAGGAGAGTGCAGGGTAAAACTGTTCTTCTTTCCATAATGCAAGGGCTTTTTCTTCATCATACTCAAATTCGCAATCTCGCTCTTGCATGCGGTTGACCTGTTCTCTGAGTTGATTAAAGATTGCAATCATCTTTTCATCCCCGGAGTTTAGGATAAAGTGCTTTTCCTGGGCCAGATGCTCTTGTAGTGAATCCAAGGAATTACCGGATAGAAAATCAGAAAAATGCATTAGAAAGTTTGCCCAGGTACCAAACACGATATCCCCGTTTAGCTTGCTCTGATAGAGGCTTTTTTGATAAAGCGGGATATTGGAACTCAGCGGGCGGGTATAGGGATTGATGAAATTTGCAACAAAGTTATGGACCTTCGGAAGCATCCCCCGGTCATCAAAAAGGTGATTGAGTTTGAGCGCAACGGTACCAAATTCCGAGGCTTTTTTGTAAATCATCTGGCTGGAAAGCTGGGCACCGAAAAGTACATAAGCAAAGCAGGATGCACTGCTATTACCGTGATTAAAGGAGATGTTGATAATACTCAGTGCACTCCATTGCATCAGGTCAATGTCAGCCAGATAGTAGGCTGCTTCCCAATAATCAACCAACAAGGAGATGATTTTTTGTTGTCTTTTTTTAGTCAATGTATTGAGTTTGAGTATCTCTTTGGGATGCTCGTAAAGATGGTGGGACGTGATTTTATGATGTAGGCTCTCTACCCTTTTTTTAAGGGCAGATGGATTATCCGGAACCTTATATCCCAACTCAAGAAGGAGCTCGTCACCAAAGCCTGTCAGTGCTTTGAAATGGGTGCCTTGGGTGACACTGATGTCTTTAAGCAGGGAAAAACACTCTAAACGCTGATTGAAGTTTCCAGCTTTGAAAAGAAGCGTATGCAGTGCTTCAAAGGCTGCTTCGCTGAAGGCATTCAGATAGAGTGTTTTGGCTTTGAGATAGTGATACCTAAAGCAACGTTGGGGTGATTTTTCCCATAAATCCTCACTGAAGAGCGCTTTATCTACCCATTCTATTTTTCGCAGAGCGTTTTCATAGGCATTGTTCTTTAGGCTCTCTTCAATGGCTGAGAGGTTGTAGACAAATAGTTTTTGCGGGTAGTGTTTCGGCGTATAGGCATGATTGAGGTGATGCGTAAGTGTTAGGATGTCGTGATAATGCCCGCGTTTGTACTCTTTTTCTAAAAAGAGTGCAATTTTATGATGCAGTTTTTGTCGGTCTGTCTCATTGATCCGAGCATAGATGTTTTGATGTATCTGATCATGGATAAATTGGTAATGAGTCTGTGAAAGTTCGATGAAGCCTTCGGCCTCAAGTTCACTGATGATATCGGAATCATATCCAAGGGTCTTCATAAAGGTTTGCGTCAGTTTTAGGTCCTGCTGGCTTCCCAGTAGACTGAGGTATTGCAAATAGGACCGTTGTTGGGCATGCAGCTTTGCGAACTTCGAACTGATGAGGGAAATGATATTGATACTGGAGCTATGCTGCCGGATTTTATTGATAGCATAGACCCATTTTCCTTCCGTGAAATAGAGTTCATTACGTTGGAGCAAAAAATTGATGAAGGTTTTAAAATAGAAGGGATTACCATTGGTCTTTTTATACAATATGTCCCTTAGCTCATCGATCTCATCTTCATCTTGTTTAAGAAGACTTTGCAGCATTAGTGAAAGTTCCTCTTTGGTTAATGGTTGGAGCTGTATGTTCTTGAAGCGGCGTGTTTGAAGGAGTAGGTTAACCTCTTTTTCAGCAACAATATTTTTGCTCAATTCATCATCGCGATAGGAGCATACAATATGCAGATGCGAATGATTGGAAGAGCAAAGACCCTCTTTCATCAAGCGAATTGATCCTTCATCCGCCCATTGCAGGTCATCAATAAAGATCAGGATTTTTTGGTTTTGTGTGCAGAGTAGTTCGAAAAACTCTTTAATAGCAAGGGGAAGTTGGGAGCGCATATCTTCAGGACTTGGCTGAAAACCTCTCTTGGTTTTGCCGAAGAGATCGGAAAAGTCGCTAAAGGCAAAGTGGAGTACAGCTGCACTTTTTGAACTTAGAGCAGAGAGTTCCTGAAGTGTGTTGAATTGACTCATCAACCGGGTATGCAACTGGGCAAAGAGCTGCCTAAAACTAAAATAGGGAGTAGGGTCGTTGAATTGTTCAAACTTGGCCCGCAGAATGACGGTGTCATCAAGATCAAAATAGGTAAAAAACTCTTCAATTAAGCGGGTCTTTCCGACGCCTGAACTTCCGGACACCAATAGACGAACAGGTGTGGAAAACGAAGATTGGGATGCTATTGCCTGGAGTTCTTTGATCTCATCCTGTCTGCCAAAAAGATGTTCGCCGATATTGATCTGGGGATGATCATGTTGAGCAATTTTAAAGGCTTTGATCTCTTGTGTACCTTTTAGATTTTTTAGACAGTGTTGCAGGTCATTGATAAGACTCTCATCATTCTGGTAGCGGTCATATGGATTCTTTTCGATCAGTTTGGAGATGATTTGTGATACCACTAATGGAATATTGGGATCAAGCTCATGGAGCGGTTTGGGTTGTAGGGCGATCTGCTTGTGAATCAGCTCATATCGATCTATTGCTTCATAGGGAGAATGACCCAGGAGGAGATGGTATAGACTCATTCCCAGACTATAGAGATCACTCCGATGATCCACAGGTTGGTTAATAAGGCCGGTTTGCTCTGGCGAGATGTAAAACAGGTTGGCGGAAGCCTCATCGGGAGGGTATATGAATGATTCGCCTTTTATAATCTGGTGGGCATTGGCAAAATCGATCAGCTGCAGTTTGAGGGTCTGAGGATTATAGATGATATTCTTGGGATTTACATCGGCATGAATGAGGTTCTTTTTATGGATGATATGCAATGTTTTGGCCAGGGCAAGGGCGATATTCAAGGACTCCAGCAGGGAGAAAGAGTGGCGTACTATCAGTTCGAAAAGCGAGCTTGCCTCAATGTCTTCAAAGACGTGAATATACTCGGTTGGTGAAGAGATGACATCAATCAGACGAGGGATTGTTTTATATTGAAACTGGTCTAAATACTTTTGTTCGTTTATGAAACCATTCATCATCAGAGCCGTTTTTGCCTCAGGCTTCAAAAGCTTGATGATGACTTTTTTATTATCTGAAATGCGGACCGCCCTATGCACGATAGTGGCATTGTTCTCATGGAGGGTGTGAAGAATCTTGTACTGTTTCTTAAGGGGCAAAGAGTCTCCTTCTCTTATCACTGTTGTTTATTTTACAATAAAACCACATATAATGATAGTGATAGAAGAAAAAAGATGCCTAGAGCCTTATATTAAAAAATGTTGTGTTTTATACCCTTCCTTTTAGCCAGTCAGTGAGGGCGGATGCATCCAGAGCCCCGGAGATACGGTCGATCTCTCTTCCTTGTTTAAAAAGTATTAAGGTGGGGATAGATCGGATGTTGAAATGGGCACCGAGGCTTTGCTGATCTTCGGTATTGACCTTTGCAAAACGCACCTTTGTCTGGAAGTTTTTGGCAGCTTCTTCAAAGTTCGGGGCCATCATCTTGCAGGGTCCGCACCAGGGTGCCCAGAAATCGATGAGTACCGGGATGTCATTTTTTTCCAGATGCTGGGAGATGTTGTCGGTCGTCAAGGAAATCGGTTTGGTGTCAAAGAGCTGCTCCTTGCATCGGCCGCATTTGGCGGTATTACTCAGCTTGTCTTCGGGTAATCGATTCGTGCCCTTACAGTATGGACAGACGATATGTATAAAATCACTCATAAAAATACTCCTTCTTAGTCATCTCGTTTAATGGGCAGTGCCCCGTATTCCTGAATCAAAAGATCATCATACTTATCTGCTTTGGAAAAGAGTCTACCCAGGGCAACGGCTCCGTTTTTTTCTTCCAGGGAACTATCAACAATGATGTATGAGAGCAGTATTGTATTGTCATTGATGGAGAATTGCAAATAATCCATGGCTGTGTTCTCTGAAAGGATGAAGTGGTAGATCTGCTGGATTTTATCATGGGGGAGACGGCATAATGAGGCATCCGCCACGATGATCCCGTTGTCATAATAGGAGATCTCCACGCGGGCAGAACCGATATCGATTTGCCACATGCGCTGTCCTCTTCTGGAGAGGGCGACATCCTTGCCCATCTCTTCGAGGATATTCTCCAGGGTCTTGATCGTACCTACTGGGGTATAGCCTTCTCTGCGTTTTTTGGCGATGTCTATCTTGACCCCGCACTCGGGACAGTAATCATCCTTGATATCGACCTCTTGCACAAGGTTTAGACAGGATGAACAGCGGATCACCCCGTGTTTGTCCAGAGCGCCAAAGGCATCCAGGGCTTCTTGTACATAGGAGAAGGGAAGAGCAAATCCAAGGTTATTGGAGTTTTGGATGATAAAGGTATTCACTCCGATGACCTCTCCCGTATTGTTCAGTAAGGGGCCCCCGCTGTTACCGGGATTGATAGCTGCATCGATTTGGATATATTCGAGTTCACCCTGCAAGCGGGCTGCCTTGGAGACGATTCCCTCTGTCGCGGTATAGTTAAGCCCGTAGGGATGACCGATTGCGACGACCTTGTCGCCGTCATGTACGGGTTTTTCAGACAGATGTAAAGGGTGTTTGACCTCTAAAGAGACGGATGTCTTGATAAAGGCAAGATCATACTTCGGATCATCATAGATGACGGTTGCTTCGCGCCGTTTGATGTCCTTTGAAGAGATAACGACCTCTTTGAGCCCGCTGACCACATGGGAGTTGGTAATGATGAGGTCGTGTTTGTCAAGATAAAAACCCGAGCCCGAAGCCATGGGGGTTTCAATCTGTATGATGCTCTCTTGAAAGGTGTCTAATATTTTTTGGGTATTCATCTTATAGCTCACTGAAATTAAGGGTTCTTAGGGCGCTGAAATAGGAGTGGTGAAACTTCTCTGCCGTCTCATAATTGAGCTGGGAGGAGAAATCATGCAGATGCGGGTAGGTCTTGATGTAGGAGGCAACGATTGTGCCGATTTTTCGGCTGAGTTTGGAGCTGTTGATCTTGCCTGATTTATAATAGCTCGGGATCCCCAGAGCCGAATGAAAATCGGTGTTATGCAGACGTACATTAAGTTGAATCAATTCTTTGAGACAGTCATTCATTCCAAAGTTATAGAGCATGTAAAGCCCCAGGTATTCATAGATCGTGAGGATCACCTCTTCATATCGATGCTCTTTGTACCAGATGATCTTGCCCAGGGTCTCTTCGATAAACGCCCGTATCTCGTCCAGGTTGTTGGCACTGAAGATATCAAAGGTCTGTTTGACGCTGTAGAGGCTTTTGGAAAGCGCCTGAGTGTCCAGTTCTTTGAACTTTATCGTCGCCTTTTGAAGGGCGTCGTTCTTCTCTTCGATGAGCTTGTTATCATCGATATAATACTCCTGGATCGCCTCATAGATATCATATCCCAGTTTGCCTCTTGGGGTGACGAAATAGTCGATCTTAAGCAAAAGGGTAAGCCAGACAAAGGCGATGGCACCGGACTGTTCCTGACTTGGAAGCAACGCAACCTTTTGTTCGGTCTTATCGATCCACTCCCGGTAGAAGCGAAGCTTCGTCTCTTTGAGGTGAGGCTCCATCGCTTCTATATGATCAAGCTCGATGGGATCAAGATCATTGAACTCGTCTAAAAGAAGTTCTTTCTCCTTATCGGCATTAATGGATATCTCGCGCAGGGGAAAGAAGACCTTCTGCGGTGAGAGGGAGACATTGTCAAAATAGATCTTGGCTTTGAGGGTCTCGTCTTCAAGGTAAAAACTGGAGTAAGTGTACATATAGTTCTTTTCCAGCAGACGGCGCATTACGGCGATATTATCACTGACGGTATGGGCGATATTGACACTGGCACGCAGACGTCGTTGGGTGATATTCCCTCGGATGATAGCAGATCCTTGTATGATCTTGAAGTGCAGTTTGTCATCACGTCTTTCATAGCTTATATTACCGCTGTCCTCCCCCTGCTCGTAGAACTTAAGATAATAGAAATAGTGTTCATATCCCTCCAGATATCGCTGCTGGGAGAAGGCTTTTTTGGAGGCCTGATAGGCATCTTGCTGTTGAGGGGTCTTCTTATAGGAGATAAAACGGCCAAAATGATAGGGCTCTTTGTGTGCAGGCTCAAAGATGGAGGTCAGCCAGGATAGCATTGGTCTCCCTTGTTAGGTATAAACGATTGCTTGGAAGCTTTGTTTGGATTATTGTAGCATAATGCACTAGGTATTATAATAGATAAAGCCCGCGGCGTTGATTACAAGCATGATAAAGAAGCCGATTTTATAAAACAGAAGGGGTTCACGCTCGATGAAACTGGCGTCTTTTTCATAATAGGGCTTGACATGATCGGGAGATTTAAGCTCATAAAAGAACTCGGAGTAGTGGGTATAACGCTGGTTTGAATCGATGTCGATGGAACGCATGATGATAGACTCAAACCAATTGGGAATATTCTTGTTATATAGGCTGGGCCGTTTGGCCGTTTTGAAACTCGGGGTCTGAAAGGGCTCGATCTCCCCATAGGGAAATCTTCCTGTCAGGGCCCAATAGAGAGTGACACCGATGGAGAAGATCTCGGTGGATTCATTGATAGCCTGTCCCTTGAAACGTTCAGGGGCAAGGTAGGAAGGTGTACCTGCACGGGAGTTTAGTTCGAAGACCTCGACCACTGAGCCGAAATCGACCATTTTGAAATCTACGCCCACCTCTTCTTCTTTTTTGTAGACGATAATGTTCTCCGGTTTGATGTCCCCGTGTACGAGACCGAGGTTTAAGAGATGGGCCTCTGCCTTATGTAAAAACTTCGCTAAAGCAATAGCGGAGTCTATGGTAATAGGTCGGTTTTTGACATACTCCTTGAGGTTCATTCCTTCTACCAGTTCCATTAGATAGTAACGGGCGGAGCGATTTTGGGGAACCCAGGCATTTCCAAAGGCTTTGTGATGTATCTGTTTGGCATACCAGGCTTCTTTGACAAATTCTTCCAAAGAGGTCTTATCATCTATGGCATCGGCCATAGGAAACTTCATCACATAGAATGTCCCTTCTTTTTGTACTTTCCAGATACGTCCGTGCTCCACCATCGGGTCAAGAAGCTCATACCCGTCATAAACCTCACCTTTTTTAAGTGTTTTGGGGATAAGCAGGTCCTGTTTCATAAGGTCATGGCGCTGATCCAGTTCTTCGATGCGGAAGATCTGCAAGGAGATATCATCACGTTCATGATCTTTGTGATCAAGAGCAGCATTGAGTGCGATCATCTTGGCGCTTAGGCCTTTGTTGACTTCTGCTTTGAGTTGGGTGTCATCCATCAAAGAAGTGATGCCATCACTGCAAAGGATCAGGGTGTCGCCTGCCTCTATCTCCCTTACGCTGATGCGTGGTTCGACATTTTCGCTAAGACCGCAGGCTTGTACAAGCACATGGGAGAGGTGTTCGTCATCCATGACATGGTCTTCACTGAGTTGGTGTAGCTGCTGTGCCTTGTCAAGCAGGTAAATCCGTGAATCTCCCAGGTTCATGCTGTAAAGCTTATTCCCTTCAATGACGGCGACACAAAGGGTGGTCAGCAGCTCAATGCGCTCATACTGGGTCATGGATTCCTTAAAGAGAAGACGGTTGACATGCTGTGTAAAGAGGGTAAGGCTCTGGGTGATATCCCAGTTTTTAGGACGGGTCTTGAAATGATCGATAAAGAATTTGACACTTTGTCGGGCCGCTGCCCCACCTTTTCTGGCGGAACCAACGCCGTCACATAAGACAGCAATCAGTGATGACTTGTCTAAAAGGGCAAAGTCACAGGCATCATCACCCGATATACCTTCTGCTTTGGGGAGTATATATTGGGAGGATTGGAGTTTTAACACGTCTTTCCTTTTTCTTTACATCACGTAGGTATTGATTTTGACCTGATTACGGCCATGTTCTTTGGCCTGAAAAAGCCCCTGGTCCGATAACTTGACCAGTTCATCTAGTGACTCCGCCATCCCATAGGCAGCTCCCAACGAGACGGTATAAGAAAAGTTTGCCTTTTTGGTTTCAACAATATTGTTTTCAAAATCAGCACGAATACGCTCCAATAGTGTTTGTAAGTTTTCAAGGGAGATATCTTCAAGAAGAATACAAAATTCTTCCCCTCCAAATCGTGCTGACAGGTCGGAATCTCTCAGGTTTCTGTCCAAGACGGTTTTGACCTTTTTAAGTGCGATATCGCCAATATCGTGTCCATAGGTGTCATTAATCTTTTTGAATTTGTCAATATCAAGCATAATCACGGCGAGAGGAGCATTCTTGCGTTTTGCCTTTAAGAAAATTGCCCCTCCCACATCGAAAAAGTAGCGTCGGTTATAAGCACCGGTCAAAAAGTCCTTGTTCGCCATATCACTGACCTGCTCAAAGAGACTGAGAAGCTCGAGATTGGCATTAACGGTATTGATGATTTCATGGGGTACCGGTGGTTTGTGAACAAAGTCGTTTGCACCCAGTTTTAAGAACTTTGAGATGGTCTCTTCATCTTCACAGCTGCTGATGGCAATGATGCCGAGTTGAGCTTTTGAAAACTGTTTGCGCAGGGCAAAAGTAAGATCAAGCCCATCGAGTTCCGGCATCAGATAATCTATGATGAGCAACGAGATATTGTGTTTGCCGTTTAAAATAAGATCCAGAGCCTCTTGGCCATTTGTAGCCTCGATAATATTGAGGTGAATACTTTCCAAACTCATCTTTATCAACTCTCGTGAAAGCTTCGAATCATCGGCGATAAGGACAGTCGTATCATAGTTCTTAAGTGCTTTTTTGGCTGAATCAAGGGCTGAATGGATACTGTTGGGATCATTTTTAAGTATGAAGTTGATGACATTCTTTTTCAAGATTATATCGCGGGTCTCTTTGTTAAGGTCCCCCGTTAAGACGATAGTGGGGATATTGTTGGAGTTAGCAAGAGCCACGACTTCACCATTTGGAGCATCGGGAAGCTTGTAATCAAGTATGGCTGCATGGATCTGATTAGGATTTGAGCGCATAATGCGCATCGCCTGTGCATAATTTTCCGCATAGAGTGCTTCGATCTCGGGGGAATCATCAAGTGCATGTTTAAATAAATTTAAAACGAATTCGCTGTCATCAACAATCAGCAGTTTTTTCATTGAACACTCCAAATTCAAGGCATGGTTCTAATTTTACCTGAAATCTTCTCTTATAACCATGCGTGTCAGTTTGTATGAAGTGAACAAGTTTCAGGCGAAGCCGCACATAAACAAGGTGTGGCGCCGTGGGTTAGAATATTCATTACCTTAAATACGTCCGCCTGCCGCAGCACCCCAGGTCGTTCTCCAACGGGTCTTGACAAAAGAGATCCCCGCAATCGCCAAAAGAACGACACCTGCAAAGATCAAGAATCCTGCAGTATATCCGTCAAAAGCACCCTTTGACCATCCGAGGGTCTTGATCAATGCCGTACCGCCTAAACCGCCGGCTGCACCGATAATACCGGTCATGATACCGATGTCTCTACCAAAACGTTGAGGAACCAGTTGGAAGACGGCACCATTGGCCATACCAAGGTTGGCCATGATCAGAAACAGTACGATAATTGCAAAGACAAACGGCAGTTCGACCAAGGCATTGATCACCGCCAGTGTCGCTACCATCCCAAAGAAAATATAGAGGGATTTGACGCCCCCCATCTTATCGGCGATGGCACCGCCCACAGGACGAAGTACCGCACCGGCGAAGATACAAAGAGCACCGAAGTATCCGGCCATGACTTTGACGTTCTCTTCAGCTAACCATGATAGACCGTATTCGGCCATTTCAGGTGCATAGGTATTCATCAGATAAACCTTCATATATCCTGCAAATCCGACGAAACCACCAAAAGAGATGGCATAAAAGAGGTTAAACCACCAGGTGTCTTTGTCTTTGAGCAGTTTGGCATAATCTTTCAGGGATTTAGGGTTTGGTTTATACACATCCGAAGGTGCATCCTTTGCCATAAACATATAGGTCACAAAGATGATGGATGAGAGTACAGCACCTACCAGGAACACCGATTGCCATCCCCAGTGTTCAGCGATCTTTGGAGCAAAGAGGAAGTCGATTACAACACCGATATTACCGGCACCGGCGATACCTAAAACAACTCCTTGAAGTTTTGGTGGGTACCATTGACCGGCTTGAGGAAGGGCTACAGCGAAGGATGCACCTGCAAATCCCAGGCCAAAGGCAACGATCAAGAGTTGATCATAATTGATATTGCTTCCTTGAAAATAAGCGAAGAAAAGCGCTGCGATAACGACGGCCTGTGACATCAATGCTGTCTTTTTAGCACCAAACTTATCCACTCCGAATCCAAGCAGGATTCTAAGCAGTGCCCCTGCGAGAATCGGTAGAGACAAAAGAGTTGCCTTTTGTCCTGCTGTGATGATAAAATCATTGGCTGCAAGGGATTCGGAAATCTCTGTAGAAAGTGGCCCCAACATGGTCCACACCATAAAACTAAAATCAAAATATAAAAAGGCTGCCAGTAGCGTCGGCCAGTGACCTTCTCCTTTTAATGCTTTCAAACCTGCCATTGTGTTCTCCTAAACAGTTAAGTGGCGAAATTATAGAAGAAGGATTGGATTAAATGAGCACATGGATGATTAAAAAATAATCACTTTCATGCTTTCACCGGAAGTGGGTATCGTTATAATTGCAGCAATTGAGAACATGAAAGATGTGTGTTGCGCACACAAGGAGCATTATGAATACGCCAACCCCACTGGAGCAGTTTATTGATTATAAGGCCGAGACAGGTATGCAATGCGGAAATTACAGTATTGACCTACCCGAACTGCAAGAAGATGAGAATTACCGCTTTCATTTTGATGCGACGGCCTGTATCGGTTGTCGCTGCTGTGAGGTGGCTTGTAATGAACAGAATAATAACCCGGCTGATGTAAAATGGCGTCGTGTAGGGGAGAGTGAAGGGGGGATATTTCCCGAAGTTTCCCAACTCTTTAACTCCATGTCCTGTAATCACTGTATGGATCCGGCCTGTCTAATCGGCTGTCCCACAAACTCCTATATCAAGATCGAAGAGACGGGTATCGTTATTCATGATGACCCCAGTTGTATCGGGTGTCAATACTGTACGTGGAACTGTCCCTATGGGGTGCCTACCTTTCATGAAGAGCGCCATATCGTCACCAAATGTCATATGTGTCATGAACGTCTGGATATCGGACAGTCTCCCGCCTGTGTGCAGGCTTGTCCGTCCGGTGCCATTGAGATCGAAGTCTTTAAACCCAAGGAGTGGCTGGAGGGTGAGATCGATGCCCAGGGGAATATGCCTCATCTGGTCGACGCCCGTGTCACTAATGCCACCACCCGTTATACCTTACCGGAAAATCTGCCGGAGATGACAGCCGCTGATGCGTATCAACTTAAGCCGGCTCACTCGGAGTTCCCTCTGGTCTTTATGACGGTGTTGACGCAGATCTCACTGGGGGCTTTTCTCGCATTGTTTCTGGGAGATGTTCTGAGTTTAGGGGGCAAGGTTGAACCCAGTTGGATAGCTGCCTTGGCAGCCATGTTGCCCGCAGCCTTGGGTCTACCACTCTCAGCACTGCATTTAGGCCGGCCACTGAAGGCGATGACGGCTATGAAAAATATCAAGACCTCCTGGCTTTCCCGCGAGGCCCTGGCTCTTGGAGTCTTTACCGGACTGATGTCACTGAATGTGCTCTTGTATCTGTTTGATGTCTCCAGCTTTTTGCGGGTGGTCTTTGAAGCGCTGACTTTGGGCGTGGGTGCATACGGGATTTATGCGCAAGGGATGATTTACCAGATTGAGGCACGTCCCTCATGGAACCGAAAAACAACGCTCTTGAAGTTCTTTGGAGCAGGGTATATCGGTCTTTTTCTGGTTGCCTTGGTCATGGTCGGTTCGGGTGAGGGTAGTGAGATCGTGATGCCATTGATCTCCTTTGCTTTGCTCTTTGCGCTGGCGCAAGGGTTTTTCACCTATGAAGACAAACGTTCCCTCTCTTACGCTGGGACTTATGAAGCCCAGCTTACTAAGACGAATCGGCTTTATGATGAACATTTTAAAGGGATCTTTTACCTGCGTATTGCCACCTTTGTTGCGGGGGCGATCCTTCTGCCTTTACTGGTAAGTCTAAGCCTGGGCACTGCGGCCGGTTTTTGGTTTTTACTTGTAGCGGTGGTACTTATGAGCAGTTCGGAGTTCATGGACAGGTTTTTGTTTTATGCAACGGTAGTACCGCTGAATATGGCAGGCGGATTTTTTGTTGGTAGTCAACGGCATTAAGACGATGGATATAAAGCGCGGAAACTGCGTGTGGGCGCTTCGCCGAGAAGAACTTTACGTGCGCGCCGTGAGCGAAGTGAAGAAGTCCCCTTGGGGGATTGGCGCAGCGAAGGTGGGCTTAACTAAAGAAACTTCTGCATGGCAGAACGCTTTCGCTAGTTTTGCCCGCCGAAGTGTATGAGGGTAAAAAGATGATAGAAAAAATTAAAAACTTTCTTGGTGTAGATATCAAAGAAGAAAAATATAAGTTGAGTGATGATGCTGTTTTCGGTCGTATTTCCGATGAGAAGAACCCGGATAAATGGGTCTTGTCCACCTGTGGTTACTGTGGTGTGGGTTGCGGGCTGTATATCGGGGTAAAAGACGGTAAGGCTGTATATACCAAAGGGAACCCCAAACATGGGGTGAATATCGGTACACTCTGTCCAAAGGGGCTTAGTGAACATCAGATGATCAATGCAGAGAACCGTATCCTAGAGCCTCTTATCAAAGAAAACGGTGAACATAGAGCAGCTACCTGGGATGAGGCCTACCGAAAAGTTTCCGATGAGTTTAAACGCATTAGCAAAGAGCACGGGTCCAAGGCCATTGGCGTTATCTCTACAGGACAACTGTTGACCGAAGAGTTTTACACCCTGGGAAAATTTGTGCAATTAGGCTTGCAGACCAACAATTATGATGGAAACACGACTTTGTGCATGGCTTCGGCGGTCATGGGGTATAAGCAGTCTCTGGGTTCTGACGGTCCGGTAGGCTGTTATGAGGATTTTCAAGAGGCGGATGTCATTACACTGATCGGTGCTAACATTGCCGATAATCATCCCATCTTGAAGCTGCATATTGCTAAAAACAAGAAAAAGCCGAAGATCATCGTCATCGATCCTCGCCGTTCTAAAACCTCGCAGATGGCAGATCTGTATGTGCCTATCAAGGCTCGAACCGATCTGGCCTTGATCAATGGTCTGTGTTACATTATCCTGGAACAGGGTTGGGAAAACCAAGAGTATATCCGTAAGCACTGTAATGGTTTTGGTGAATTAAAAAAACATCTGCAGGATTACCCGCCACAGGAAGTGGCCAATATTACGGGTGTCGAGGTAAAAGACCTGTATGAATTGGCCCGTTCGATTGCCGGAGCTGATGCGGCTTTGACGGCATGGACCATGGGCGTCAACCAGTCTTATATGGGAACCGACACCGTCTCTGCGATCAATAATCTGCATCTGATTACGGGACAGATCGGCCGACCGGGTGCAGCTCCTTTTTCCATTACGGGACAGTGTAATGCCATGGGAACCCGTGAGACGGGATTTACCTCTTCGCTTCCGGGATATCGTAACTTTGGAGATAAAGCCGCAGCGAAAGAGTATGCCGAACTGGTAAGAATCCCCGAAGAATGGGTTCCCACCGAACGTGGTTACAAATACGCCGAGATCATTGATGCGATTGAGCGGGGTGAGATCAAAGCATTATGGGTAGTGGCGACCAATCCACTGGTGAGTTTTGTCAATCAGGATAAGCTGCGTGCTGCATTGGCAAAGCTGGATCTCCTTGTTGTTCAAGATGCTTTTTACTCCGATACGGCAGAGATCGCTGATGTGGTCTTTGCTGCGGGGATCTGGGGTGAAAAAGAGGGTGTCTATACCAATTCAGAGCGACGCTGTAACCGTGCTAATAAAGCCGTTGAACCGGCAGGAAACGCGAAGAGTGATTTCAATATCGTAGTAGAGTTTTCAGGCTATTTTCAAAATATCAAAGAGAACCTTTTTCCCAACTGGTCCAAGCCCGAAGATGCCTTTAACGAGTGGCGTAAGGTTTCAAAGGGTCAGTTGTGTGACTATTCGGGCATCACCTATGAGATGCTGGAGAAAAAGGGTGGGGTGCAGTGGCCCTGTAATGAAAATTTTCCAGAGGGAAGTCCGCGGCTTTATACGGATGATATTGCCTTTCGAACCAAAGACGGCAAGGCGAATTTGATGAGTGTGGCGTGGGTCCCATTGCAAGAGCCCTTAAATGCTGAATTCCCGGTGATCTTGAATACGGGTCGTACGGTTGAACAGTGGCATACCCGAACGAAGACGAAAACGATCGATATCCTCAATGATCTTGCTCCTGAAGCCTGGGTGGATATGAACCCTAGTGATGCTGAGCGTCTGCAGGTCAAAAGCGGTGATAGGATTTCCCTTTCATCAGTGCGCGGACGGGTGGAAGATGTGGTCGTACGTGTGACCCAGACGGTTGCCCCGGGTAATGTTTTTGTTCCCTTTCATTTCAATGAACAGTTGATCAATACCCTGACATCATCCACCTTTTGTCCAAAGTCGGGCGAGCCAAACTATAAACAGACGGCGATCCAGTTGCACTCGGAAAAAGTACCTGAAGGTCTGAAGCTGAGTAACAAAGAGATCACAGGCTTATTAGAACACCAGAAGGTGGAAGAGGCCTTTTATCAGAAACTTACGCAGAAAGCCGAGGCGTAGATCCTTTCAATTCGGGTACGGTTTGTGGGGAGCCTGTTTTGATGACAATATCATATACAATGAATGGATTAAGATCATCGATATTTGGAAGAGTGTTTGTAAAAAAAGAGGGGAATGAAAGGGAAAAGACTTCCCTTTCAGTAAAAGATTAAAGGTTTTTTGCGATGTTTTTAACCGCGTCAGAAGCGTGGTTGAACGCTAGTGCGATTGAACCTTGATCCGTTACAACGTCACCGATAGTGTAAAGACCTTCTACGTTAGTCTCAAATGTTGCTTCGTTATACACAGGCACATCCCACTCACCCGTTTGAACACCCGAGTTAACAAGGATATCTTTAGGAGTCGTACCACCAAGTGCATATACCGCTCTGTCATACTCACCAGTTGAACCGTCAGTGAAGTTAACCTGGATTTTACCAGCAGGAGATACTTCAAGGCTCTCAACGTCTACACCCATTTTGTTAACGATTTTACCGTTATCAAGGTATTTTGTACACATTTCAGTATTGATCGGGTTCATACGAGTGATCTCAGCTTTACGGTAGTTAAGTGTCACCACACAATCTTCCATACCTTCCATCTCAACCAGACCGTAAGCATACTCACCGGCAGTATCACCACCACCGACAACCATTACATGCTCACCGTTTTGAACTTTTGAAAGGTTGAAGTTAAGTACCTCTTTAAGTTCTCTTGGGAATTTATATTTTGGTTTGTTTGGTTTACCCATACGTCCTACTGAAAGGATAACGTTCTTGGCTTTTAAAGTCTCTAGCGCTTCAGCTACACCATCTGTACCGTAAACGATAGAGAAAAGGCCGTCTTCACCTTTTTCAACTCTCATGATTTCATGGTTGTACTCAAATTTCTCAAGTACGCCTGCATCAGAAAGTTTTTTATCCATTTGCTCAATATATTCTTCTTTAGAACACTCTTCAAAAGAAACGTTACCGGTAAACTCAAACTTGATACCCATCCAGTCTTTATCTACACGTTTACCTTTTTTGTAAAACTTGTGGATCATATCATTGTGGTGAGGCGCTTTATCAATAACAACAATGTTCTCAATACCTGCTAGTTTCGCTTCGATAGCCGCAGCCATACCGCCAGGGCCAGCTCCAATAATTGCAATATCTACAACTTTTCCGTTTTCGTGAATCATGTTTATCCTTCAGGAGAAAATTAATAGCGAATTATACCCTTTTTATGATGGGAATTCTTCTTCCTTATTGTCATTTTTTCTTCCTTTTTTGCTTTAAATATTATCTATTATTGTTATTTTTTTGATTCTTATGAGTGATCTTATCTTGATGAGAGTCGTCAGCAGATTATAAGGGATTAATCGGATTATAATAATCCGTGTAATCTGGGTAATCATGCTGACGTTAAATTGTTGATATGCTGTTGTTACACCGAAGTATGCATTACAGCGGCAAGGAGATGGTAAAACAGGCACCGATATATTCCGTACCGTCCACATCGAAGGAACGGTTGCTTACCGTCAGTGAGCCCTTCATATGTTTTTCGATCATCTCTTTACTCATATATAGTCCGATACCGGTTCCCTGACCTTTATGCTTGGTCGTAAAGTAGGGATCAAATATGGAAGAGATATGTTCCTTGGAAATACCACCGGCATTATCATATATCTTGATAATAATATGCGTGGGGCTCTTGCTCATGGTGATCAGCAGGTATTTCTTCACCAACTCCTTTTCGATGAGCACATCTTTGGCATTATTGAAGATGTTGATAAAGACCTGCATCAGTTCGGAGGGATAGCCGATGAGTTTGACATGGAAGTTTTCATTGGTCTGGATAATGCGAATATCATTCAGACTTCCCTGGGAGATACTTAAGGCAGTATTTAATATCTCGTCAATGTAGTAGGCTTTTTTCTTTTTGTCCTTTTTAAAATAGTTCCTGAAATCATCGATAGTGTCAGAGAGGTACTGGGTGTACTCGTCAATACGGTTAAAGGTGTCATTCAGACTCTCTTTGGTCGTGATTCCCAGAGTGTTTTCGATCTTGGCATTACCGGTTGCAGTTGAGATCGCCGAGAGAGGTTGTCTCCATTGATGGGCGATGTTACCGATCATCTCTCCCAGAGCGGCAAAACGTGACTGTTCGGAGAGGATCTTGTCTTTTTGGCGGTTTTGATTGACCTCCTCCTGGATCTTATTGGCCAGAGTGTCATTGAGGTCTTGAAGCTGCAGGGTCTTCTCTTTGATCTTGTCTTCAAGAGAGAGGTTGAGTTGATTAAGACGGTTGGCATATTCGCGCTGTTTAAAACTCAGTGTCTCAAAGGCAGAGATCAGATCGTAGCGCTCGTCCTTAGAAGCGACATTCGGTAAGGTGTAAGAGGAAGGTGAATGATACTCTATACGTTTCATCAGTGTGGACAAACGTGTAAAAGGCAAAAGGGTCAGTTTCAGTACGAATGCAACGACAAACAAGGTCGCAAACATTAATAAAAAGGTGAGATAGGCCGTATTGATGATACTTCGGATCTCTTTGACATACTGATCAGCCTTGAAGTAGATGATAAAACTGCCGTCTTCAAAACGGTACTGTTTTGCCAATAACGGCTGATTGTCGACAAACTCAAGATGCATATTGGCTTTGATAGGAAGTTTCTTACCGACAGCTACGCGGGAGGTGCGGATATACAGCATGTGCACGTGAGAGTTTTCAAGAATCTTACGTTTGACATAATCGAGCCTATTGGCATTGAGCTCGGGGGTATGCTGTATCTCTGCCTTGACAAACAGAGAGATGGAATCCATTTGAGACTCTTGATGGGAAAGAAGGGCAGGGAAAGAGACTTTTTGAGTGTATTGATAAAAGAGGACGCCGAGTATAATATACGAGCCCAACATCAACATGACGATCTTCTTTGTGATAGAGAAGACTCCAAGACGTTTTGGAGTATGCCGAATAATATAAAATATATCTAAGAAAAACTGTTTGATGGATAACTGCTTTATCATGGATTTTTAATATGAGGGGATAATACCATAAATAGTTAAATATCGTAAATCAGAGTTGGGTATCCATCTCTATGAATTTTTGGTTACAATGGAACAAGAAGATTTATTCCGGGAGAGAGATGATGAAAAAGGTTTTAATCGTTGATGACGATATTAAGATCATCCATTTTTTAAAGGGTTTGATATCCCATAAACTTAATTTTCCGTCTCAAAGTGCCAAAAGTCTGAAGGAAGCTCAGGCTTGTCTGAACTCAGGAGAATCTTATGCTATTGCACTGGTTGACATCTCCCTCCCGGATGCGAAAGAGGGTGAGTGTGTTGATCTTGTCATCTCATCAGACATACCTGTGATCGTGATGTGTGATGAGCAAAGCCGAAGTCTGGAAAAGAGAGTCTTTAATAAGGATATCCTTGATTATGTACGCAAGGATTCGGCTAATTCCTTTGATTATGCCATGCGTCTACTGCAGTTTGTTTATGGGTTTGAACACTCCCAGATCCTTTTGGTGGATGATTCAAAAACAACACGACTGAAGATGAAATACTCCCTTTGTAAACTTCCTCTTGTGATTCATGAGGCAGGTGACGGGTATGAGGCTATGGATAAACTGCAGGAATATCCTGACATTCAACTTGTAATTACCGATAAGAGTATGCCGAATATGAACGGGATCGAATTGATCAAAGAGATACGAAAGCGTTATGCTATGGAAGAGTTGGCAATCATGGGTATCAGTGCCTCGGAGGAACCGATGATGAGCGTGGAGTTTTTGCGTCAGGGGGCCAATGATTTTATTACCAAACCTTTTATACCCGAAGAGCTTTTTTCCCGGGTGATTTCCAGTCTGGAATCCCTTTATTATATCCAGCTGGCTAAAAAATCTGCCATGAACGACTTTTTAACGGGGCTTCAGAACCGACGATATCTTTATGAGACAGGTCTAAAACTGTATGAGAATGCCAAACGTCAACAGCTGAGCATCATTATAGCGATGATAGATGTGGACCATTTTAAGAAGATCAATGACCGATACGGTCATGAAGCGGGGGATTTGGCCTTGAATAAATTGGGTCAACTCATGCTGAAGGAGTTCCGAAGTTCTGATGTCTTGACCCGATATGGAGGTGAAGAATTCTGTATTATCCTGACAAACACGAACTTAAGGTATGCGCAAGAGGTGATGCAGCGATTATGTGAAAAGGTGGAGGAGATGCTGATCCAAACATCAAAAATCAGTTTTAGAATGACCATTTCGATAGGTTTGACAGACCAATTGGGGGACTCTTTTGATCAAATGATTGCTTCTGCAGATGCCAAACTCTATCAAGCCAAGCAGGAAGGACGCAACCGCGTTGTAGGTTAAGACACCCCCTGGATAAATCATTCGTTTCGAATTTGTGAGGAATGTTTTATGTCTATTTTTTAATCATTAAGTGCTGAAATATTCCATTTTAAATTGCTACCATAGCACCACAATAGATTGTGGAGAATCAAGTGATAGCAGATATACAAGAGGCCTACAAGGCCCGCAGCACCAAAATCAATAAGGTTGAGAACACCAAGGCGCTTAAGCCTCCTAAAGAAGCCTGGGAAAAGCTGGAGGAATATGCCGCAAAGGGATATGACGCTATTCCTTCCGAAGATCTAGGATATTTTTTAAAATGTTTTGGGATCTTTGACCGACCTGCAACCCCCAAACAGTTTATGATACGCGTACGTATTCCAGGTGGACAGCTTAATGCCCAGCAGGCAGAAGTCATCGGGAAAATGGCCCGTGAATACGGACAGGATTATATTGATATTACGACACGAATGCAGATCGAGTATCGTTACATGAAGATTGAGAATATCCCGACGGTACTTAAAGCGCTTGAATCGGTAGGGATCACCTCTTATCAGACCGGTGTGGATAATTTTAGAAATATCCTGAACGATCCTATGGATGGCATAGGTATGGATAACGTACTTCCTTCGCAAGGACTGCTAGAGAAGCTTCAATCCAAGTTCTTGCATCAATGGGAGTGGATTTCAGCACTGCCGCGTAAGTTCAACACGGGTATATCCGGATCGATGGCCAATCGCTGTAATGTATTTGGACAGGATTGCTGTTTTGTACTGGCTCAAAAGGACGGGGTCTACGGATATAATCTCTATCTGGGTGGAAAGGTCGGACGTATTGCCAAAAGCGCCGATATCTTTTTAAAGGACGAAGAGGAAGTGAGTGCGGCTTATGGGGCTTTGATCGAGCTGTTTAGGGACAATGGCTTTCGAGACAACCGTAATAAAAACCGTTTGTTTTTCCTGATTGAGGCGGTCGGGATGTCCAAGGTATCGGAGGCAATCCGTGAGAAGTCAGGGATAGATTTTGCAACTGCCGGTGACACCCTCACACTCATGGAAAACTTCGATCCAAAGCACGGGAAGGTGCAGATGCGTTCAGGGGAATACGCCATGCATGCGGTTATTCCTTCGGGGATTTTCAAAGGAAGTGCGATGATAGAGGCTTCAGAGGTGGCCCGTCGTTACGGAGACGGGAACATCCGTCTGGATGTGGAGCAAAGCCTCTATATCACCGGGGTGAAGGAACAGGATATTCCGGTGGTCCTACATACGCCGTTTTTTAAAGAGTATAAAAATGTCAACACCCCCTATTTTAATAATATGATCGCCTGTGCCGGTACGGAGCATTGTCCTTTTGGGGTTATTCCTAATAAACCTGATGCTATTGAGATGAGTCAATATCTCAGTGATAATGTACCCCTGGATGAGGGGATGGTGCGTATGTACTGGTCTGCCTGTGTCAAGGGATGCGGTATCCATGGCGTAGGGGATATCGGATTTGAAGGGTGCAAAGCAAAAGTTGACGGAAAGAGCGCTTACGGGGTGCATATCACCCTTGGCGGTAAGTTGACCGCAGAGGGCGAAGAGGGGTACTCGGTACTAAAGAGTATTCCGCTTATCTATGCCAAGTATTATGTTGAGTCATTGATGCTCGAGTATAAGCGGATGAAGAAAGCGGGGGAGAG
>JBFEYO010000010.1:0-30473 GCA_041562075.1 Sulfurimonadaceae bacterium | reverse complement strand
GCCTCTGACTACCTTAATGCAACAGAACCGACGGACTTTATCATTCATTCCATCCCCTTTCGAAATGCCATCTGTTATGAAGCGACCTGCCATGAGCTCTTCACATCCAAACCAAAATACATGATTGCCATCAGTAACAATGCCTGGTTTACACCCTCAATCGAGCCAAGCCTGCAACGGCTTTTGATGCAGTTTTACGCCACCAAAAGCGGGACAACCATTCTCCATGCGGCCAACGGCTCCGGCGGAGGGATCATCTATCCTTAAACCTGACTCATATACTAAAGTTTAACTCCTTCTTATCTTTTAAAAGCTATCATTATCCCAATTTAGTATCAGGATCAATGTATGAAAATCGCAAATAATGTCACGGAACTCATCGGTAATACACCCCTTGTACGCTTGAATAAAGCCTCTGAGCAGACAGGCTGTACTATTTTGGGAAAATGTGAGTTTATGAACCCTACCTCTTCAGTCAAGGATAGAATCGGGTTTAATATGGTGAACACTGCTTTGGAAGACGGAACCATCAATCAGGAGACGACGATCATCGAACCCACCAGCGGCAATACCGGGATCGCTCTCGCCTCTGTCTGTGCAGCTCTTAATCTAAAATTGATCCTCACCATGCCCGAATCTATGAGCATCGAACGTCGAAACCTTCTTAAAGCTTTGGGTGCGGAACTGGTACTCACCCCGGCACCTCTTGGCATGAAGGGAGCCATCGAAAAAGCCGGTGAGCTTCAAGAGAGCATTGAAAACTCTCATATCCTGCAGCAGTTTCAAAACCCTGCAAATCCCGATATCCACAGACGTACTACTGCCATTGAGATACTCAATGACACGGATAAAAATGTCGATATCTTTGTCGCTGCCGTCGGTACGGGAGGATCTATCACCGGTACTAGTGAAGTACTCAAACAAGAGCTTCCCAACATACAGATCTTTGCCGTTGAACCAAGTGATTCCCCTATCCTTTCCGGAGGTCAACCCGGACCACACAAGATCCAGGGAATAGGCGCCGGTTTTATACCGGATATCCTGAATACGGAGATCTATGGCGAAGTCATCCAGGTCAGTAATGAAGAAGCAATGTCCACTGCCCGTGAGCTTGCCAAAGAAGAGGGCCTACTTGTAGGTATTTCCGCCGGAGCCAATCTCTTTGCTGCCAAACAGGTGGCATCACGCCCGGAAAATAAAGGTAAGACCATCGTCACTATCTTGTGTGATACCGGAGAGCGATACCTCTCCACACCGCTGTTTTCTGACGACTAAATGACTCCGCTCCTTCTTGAAACCATCAAATGTCTTGATGGTTTGAGCTACCATCTTGACTACCATCAGCGCCGTCTTGATTATTCCCGTCACTGTCTGGGCTATACGGACCCCTTGGTGCTTACGCTCACACCTCCCGAGCAGGGACTCTACCGATGCCGTATCCTCTACAGCGATACCATCAAAACCATCGAATACCTGCCCTATACACCTAAAGAGTTTAAGAACTTCAAACTGCTGCATTCACAAATCTCCTATGATTTAAAATACGAAGACCGAAGCGAACTTAACGCACTTTTAGAACATAAACAAGAAGCTGATGAGATCATCATTGTCAAAGATGGGCTCATTACCGACACCAGCATATCCAATCTCTGTTTTTTTGACGGAAAACGATGGTTAACTCCAAAAACACCCCTTCTCAAGGGAACGACACGCCAACGTCTGCTGGATGAGGGAAAAGTGATCGAAGCGGATATTCCCTATACCCAACTCCACCGTTTTGAAAAAATAGGACTTTTAAATGCCATGCTCGGTTTCCAGATTATAGAAAATGCTATAATTTCATAACTAAGGAGTTTTTATTTATGCTGTATGATGTCTTGAAAGATCGCAATTTCGCACAATTGATGCAAAAACATATCATTGAGCTTTTGAGCCATCTGTTTAGCAGCGATCAAAACTTCGGAATCTTGTGTAAGGTAGAGACCCTTAATTTCTCTCCCGAACTTCCCTCTGACATCACCTCCGAATTTCGTCCTATGACCCTCTTCTTTTTGGCAGGATATACCTTCGAGAGTGCACGCATCGAACAGGACAGCCTGATCTTTGAAGCCGGTTTCGGTACAGAAAACCTTGGCAGTGTAGTGACTGTTCCCCTGCTTGGCATTATGCAGATCATAATTGATGAGACACCGATCTTTGTCAACCTGGCTTCACCCCAGGAGACCTACGAGACCAAGGCCAAAAACAATGAAGCCGTCAAAAGCGGTGAGCGTTCTTCCATGGAAGCCCTGCTTTCCAACCCCGAAAACAAAAAATTCTTAAAATAAGCGATAGCGGTTTACTCAGTAAATATTTCTTTAGAAAATAAGCGATAGCGGTTTACTCAGTAAATATTTCTTCAGAAAATAAGCGACAGCGGTTTACAAAATAGATTTCACAACCAACACAGAACACTCTAGAGGTCCGGAAAATTATTGATCATCTGATCATATTCCTGCTTCAGTAGTAAAACCACATTCTCAAGTGGCTCCTCATATATCTTTTCAAGCTCCGCTTCACCTTCTTCTAGGACAAATGCCAGCTGTTCATGAGGCGGATCAAACTGTGCATCAACACCTTCTTTATTCCCCCGTGCATCCACCCGGTACCAACCAAACTTTTTAAGATAAATCGCATTTAATCCATGCAGGCAGTAACTCCCGTCTTTATACTCATTACAGTGCAGACGCTGATAACAAAAACCGGTTGGGATACCGTTGGCCCGCAATAAAGCTGCAAGCAGATGGCTTTTAGCATAACACCATCCGGTCCCCGCTTCAAGCACTTCACTTGCTTTTACACTCACCTTGGATGATTGGATATCCCCTGTGTGAGCTATTTTATCCCGTACAAACAGAAAACACTCCCGGGCTATCTCCACTTCATCTACAGCATTTTGTGCCAGTTTCTGAGCCAATTCCTGTATTTTTGGGTGTAGTACGTCAATAATTTCACTGTGCGCTAAATAGGATTTCATATATGAAGTTTAACAAAAAAAGATAGAAGATGAGCCAAAAGGCTCATACAGGCTTATACCGAACGAACGCTCAGTAAGAAGGAGACGACATTATCAATGAAGGCGTCGTGTTTACGGTCTTTGGTATAGGCAATATAAAACTTGCGAAGGATCTTGTACCCTTTGATACGGCCCTCATAAATACGGCCTGCTGCCACATCATCCGCCAATACATGACGGGACATGACCGATACGACCGGACGTGGAGCGTTTGGATCCGCGTGAGTGATAGACTCTTTGATTGCAGTAGGACTTCCTACCACACCGATCACATTAAAGCTTGAACATTCCACACCGATCTCTTCAAATACTTCTGAAGTCAACTTACGGGTGTGGGAATTCTCATCCCTACAGATCCAGTCAAACTTATAAAGATCCTCGCGTTTTAGCTGTTTTGGAATAGGCTGATTAGAGAAAATCACCAACTCGTCTTCCAACCACTCTCGATAGATGATCCCTTCTCTGAATACTGCAGATTCGATCAAAGCGATATCGATCTTCTTATCTTCAAGCTGATCAATAATATCTTCAGACTGACCGACACGAAGATAGACCTCGTTATCGATCTTATCTTTAATCTTTTGGATCTGCGGAGGAATGACATAATTCCCGATCGCAAAAGAAGAACCCAGTACAAAGGTAAACTCTTTGTTGATGATCTTCAACAACTCTTTTTCAGAAGAAGCGATCGCTTTTTCCAAACGGATGGCGATTCGATACAGATCCTCACCCTCTTTAGTCAGTTTAATACCGTTCTTTTTACGTTCAACGATCTTTGTATCCAAATAGTCTTCGATAAACTTGATCTGTTGTGTAACTGCCGGCTGTGAAATCCCTAATTTCGCGGAAGCTTTAGAAAAACTCTTTTCCTTGATTACCGTCAAAAATGTGTGTAATTTTGCAAAATCTTTTAACATAATGATTCCCATAAGATATTTTTATATTTGAAAGTATAACCCAAAATTATAAACATTGCAACAGTTTTGTAATAATTTATTTAAATTTAGTTATAATCAATATAACTATAACAATATTACTCAATCTATCAATGTTGAGATATGAGTTGTCAAGCCGGATGGGACATATATGGAAGAAATTTTTGCAGATCTTAACGAAGCACAACAAGAGGCAGTAAAACGCATAGACGGCCCTATGCTTATCCTCGCAGGAGCAGGAAGCGGAAAGACCAAGACCATCACTTCCCGCCTGGCTTACCTGCTGGACGTGATCGGAGTACCCGCGTCCAACACACTCACCCTGACCTTTACCAACAAGGCAGCCAAAGAGATGCGCGAGCGTGCCCTTGCCATGATCCAGCCTACCTCCTATCCCCCGCTTCTGTGTACCTTCCACAAGTTTGGTCTGCTCTTTTTGAAATTTCATATCAGTCGTCTTGGTCGCAAGAACAACTTTGTCGTCATCGATACCGAGGATAAAAAACGTATCATCAAAAAATTCAACTCCGAGGTTCCTATTCCGCTTATTGCCAGTGAGATATCCCGCTACAAAAACTCCCTGCTAAGCCCCAATGAGGCCTACGCCCAGGCGGAACTTAAAAACTATAAAGAGATCGCCAAGATCTATGAACAGTACGAAGCACACCTGCTTGAAAACAATCTGGTGGACTTTGATGACCTGCTCTCGTTGACCTATAAACTTCTGAATGAACATGAGGATCTGGCCAAAGAGACCAGTGAACGTTACCAATACATCATGATCGATGAGTACCAGGACACCAATGAACTGCAGTTCAGACTGCTTCGAAAACTCTGTTCAACCCATAATAACCTCTGCGTGGTCGGGGATGATGATCAGAGTATCTACGGATGGCGCGGGGCCAATATCCGAAACATCATCGAATTTGACAAAGACTTCAATGATACCCATGTGGTTAAACTGGAAAAGAACTACCGCTCCACCGAACCGATCCTCAAAGCAGCCAATGCCCTGATCGAGCATAACCGAAACCGTCTGGGCAAAGAGCTAATTTCCACTAAAGGAGCAGGTAAAGAGATTGCTACCATGTCTTCGCATGATGAAGGTGAAGAGGCCAATAAGATCGCTACGGCCATCAAAAAGCTACTTGAATCCGGTGAAAAAGCCAATGATATTGCCGTACTTTACCGTATCAATGCGCTAAGCCGTTCTCTTGAAGAGGGGCTTGCCCGCCACCGGGTTCCTTATAAACTGGTAGGCGGTCTGCGATTTTATGACCGTGCCGAGATCAAAGACCTGATCTCCTACCTTCGGGTAGTCACGAATGTCCATGACTCTTTCTCTTTAAAACGTATCATCAATAAGCCTAAACGGGGACTGGGAAAGGCAACTATTGATAAGCTTGAGCTCTCAGCAATGGAACAATCAAAATCTATCTACGAATATATCGACACCTCTTCCACTGCCGAACTGGAAGCCCTGATCAAAAAGAAAAATACCGCTACGGTAAAAAAGCTTGTTCAGGATATCCAATCCGTTGCCCAACAGGCCAAAGACTCTTCCTATGACTTCATCGATGTCCTCGAAGAGAGTTTCAAGATCAAGTCCATTTATGAGAATATGCCCGATGCCCAGGATCGCCTGAGCAATATTGATGAGTTCTACGGACTCTTCAGAGACTTCATCAAACAAAATCCTTCTACCAGTCTGGATGAATTCCTGAATGAACTCACCCTGCAAAGCGAGCAGGATCAGGTAGAGGGTGAAAGTATCTATATCATGAGTATTCATGCCTCTAAAGGTCTGGAGTTCAAGCATGTCTTTATCATTGGTCTGGAAGAGGGCTTCCTGCCGCTTATCGGCGACGGTTCGGATACGGAGGAAGAACGCCGACTGGGATATGTCGCCATCACCAGAGCCCAGTCGGAACTGACGATGAGTCACGTGGAGAGTCGTTTCTATAAAGGCCGGCGTACCGAACTGAGCAAAAGCCGTTTTTTCAAAGAGACCGGTCTATGTGAAGGCTCCTTTATACTTGAAAAAAACACCTCCTTTAAAAAAGGTGATCTCGTACGTCACAAGATCTTTGGTGCCGGACGAATTCTGGGAGTATCCAAAGCCGGAAAAGATTTCAAACTCAAGATCAATTTCGGAGGCTCCCACCGTGAGATATTATCTTCATTTGTCGAGAGACTGTAAGCATGCCGATATACACTTATAAATCATCAAGATATCTCACACCTTACAAAAACCTCAAACAAGACACATCTGCTGCACAGACTGCCTCGACTTGTTTTATTGAAAGCTTATAGTGAACAAGATCTTCGTTGCCTATAAACCCACAGGTCTGAGCTCCAATCAATTCCTTGGCCGTCTAAAACGCAAATACGGCGTAAAGAAAGCAGGTTATTCGGGGACGCTTGATCCCTTTGCCAAAGGGGTCCTTATCGTCGCCTTTGGAAGCTTCACCCGTTTTTTCCGTTTTCTTGACAAGGCACCCAAGACCTATAGAGCCACTCTCTGGCTGGGAGCAGCTTCACCGACTCTTGATATTGAAGGGGTAAAAGAACCACAAATCATACCTCCCTTTGAGTCAAGCAGGGTTGAAACTGTCCTAAAAGAACTTGAGGGAGAGCTTGATTACCTTCCCCCAAAGTTTTCTGCGAAAAAGATTGATGGTAAACGCGCCTATGAACTTGCCCGATCAGGAGAGGATGTCACCCTTAAGAGCATCCACTCCACCATCTATGAGATAAAACTGCTACATTATATGCACCCCTTTGTCACCTTTGAAGCCACGGTAAGTGAAGGCACCTATATCCGTTCTTTGGGAGAGATGATTGCAAAAAAACTTGGCATTGATGGATCTTTAAGCGCGCTGGAGAGACTTAAAGAAGGAAGCTTTTGCTATAATAATGAAAATCCCATCTCCCCCTTGGATGCTCTCCCTATGCCAAGGATCCGGTTTAAAGGAGAGATGGAGGATATCTGGCTTGGAAAGAAGATATCTATTGATGACCTTAGTATACGCGAAGAGGGTATCTACCTGCTGCATGATGAGCGCCTGGCCGCTATCTTGGAGATACGTGAAAAGAAGGTCTCATATCTATTAAACAAGGTGCCCTTATGCTAGTTTTATCCCGTAAACTCGAAGAAGTCATCTGGCTTGGCGACAACATCAAGATCAAGATCATGGGAATAGAAAAGGGCGCCGTCAAACTGGGTATAGAAGCACCTTCTGATATCACTATCTTACGGGATGAACTCAAAGAAGCGGTAGCCGATGTCAATAAACAGGCTTCAGGCAGCAGTAACCATCTTGGCGATCTGCAAGACTATATGAGCAGTTTCAAACACAAATGAAAACATATAAGGCCTGTGCCAAAGTCAACATCTTCTTGAAGATTACCGGAAAACGCGGGAATTATCACGAGATCTTTTCACGTTTCATGAAGCTTCCCCATCTTTATGATGAGCTCTGCTTTGAATCCAAACATACCCCGGGTTTTACCCTGCTGGGTGAATTTGGATGCGAAACGAAACAAAACACCATCTACAAGGCCTATGAAGCTTTGCTTGAAGCTACACATTCGGATGCTTTGGCAAAGCTGATCGATCGGTATGCCATTCGCGTCAACAAGCAGATCCCCTCCTTTGCCGGACTGGGAGGAGGAAGCTCCGATGCCGCCACCTTTTTAAAGATGTGCAATAATACCCTGGATCTGGGGTTAAGCCTTAATGAACTTGCCGCTATCGGGGCAAAAGTAGGTGCCGATGTACCCTTTTTCATTTATGATTATAACTCGGCCAATGTCTCAGGTATCGGTGAAGTCGTTGAAAAGTTTGATGAAGAGCTGCTTGAGATCGAAACACGAACACCTCAGATACAGATCTCCACTCCCGCAGTCTATAAAAGCTTCAGGGAACATTTCTATAAAGAGCTTGATGATAACGAGTATGCCAAACTTGCAACGAGTCCGTCCAGGGAGATCTTGGACTCCTATAGTGTTTCTGATGCCAATGATCTGTTTGAGCCGGCCTTACAACTGCATCCTGAACTCAAAAACTCCTATCAAAAAGGCTGGTTCTTCTCCGGAAGCGGTAGCAGTTTTTTTAGAATAAAACCATAATTACAGACGGGGAATCCTATGGGAGAGACAATCGCCAATAATAAAAAAGATATGCCGCGTAAAGTAAACGTGCTCGTTAGCACGTTTATAGCGGATAAAATCACTAAATAGGAGCTTTACTTGTCTGAGACGATAGCGAAGAACAAAAAAGCATACCATGACTACACCATAGAAGAAAAACTCGAAGCCGGTGTCGAACTACTCGGAAGTGAAGTCAAAGCACTGCGTGCGGGGAAAGCCCAGCTCAAAGAGTCTTTCGTGCGTATTATCAAGGGCGAGCTCTTTTTGATGAATTCGCATATCGGGATTTTGGATACGACCCACGCCTTCTATCGACATGATGAACGCCGCGTACGTAAACTGCTGGTACATAAAAAGCAGCTGGCCAAATTTGCCAAGGCGGTTGATAGAGACGGTATGACCATCGTCTGTCTAAGCCTCTATTTCAACCACAAGAACATCGTCAAAGCCCAGATCGCCATCGCCAGGGGTAAGAAACTGCATGACAAACGGGCTGATCTGAAAGCCAAAGATCAAAAACGAGACATCGAAAGAGCCCTGAAAAACTACTGATCAAAGCGCCAAAAGAATTCTTTGACAAGCACTGTGTATATGGCTCAATATTAATACAAAAAATACTATAATTTGCCATGAAATTAACCCAAGAGCAGATTGCCGAATTTGAAGCAAACGGATTCTTATTATTAAAAAACTTTGCAGACCCTGAACTCTGTGATGCGATCAAGGCCAAGGCGCAATTCCACCTGGAAAACAAGATTGAGCCTATTGAGAGTGAAGAGGAGTATATCGACTCTAAAGAGGGCGATACCGTCAGACGCTTACGCCAGGTGTATGATCGGGAGGCTATATTCAAAGCGTGGATGACCAATGAAAAAATCCGTCCTGTTTTAGAGCAGTTACTGGGAAAACATCCCCGACTCTTGCTTGCCCATCATAACTCCATCATGACCAAACTTCCCAAGGTAAGCTCCATCACCTCATGGCATCAGGATATCCGTTATTGGCATTATGAAAATGACAAGCTTCTTTCCGTCTGGCTCGCTCTGGGGGATGAGTATCTTGATAATGGCCTCTTGGAGTTTATTCCCGGATCACACAAGATGCAGTTTAATGCCGAACAGTTTGATGAACGCACCTCATTTAGAGATGACCTTGAAGTAAACCGAAAGATCATCCAAAACCGTGTGCATTATGATCTGAACAAGGGGGACGTCGTTCTCTTTCACGCGAAGGTTTTGCATTATGCCCGTGCCAACTCGGATAAGGAGGCGAAGATCTCCTTTGTCTACTCCCTCAGAGCTGCTGACAACCAAGCGATCAAAGGAACACGCAGCGACTTCAAAGAGATTGCTCTGTAACTATAATGCTTTATATCAGGCAGTTTTCTATTATCCTACTCTTCTATCTTGTCGGTGAAGGCATTGCTTACCTTCTGCCCTTTGATTTTCCCGGCTCGCTAATCGGCATGGGTCTACTCTTTCTTGCCCTCTCATCGGGTGCTATCAGACTCCATGACATTAAAGAGGTCTCTGACTTCTTTTTAAAACATATGGCTCTCTTTTTTATTCCAGCAGGAGTCTCCGTGATGAACAGCTTTGAGCTTATCGAAGATCAACTTCTGCAGATCATTACCGTGCTCATCTTATCAACGCTGTTTATGCTGGCATTTATCGCCTTAGTTGTCGAATATTTTTTAAAAAGACTCAACGATGTCTGAGCTGCTCTTCAATCCTCTTTTCGGACTTGGCTTAACCTCTGTATGTGCAGGCCTGTTCTGGTATCTCAAGGGGATAAAACAGCTCTCCTTTATCAATCCCCTGCTCTTTTCTGTGATCTTGATCATCCTTCTGCTTCAAAGCCTGCATATTCCCTATGAAGCCTATAAACAGGGAGCTGACCTTATCCATCTTTTTTTAGGGCCTATCACGGTTATCCTTGCCGTGCCTCTTTATGAACACCGTAACGAGCTAAAACGCTACAAAACCGCTATCTTCTTTGGAACCACTATCGGATCACTCTCCGCACTGATCTCAGTCTTTATCCTAGGAAAGCTTTTGGGTCTGTCAGAGCTGTTTATTGCTTCACTTCTGCCTAAATCGATGACTACTCCTATCGGTATTTCTGCCGCACATATGATTGATGGTCTTGTAGGTCTTAGTGTCGTCAGTATAGTCATCACCGGTATCTTTGGCTCCATGATCGCACCATTACTCTTTAGACTCTTTCGCATTAAAAACCCCATTGCCAAAGGAGTTGCCTTGGGTACGACATCTCATGCCATCGGGACTGCCAAAGCCTATGAAATGGACAAACTGTGTGGAGCGATGAGTGGACTGAGTATTGGTCTATCGGGAGTGATTAGCGTATTATGGATTCTGGTTCTGCAAATGTTGAACGTAGTCTAGGTATGAGGAATGACACCCAAAGGTGTCATGTATGGATTAGTGCAGTTCTTTCCAGATCTGTTTTTTCCATAAGAAAGCAGCGATAACAAAGATCAGCATATAGATCATGACGTACATACCGACACGATTACGCTCCTCTTTTTTCGGATCACCCGCTTCTTCCAGGTAAGCAATGACTTTTTCAGCAGACTCCGCATTAACCCCTACACGCGGCATGGACGTTCCAAGCAGCAGTTGCTGAGGATCCTCTACAAACGCAGCGATATAGTGCTCTCCACGGGAGCGGATATACATGGAAAGATCCGGTGGAAGTTTACCCATGTAGCCTTTGATCCCCTCCTGGGCATCCAGGTGCTTGATATCAAAGGCCAGAGCATCACGTTTGTCTTTGAAGCTCGGTTTTTCACCAATGATCGTCCAGTTTTTATAACGTACATCATGACAGCGTCCACAAGCGTCCTGAAAAGCCATCGCCGGAGTGATCTCTTCATGCTTAGGTGCTATTTTTTGCAGATACGCGATAACGTCTACGATCTGCTGGTCTTCCGTTACCATGTACTTGACACTATCCATTTGGTGACTGCGTACGATAGAGAACTTATGATCCACATTCGATACCATTGCCGGATCCTTGATCAGGCCGATAAGGTAATTACGGTCATATAGAGCCCCTGCCGTCTCCAGATCCGGTGGAACAACCCCACCCATGGAGACACTACCGCCACCGATGTGACATCCGGTACAACCGGCATCATACACTGCTTCACCGGCCTGCGCATTTCCTTCAAGTTTCGCAATACGCTCGACATCTGCCCAGAAGGCTTTTTTCGCATCACGACGTGCTTCGGCCGTCTTCATCTCTTCATTCAAGGATGCCAATTTGGCCGCATCCGGCTCTTCAGCTTCTTGAACAGCCTTGATATCTTCTCGAATCTTGATAATCTTGTTGTCAACCTCTTCGATATCCGACTTACCGCTATATACAAAGCCTTCAAGTTCCACATGCTTATGCATCTGTCCATGAGCGAACGGCTCCACCAGAAAATACGTCAAAAGTGAGAAAGCGACAACAACGCTTAAAATTATGAGTTCTTTTTTCATCTATTGTCCCTTAGAGCTTTTTTTCTGATTTTGTAATAAACGGAAGCACGATCCACAACACAAAGAAGAGATATGCTGCCACTTTACCAATGGTATTCCATGCACCTTCAGGAGGCAGTTTACCCATCGCCGTTAAGACGATAAGGTCAATCACCATAATCCAGAACCAGATCGCAAAAGCACCTCTACGATTTGCCGGAGCCACATTATCGCTTCTGTCCAGGAATGGAAGTGCAAAGAAGATCACCTGGGCAATACCAAAGGCAATCAGACCCGCATCTTTACCGAAAGGACGAAGGATCTCATATGACCAAAGGAAATACCATTCCGGATAAATATGCGGAGGGGTTACCAGACCGTCTGCCGGATCAAAATTGATCGCATCCATGGCAAAGCCGTAATGCCAGAAGGTCAGATAGAAAAAGAACATCAAGAAGATAGCAACGACAAACATATCTTTGGCCAGGAAGTCATTTTTAAAACGGATGACTTTAGACTCTTTTGTTTTACCTTCCAGGTATTTTTTGGATTCTGCGTCAAAATCGATCTCTTCACCGTCTTGGTTGTTAACATGCGGAATACGAAGTGCCGCAAAGTGTACCCCGATAAGTGCGATGATCGCCAATGGAAGCAGCAATACATGCAGCATAAAGAAACGGTTCAAAAAGGCCTGACCAGGGACATAATCCCCACGGATCCATTCGACTACACCGTTAAGTTCCAAAGAACCCGCAGAGAAAAGGTTGGTAATAACCATACCCGCCCAGTAAGACATCTGTCCCCATGGAAGCATATATCCGGAGAAAGCTTCAGCAGAGAAGGTCACGAACAGCAGCATACCCGAGATCCAGATCATCTCGCGGCCCTTCTTGTATGAGCCGTAGTAGATACCCGTAAGCATATGGATATAGATGATCAAAAAGACCACCGATGCCGCTACCGCATGGATATGTCGCCATAACCAACCAAATCCGACCTCTTGCATGATCGTGTAGTTAACACTGTCAAACGCCGTCTCGATATTTGGCTGATAATACATCAATAAGAAGATACCCGAGACAAGAAGCAGACCGAAGGTCACTGCCAATACCATCCCCATTGCCCAGAGGAAGTTGATGTTTTTCGGGATCCAATACTCGGATGCCATGACCTTTTCAACGGTCTCAATTGCTAAACGCTGATTCAACCAATCTTTGACACTGGTCGCTTTTGTAAATTTTGCCATCTTTTCCCTTCCTTAAGCGACGACGCCGTCTGCTTTCATTTTTTGGTATTCCGGCCCTTCTTCACCAAGCATTACCGTATGACCGGTTACTTTGAATGGAGGGATAACAAGGGGAGATGGAGGAGGTGATTTCGTCTGGATTCCCGAAGCATTGAACTCACCCCCGTGACAAGCACACTGAAAATCTTTTTTCGCATCACGATACGCTGGAATACACCCAAGATGGGTACATAGACCAATGGTGATCATATAATGACTTCCATCAACGATAATATCACGTGCTGTCTCTTCTGCACTCTGGGAGGCTACCATATCTGCGGTCTTTTTCAAGACGAAGATTGGCTTACCACGCCATTTTTCTACTACCAGTTTATTCTCTTCCACACGTGACAGGTCAATCTCTGTAAATCCCGCTGCCTTAACACTTGGAAGTGGATCCCATGACTGTTTCATTGCCACAAGAGAACCAACCGCCCCGATACCGGCAACGGCTCCAAAAGCCTTGCCCATAAATCCGCGTCTGCTTGACTTTTCCATTATTATCTCACTTTTTATGACGTTTATCCAATAACACTTTAACAGTACTATTATTATAGTTGCTTATAGTCATTGGTACAAGTATCCAATTTAACCTTCTCATAATACTGGTTAATGATTTAAATAAGAGTTAATCCTGGGCTTTATTCACAAAATCCACTATCTTTATAGTATATTGTAAGTATGTAACACCTATAAGATATTATGCATACAATCTTTTGCTAATGAACTACCTCAAACCTGTTGCAAGATCATGAAATAGAGCTTTTCATGAACATTTAAAGATCAGCTGGCATATATACAAGCAGAGGTACAATAAGAATACCACTTAAAACCTTGAGCTGAAATTCCTCAAAATCTAAAGGAAAAAAGATGCTATTTTTAATGAGAACATTGATTTCACACACGGCAATAACGTTATGAAGGGTTTGATCATCGGCAGTATCACCGATACAAAGATCATTCCCAGATTGATATCAGATCATCTTGGATTATTTGAAGGAAAGACGGTTTTAAAAGAAGAGAGTCCGGAATTCATCTCTGCTTTCCTTCCCAAACTCATAAGCGGTGAAGTTCATTATGACTATATGATATTACCCCTGACTCTGAGCAGTCACCTGAGCCTTGATATCGCCAGAGAGGTCCACCTTAACGACATCCCGATAAAACTGATCCTGCTCAGTGCAACCGATGCACCTGAGGAAATCATCCATACCGTCTTCGACTGTTTCATCCCCCAGCCAATACGGTCTGAAACACTTATTCAGGCTCTAGAAGCACCTCTGATCCCCCGAGAACAGGACCTTTTCGAACTTCAGCAAAAACTCGCAGCAATCCGCGCATCAGCAAGCTGTTTCAGACCAGACTGAGAACAGGTCTAAAATACTACTGTATCTCCTCATTAAAACGAGAGATCAGAGGATTCATCATTTCCAAAAAGTCATCCCGTGCCTGCGCATTGGCACTTGCGATGATATATCCCTGATGATTGATCGGGTCGATCTCATTTCCCTGCAGGTCAGTGACAAACCCACCGCTGTTTTTGATGATCAAACAAGCCGCTGAAAGATCCCATGCGTTTGCCGGCGCACTAAAATGTGCGATGTAATTGCTAAAGGCACCCTTGGCGACCATACACATCGAATAGGTTATCGAACCCCCGATAGAGGTCAGCTTTTTGACCTTATCCTCTTTAAACAATACATTCAGACTTCGTACGATCGGGTGTTCACGTTCAGGTTTGAAATTGACGACGGCTACCGTTTCATTGGGACGTAAAGGCAGGGTCAACATACCGATATACGACAAACTCCCTTTTTCCGTGTGAAAGAACTCATTGGTAAAAGGATTATAGACAATCGCTACTGTCACTTCACCGTTTTCAATTAAGGAAAGATTGATAGCTGATGTATTCTCATGGGTGATAAATGCCCAGGTCCCGTCAATGGGATCGATGGCCCAGTACGGCTTGCTTGCATCGATCTCATCACAATTTTCTTCCCCCATCACCTGGATGTCAAAACTGTCTTTTAGACGCTTACTCATATAGTCTTGGACCTGCTGGTCAATATTACTGATCGGTGTATTATCCGCTTTGAACTCAAACCCGAAGGTATTGGTTTCCCGGGCTTCCTTGATGATACGTCCGGCTTCTTCTACGATCTGTTTGGCAATAATCAAATAGATATTTCTCATAGTAAGTCCTTAATGATGTGATACAGAAAGTGTACTCTGGCAGTGTGACAAAAAAAGGGACACACATAAACATGACTGCCCTCTTGACACTACGCTGAAAAAAGCCCATATAACGTCCGGCATCTTTAAAGATCTAACCGGCTTTTCTATCTTCCATCTTGATGTAGATCTGTAAGATCTCGATGGCGGCAGGAGTGACGCCTGAGATCTGTGAGGCAGCCTGAAGGGTCGGCGGATTGAACTTCTCAAACTTCTCGACCATCTCGTTGCTCAGTCCCTTGACTATTCTAAAATCAAACCCTTCAGGGATCTTCATCTTAAGCTGTTTTTTCATCTTGTTGATATCATTTAGCTGCTTCTCGATATAGCGCGCATATTTGGCTTCGATCAGGATCTGATTTTGTACATACTCGCTGAATTCGGCAATACGAGGTTCCAGTTTAAGAAGCTTATCCAGGGTGAAGCTTTTACGTGCAGCGATATTGATCGCCTTGGTCTTATCCGTGATATGCATCTCATCCATGGACTCCAAAAAGGCCAGAAACTCTTTGTTCGGCTTACATTCTTGCTCGTTTAGATAAGCCACCCCCGCTTCGATCTGAGATTTCTTCAACTCCACCTCAGCCATCTCCTCATCACTAAGCAGACCAAAACCGTGTCCATAATGACTCAAACGCAGATCCGCCGATTCCTCACGTAATAACAATCGATATTCTGCGCGGGAGGTAAACATACGGTAAGGCTCTTTGGTCCCCTTGGTAACCAGATCATCGATCATCACACCGATATAAGCTTCATCACGTCTAAGGATAAAGGGTTCTTTCCCCTGATTAGCCAAGGCCGCATTGATACCGGCCATCAGGCCCTGGGCAGCAGCTTCTTCATATCCTGTCGTACCGTTGATCTGGCCCGCAAGATAGAGATTTTTGATCTTTTTGGTCTCCATGGCATGGGTCAAGTCGGTAGGGTTGACATAATCATACTCGATCGCATATCCATAACGCACGATACGGGCATTTTCCAATCCCTTGACCGAATGGATCATATCCCGTTGTACATCCGGCGGAAGAGAGGTACTCATACCGTTTACATAGACCTCGGTGTTTTCCCAGGTTTGAGGCTCGATAAAGAGGTGATGGCGATCCTTATCTCTAAAACGGTTGATCTTATCTTCGATACTTGGACAGTAGCGCGGTCCCACACCCTCGATCTGACCGGAGAAAAGCGGTGCTCTATGGAAGTTGGACTCGATGATCTCATGGGTCGTCTCATTCGTATAGGCGATAAAACACGGAAGCTGCTGTTTCTCTTTGACAAAAGCCTCACGGTCTGTACGAAACGAAAAAGGTGCAGGAAGTTCATCACCCGGTTGTTCTTCCAGTACAGAGTAATCGATGCTTGAGCTATCTACACGGGGACAGGTCCCTGTTTTAAGACGCCCGATATCCAGTCCAAGCTCCCGCAATTGAAGTCCAAGCTTTTTAGCAGAAAATTCTCCAAAACGGCCCGCTTCATGGGTCATCTCACCAATATGGATCACCCCTTGCAAAAAGGTTCCTGTGGTCAGGATGACCTTGGATGCCATAAACTCATTCATGAACTCGGTACGTACACCTATGACGCTATCCCCATCCATGATCAGCTCATCAACCGTCTCCTGTATCAACTCCAGGTTAGGCGTATTGAGCGTAATATTACGTGCGATCACACGGTATCTGTCCATATCGATCTGCGCACGGGTTCCACGTACAGCAGGTCCTTTAGCCGCATTAAGGATACGAAACTGAATCCCTGCTTCATCAGTGATCAGTCCCATCTGACCGCCAAGGGCGTCAAGTTCCTTAACCAAATGTCCCTTTGCCAATCCACCCACAGCGGGGTTACAGGAGGTTGCGCCGACATTTTCGGCAAGCATGGAGATCAACAGTGTCTTTTGTCCCATTCGTGCGGCGGAAAGAGAGGCTTCAATCCCGGCATGCCCCCCGCCGACGACAATTACGTCATATTGCATTATCTTCCTTCTGAACTTATTTTAAAAGTTGAGAAAATTATTAATGAAATTATACCCTTATAATCCCGAGATCGTGCGCCTATTTTAGAGTAAGTTCATAATTTAAATAAATATTTAACATAATCCATTTAAATTTTCTTTCACAAGATGCACCTTTTACTGATAATATAAAATTAACTTTTTTGAACTAACTTTGCCTTTATATTCATCAGATACAATTATAGAATACCCTACGCTACAGGTGGTGAAATGTCAGATCTTATGGTATTTGCAGATGAGACTACAACACAGAGCACACCCGAAGAAAATGTATGGAAACTCTTCATCGTAGATGATGACGAACATATCCATGACATCACCAAGCTAGCCCTCAAAGACATGCGATTTAAAGACAAGGTCATCTCCTTTGAATCTGCCTTCAGTGCTCATGAGGCCATTAAAAAACTCCGAGATAACCCCCAGTTTGCCATTGTCTTGCTGGATATCGGCATGGAAACTTCCGACGCGGGGCTGGAAGTTGCCGAATTTATCCGTAAACAACTGCATAATGATATCACGCGCATTATCATCCGCACCGGGCAACCCGGAGAGATTCCCGAACGAGACATCATCAATAACTATGACATTAATGACTTCAAGTCCAAAACAGAACTGACCATCGAACGCCTCTTTACAACCATACGAACGGCCATCGCCCAGTATGATCAGATCAATGAACTTGCCAAATTGAATGCGGAGCTTGAAGACAGAATCGAACGGGCTTTACTTGCTCAGCAGGAACAGCAACAGGCACTGATTCTACAGGATAGAACCGTACAGATGCAAGAACTCCTGAATATGCTCGCCCATCAATGGCGTCAGCCACTCTCTCGTATCTCCGCCGTGACAACTCAACTTAAATTCTCCCTGACACTTGGTGAAATCGATGAAAAAAGCTTCGAACAGCAGATCAATAACATAGAAAAATACACCTGTGAACTCTCCGATACCATTGATGAATTTCGAGCGGTCTATGAACCTGACCACGCTAAAAAAAGCGTTCCATTATGCGAACTCCTTAAAAAATCCGTTTCAATTATCAATGCAAGCTTTAAAAATGACGCCATCTCCATCGACCTTAAGTGCGACGATGCTCAATACAAACCTTTTGTTTCCACTACCCTGTACCAGGTCATCCTGAGTCTATTGAAGAACTCTGAAGAGGCCTTTATGGAAAATCAGATCCCCAATCCTCTGATCGAGATCTCTACAGAGTATACCCCCGATGAGACTATCATACGTGTCTCAGACAATGCCGGAGGTATCGATCAAGCCCATCTAGAACGAATTTTTGAACCCTATTTTTCGACTAAAGAAAAACGAAACGGTCACGGTTTGGGACTATATATGAGCAAAAACATCGTCGAACAATACTGTAAAGGGCTCCTGGAGGTTGAAACCAGTGGGAATGGAACCAGTTTTATAATTACTCTTATAAATAAATGATTCTATAAACTAGACTTTATTATACTTCGGCCATAAAACCAATTATGAAGATGAATAGATGATACAAGAAGCGCATAAGGCCTATAACTCCGGAGATTTTGACAAAGCATTCACTCTATACAGCACCCTCGCAGACTCAGGAGATCCTGCAGCACAGGCGAGCCTTGGCTATATGTTCCAAAATGCTCAGGGTACCGGTGAAGACATCCAAAAAGCTGCCTATTGGTATCAACGCTCCGCCGATCAGGGGCACCCTCTCGCTATGTATAATATCGCCGTTTTGATGATGCATGGAAAAGGGGTTGAGCATAATATGTTCAAGGCCCATGAATATTTTTTGCAAGCCGCGATCAAAGAGGTGCCACAGGCCCAATATGAAGCAGCTATGATGCTTGAAAAAGGACTTGGATGTACCCAGAACTTCTCCGAGGCTGCCTTTTGGTATGAGGAAGCAGCCAAACGCGGGAACATGGAAGCCTTTAATAATCTGGGTGTACTTTTCAAAGAGGGGCATGGGGTCCATATGGATTACCAAAAAGCCTTCTATCTTTTCACCAGAGCAGCAGAAGCCAATGTCCCCACCGCCCAATACAACCTTGGACAGATGTACGATCAGGGACATGGTTGTGAGGCAGATCAGGATAAGGCACTGGAGTGGTGTCGTAAGGCGGCTTATGCCGGGCACGAGAAGGCACAAAAGATCATTGCCCAACTCCAATCCGATGGAAAAATCGTCTTCTGATGCGTTTTCATGACTTCTTAAAAGCCGTAGGTACCGGTCCAAAGGGCAACAGACATCTCAGTAGAGAAGAGATGAAAGAAGCTATGGGGATGATGCTTGACGGTACGGCAATACCTGAGCAGATTTCCGCTTTTTTACTTGGCTGGAGAGTCCAGGGAGAGGACCTGGATGAACTTCTTGGGGCCATTGATGCGATGCATGAGCGTATCAAACAGAGTCCCGTACGTAAAAGTCTAGAGATCGGCTATCCCCTTGATGGAAAGATTAAGTCCGCTCCGGTCATGCTTCTTGCAGCCCAGTTCGTCCCGAAAATACCGCTGGTCGTTCATGGTGACAGGGCACAACCTTCCAAACTTGGCTTTAACCCCAAAGACTTTCATGAGAATATGAAGTTTGCATCCAATATCCATTACTTTGATCGTGCGAATTTTTTCCCCGAGCTCTCCAAGCTAACAGACCTGAGACGAGCTCTTGGTCTACGTTCAGCTTTTAACACCATCGAAAAACTGCATAATGTGGCAGACAGTGACTATGCTCTGATCGGCATGCATCATATGCCCTATTTTGACCTCTACAAAGAGCTCTACGGACCAAAATATAAACGGCTCATCATCGTCAAAGGAAGTGAAGGCACTCCCGAAATCTTGAAAAAAAGCAAGATTCTGGTGGTTGAGAGTGGACACTCTCACTCTCTGCCAATCGATCCTGAATATTTTGGGCTTAAGCCCTTCGCAGTCTCTAAGGAGTTGACGCTTCAGGAGATGGTCTCCCAACTGGAGAACCCCAGTGAAGAGATGTTGGGATATGCCAGACTCAATGCCGCACTCCTGCTTTACACCGTAGATCAGGCAACTAGCATTGAAGAAGCCTTTGCCTCCTTGCAGTCAAGTTATGATAAACTGGCTAAAAAGTACCTAGGATAAACCATGTTCACCGGCTTAATACGAGAGATGGCAGAGGTTCAAAGCTACCACAATAATGAACTTAGCCTACATGCCAAATACAGACCCGAGATAGGCGATTCCATTGCTATTAACGGTGCCTGTCTTACGGTAATCAGCTGCTTTGAGGGTGGTTTTTCCGTGGAACTTTCTCCCGAGACTCAGACACATATCGCTACGCAAAACCTCAAAGGCAGAGTACATATGGAACCAGCCATGGCCATGGGTGATCGTTTTGAAGGGCACATCGTACAGGGACATATAGACTGTATAGGTGTGATCGCACAGATACAGGATAATGGAAACTCCGTAGACTTTTACATCAATATCCCCGAGAGTCAACGCCGTTTTTTAGTACCGAAGGGTTCTGTTACCGTTGATGGGGTCAGTCTTACCATCAATGAAGTCACTTCGGAAGGATTTAGACTCACCATCATTCCCCACACCCTTAAAGAAAGCCTTTTTGGTGTCTATAAACCAGGGCATGAGGTGAATATAGAGACAGATATGTTCGCACGATATATCTACCATCTCTTCAATCCGGAACAGAAACAATCCCTTAGCTGGGATGATGTTTCCAAGATATCGGCCCTCTACTAAAGCCCATGTCTGCAGACAAACGCCTCAAAGCGGCAGCACTCAAATATGATTCTCAGAAAAACCTCTCTCCAGAGCTCCTGGCTAAAGGTCATGGAGAGATAGCACAAAAGATACTTTCCCTGGCCAAAGAGCATGATATTGCCGTCTTCCAAAACAAAGCCTTGGTAGATTCTTTGCTAGATCTGGATATCCATGATGAGATCCCTCCAAAACTTTATAAAGCAGTCGCTGAACTCTTCTCATGGCTGATGCAAGTCGAACAGAAGAGCTAGTCCCGAATCGATGTCTTGCCGGGGTTACAAGCCATCTTATGCTCCACATCCACCAGCGGATACGGTAGAGCGCTCTTGGATGCGAGAGTGGCATTTCTGAAACCTTCCCCCTGATGCAGATAGACCTTCAGACCATTCTCATACAGAGCAATTCGTGTTGCCAGTGCCGTTGAATACGTCGTCAAAATAGCATCTTCTTTCATCAGTGCAGCAATATCATGAAAATATTCCCTGGTCCATAACATCGGATTGGCTGAGGGAGAAAAGGCATCCTGGTATACCACATCAAAACGGATATCCGTCTCGCGTACAAACTTCCTGGCATCTCCCAAGTAAATAGAGATCTCGATATTCTCGTTCCGATAATATTGCTCCTGTGCCAATGCAGTAATAATAGGTATAAATACCTCAAATTCCCGAGGATAGTTGAAATGGATCAAGGAGCGTACCAGTTTCTCATCAAACTCAGGAGAATATATCCGCACCCTCTTACTGGAATCCTTCAGGGCATAAAGTGTCGCCAGGGTATTAAATCCCAGACCAAAACAGATATCCAGGATAGTAATCTCATCTTTGTTCTGACAATGTTTTAATGCGGGAAGAATATGTTTGGATAGGGATTCATGAAGGGCCCCATCCTTGGTAGAATGGTAGTGTTCATCAAATTGCCTGGAGTATGCAGTATAGGAGCCATCTTCACTACGTACTGCCTGGTGTTCTTGGGTATCAAACTGCTGCACATCTTTACTTTTTATTGCCATTATACCCCAGACAGCCTAAGCCCTCAATTCATATACTTTGCCCTTTGCTCGCGGCGAAGTGCCTCTAACTTATCATAGATCGTATCCTCATGGGCATAGATCCTGAATCGGACATAGGGTTCTCGTATATCATAATGCATCTCTTGTTCAGCCCAACATGGTGTCTTCAGGGCATGGGTAAAAATACCGATGATCTTACCTTGTAAAAAGGGACAACCCCAACGTTCTTCTTCCGGTAATTCCGCCTGCATCGAAAGTTCCCAGGGGTAACGGACAATCACTTCAGCAGATCGGGCTTGCATATCTATTTGAGACAGTTCAAATATACCCCAACCTGCAGCACTCACTGCTTTTCCCCACAACAAGAATCCCTCTTCAAAGTTGTCTGAAAACTGGGTTACCATGGCATTATAATCCTCATCCGTGCCCAGACTGGAGGAATATGAGACAAGTAGGTTGAACATCTCCTTGCCTAATTCTTGTTCCAAAGGCTGTAGAAGACGTAATAAAGAAGGATTATTCCAAAAAAGAGTAGACGCAATACCGAAAAAACGCAAGTCCGCCTTGCTTGTATCCCAACTAATCCCTACACCGTTAACACTGATCGATGTTTGATTACTTTCATCCATAAGTTTCCCTTTGGTAGAGCTTAGAATATATTATAATTTTTTATAATATCATAATATCATTGTAATGGGAACATAATGATCAGTTTTTTATTTATCCCTCAGTTTTTACCTTGGAAAGGTCAAGCTGTATAGCATCATTGTCCATGACACCGATCTCTTCTGAGAGCATATCATCGGCGATCTCTTTAGCCTCATCCAAAGAATGCATCTTATACGTCCCGCACTGGTAAATATTCAATTCCGGAATATCCGATTGCTTTTGCACCTTTTTGACATCTTCCATAGAGGCTTTCCATGCCTTGGCAACCTCCTCTTCAGACGGTGTCCCGATAGTACTCATGTAAAAACCGGTACGACATCCCATAGGTGAGACATCGATGATCTCTGTCGTGTCCGAGTTAAGGTGTTCACGGATAAACCCTGCAAAAAGGTGTTCCAGGGTATGAATACCCTTTTCACTCATCAGCCCCTTGTTCGGCTCATAAAAACGTAGGTCATATACGGTGATAGGGTCTCCGGACGGGGTCTTCATCTTTTTTGCCAGGCGTACTGCCGGAGCTTTCATAATCGTATGGTCGACGCAAAAACTGTCTAATAATGGCATCTTGTTTCCTTATTTTCGGTGATAATTATAATGCCGCTATGGTAGCAGATTTAGATTAAAACAGGGCCAAGCTTTCTATTTAATCCGCAGCAGTGTTAATAGGCTTAGTCCGTAAGTATATGACCTGCTTGGAAACTCTACTTCTATAAACCAATCTATCAGCATATCTATTGCTTTTTTGAACTCCATATGCTCTATCTCATTGGAGATATTAGGCAATTGTCGCTCCTTTTCAAGCGCTTCCAGTCGTTCTTTGCATGAAGCCACATCCTCTCTTTTTACATGGGCACCGCCAAGCCTTAAAAGCCGAGCCTTACATTCGGCTACAGTTTCCACTTGATCAACACCAAAATGCTTAAAGCAATCAGCAAACTAATACCCGACAATAAAAAACCTGCCGCATAACCACTCATAAAGGAAGTAAAATATGTATGCAGTCCATACATCAAGAACAGATATGCCGTAATCAGAAAAAATGCGAAGACCAACAGGAGTACGAAACTCAATAAAAGCTTCATCATTTCCTGTTTCAAAGTACGGCCTTCCGCTTCCGCCAATTCAAAAATAGCAATGATATATTCAGATATCGAATTCATTATCTACCTCAAGATACGGGCAGCTATAAAACCTATACCCGCAGCAATTGCCAAACTCTTTAATGGGGATTTCTTCACCTCATCCGAAAGACTTTGCGCCATCTTCATGGCATCATCCTTGGAGATATGCAGTTTTTCTTCCAGGTTTTCCAAGAGCTCATCCTGTCTGCTCTTGACGCCCCCCTGCTGCTTAACCCTTTCGAGTTCCTCATTAAGTTTTTTGATCTGCTCTTTTAAGGCATCCACTTCATTCATAAGCACTCCTTTGGGTCCATTATACTACAAAATAAAAAAGGAGAGCAATGCAATTTTGGATTATAATCACGCGGTTTTAGTTTTTTTTATATTTAGAATAGTTATACTAGACCACAAAACCAGCATAAAGAGTCTATATGAGTGTCAGTGCCTTATGGGATAATTTTTTTACCAGTGATGAGAAGAAGAATGATATTGACTTCTTGCAAAGTATTCCCCTGTTCGATTCTCTAAAACACTCCGAGATTGTCCGCTTGGAGCGCAACCTGCATGATCGTAATTTCAGTAAGGGAGAAGAGATCTTTTTTGAAGGCGAACCCGGAGCCGCCCTGTACATCATCAAGGAGGGAAAAGTAGAGATCTATAAAAACTACAAAGAAGACAAAATACTCCTTGCTACCCTGGGTGAAGGCACCTTCTTTGGTGAGCTTGCACTCTTTGACGAGTCCCCCAGAAGTGCCACCGCCGTTGCGACAAAAGACACCCTGCTATTAGCCTTTTCAAAACCGAGTCTGGCACAGTTTTCTGAAAAAAACCCCGCTTCCGGTTTTAAGATCAGTATGCGTTTGGGTGAGATCCTTTCCCAACGCCTTCGCACCGCCAATGATCAGATAGAAGAGTCACAATGACAAATTATCTGGGGATCAAAAGTTTTTATTACCTTGTGCTGGCACTTATTGTAGGGATCATCGCCTATACCATCCAGTCCCTTTTTATCCCTCTGCTTATCGCCTTTTTACTGGCCAATATTCTTCGTCCCATTATCAACTATTTTGAGATCAAGGGGGTCTCCCAATTAAGTATTATCATCTCCATCTATCTTCTTGCCACCCTCTTTTTCGTACTCTTCTTTACCCTTGTAACACCGCTGATGCTGGAACAGGCGACCATGCTTGGAAAAGAGCTTCCGGTCTACATGGAAGGTATCAAGGAGTCTATTAGAGCTCTGGAAGAGACCCTCAGGAGCAAGCTTCCCTTCCTCGATATTCCTGATCTCGCCCTGCTTTCGCAGACCTATGTCAGTGAGCTTATCACCGGTATCACAAATTATATCTCTGAAAATATATCGGCTATCATCTCCATCTTCTCATTTTCACTGATCGTGCCCTTTATCTCCTTTTTCATTCTTAAAGATATGTACCTGATGCAGCGTACCCTGCTTTCTTATGTTCCAAACCGCTATTTCGAGATGTTTGTCCTGCTGTTTTATAAGGTGGGTAACTCGATTCAGCTCTATATCCGTGGACAGTTAATCGATGCTTCTTTTGTAGGTTTTATGACCGGGCTTGGACTGAGTATCATCGGATTCCCCTATGCCGTGATCGTAGGACTTGTTGCGGGTATCGGGAATTTTGTCCCCTATTTTGGTCCTATCCTCGGAGCCATACCGGCAGTGCTCATTATCTTTGTCACCCCGGAATGGAGTACCGCTTCAGGTATCATGATGGTCGTCTCCGTCTTCCTTGTCGTACAGATCATCGAGACGATCTTTGTCTATCCTTATGCGGTGGGTAGTTCTGTGAATCTTCATCCTCTCTTGATCATCTTAGCCCTTCTTGTGGGTGGAGAGATAGCAGGGATCATGGGTATGATCATTATCATCCCACTGGCAGCCATTCTCAAAGTCACCTTTGAGCTGCTCTACAAATACCTGCGCGAATATAAGATCATACGCTAGTAATATAGCGTACCGCCTCCAAGGCGTCTACTTTAACTTCCACCCCAAGTTTGCAAAGTTCTTCATAGCTCTCATATCCTGAGCTCACTGCCACGGAGTTAATGCGGGCATGATTCGCCGAGAGAATATCCAGGTTGGTATCTCCGATCATCCAGCAGCTTTCATTTGTTCTGTTCATAAGTTCCAGGGCCCTGCTGATAGGCTCGGCATGGGGCTTTGGATGGGTAACGTCTTCCCTTCCTATGAGCACCTCAAAAGCATCCATCACACCAAAATGCTCCATAAGCTCTTTGGAAAACTTGCCCGTCTTGGTCGTCACTATACCCAATCGGGCAATCTTGGCTGCCTCTGCTATGGCTTCTCTTGCACATTCCAACAGCACCGTCTTCTCTTTGAAAATACGCTGGTAATAGGCCTTGTAAGTATCCACACACTCCCAGATCAGCGCTTCTTCAACTCCCAGCTCCCGATACATACTATCAAGAGGATGACCGATTAAGGCTGCAATCTGCTTATCATCTGTATGCCCTCCATAACCATAGGTCTGCAAAGTATGATGGAAACCTTCCAGGATCGCTTCCGTCGAGTCAATCAATGTTCCGTCCAGATCGAAAAGTATGATCTTATTCATCCGTCATCTTCCATTCAATCTGGTTATGCCAGAACCCATTAACTGTCGGTTCAATTGGATTAATCGCCTTGTTTACCACACTGATACTATTGGGGATATACAAAAACAAATAGGCATTATCCTCCACCACATCCTTAAATATCTGACGTTGTACCTTCGCCAGAGCTTCTCTGTCGACGATTCCTTCTGCTTCTTTGATGCGTTTATCCACCTTATCATTCTTGTAACCGATAAAGTTAAAGGCACCCGGCTTGTCATTATCCGAATGCCAGACCAGATAGGGATCAGGGCTCAAAGAGAGGGACCAGCCCAAAAGGACCGTATCAAACTTCCTCGGAAATACGACCATATTTAAAAAGGCCTGCCACTCCATCACACGCAATTTGACCTTCACTCCTATTTTTGCAAGCTGGTGTTGAATGATCTGGGCGGCATAGGGACGAACCTCACTGGAGTTAGACGTCGCGATCTCAAACTCCAAAGGGTGCTCGCTGCTATAGCCCGCTTCTGCCAAAAGGGTTTGAGCCCGTTGTAGATCCGGTGTGGGTGCCTTCACCTCCTCATTAAAGGCCATGCCTCCGGGTAAAAATGGGCCCCTGCATACCTGTCCATGTCCCAAAAACAGAATATCCACCAGGGACTGACGGTCAATAGCCAGTGACAGGGCCTTACGAACACGGGCATCTTGAAACTTCGGTTTTCTCAGATTAAACCCCAGGTAGGTATATGAGTGGGAAATCTGCTCAATCTGACGATAATGCTCAAAAAAAGCCTTATCCACTTGACGCTCTAACTGCATCGGCTCCAAAGCACCGATGTCGATCTGCTTGGAGCGAAGCATCAAAAAACGCGTGGTTGGATCGGCGATCACATGAAAAGAGATCTTGTCAATATAGGGCTTATGCTCAAAATAATCATCAAAGGCTGTTAACTCGATGTTTTTGGAGAACTCCAGCTTGGAGAGGGTATAGGGCCCTGTACCAATTGGATTCTTATTAAAGGATGAGCCCATTACATTCTCTTCATGCTCTAAAATATGCTTGGGCACGATCTGCATCATCCAGGTCTCAAGGGCTTTGAAATAGGGTTTTTTGTATTTTACTTCCACCGTATACTCATCCACAGCCTTTACGGACTCGACCATTCTAAAAGTCGAGGTATAGGGTGTGACCACCTTGGGTGAGTGGATCAGCTCATAGGTAAAAACCACATCTTCGGCACTAAAAGGCTCTCCGTCATGCCATTTGACATGACGACGCAGCTTAAAAAGAAGTGTCTTGTCATCTTCAAAATGATAGGACTCTGCAAGATCACCGATAATGTTCTTTCCACTCTTGTCGTACTTTACCAAGCCGTTAAAAATAAAACCGGCAATCTCCGAACTTCCGGCATCTGTAGCCAATAAAGGATTTAAACGAGACGGATTGGTTGACGTATTCAGATGTAAAGTTGAAGCGCTTAAAAAAGTGAAGAGATATAATAAAATGAGTAATTGTTTCATGGCGCTATTATAGCGAAACAAGGGGCTTTCTTAAAAAGGCAGCGCCTTTTTAAGTTCGATACTCCTCAAGCATGTTGTTGAGTTTCATCGTCATCTGTGACATATGAGAAGAAGCGTCGGTGATCTCATCTACCGAGGTTCTGTTTTCAGAAGAAAGCGACTTGATCTGTGCCACTTTTCCAATCATCGACTGGACTGTTTCGGAATTGGAGATATAACCCGAAACCGTCTCATCCACCTGAGCGATAGAGCGTTCGATAGATTCCACAGAGGTATTAATCTCCGATTCGGCACTGTTTGCGTAATCAGAAAGTTTCTCGATCTCTTTGGCATTGGAACTGATATGCTCACTGGCATCAATAACCGACTGAACAATAACACCGATACTTGCATTGATCTCCGCAAGGGAGCGTTGGGTGCGTTCTGCCAGTTTTCTGACCTCATCCGCAACAACGGCAAAGCCACGTCCATGCTCACCGGCACGAGCAGCTTCAATAGCCGCATTCAGAGCAAGCAGGTTCGTCTGATCGGCAATATCCGAGATCACTGTCAGTACCTCTTTGACCTGGGTCACATCCGAACTCAACTGCTCTAATCTCGCCGCCAGTTCTACCTCTTCACGGGCACGGGTCTGTACCTCATTGGCAAGGTTAATGATCTGATCATTAGCACTTTTAAGGATCGTTCCGGCAGAGTCAATATCCTCCTTGGTAACCTTGGCCTGTTCAATCGATGCACGCAGTACATTTTGAAGCTCCGTACCCTCTTCGGATACGTCCGTCACAATACGCGCTTCCTCTTCCGTCTTGCCGCGAATAATAAGCGAAGCATCCGAAAGACGCTTGGCAATACCGGTATTCTCAGCAGACGAGTGTTTGGCTTCGGATACCGTGATGCGCACCTTTTCAATAAAGGCATTGATATTCTCGGCCACTTCAAAGATCTCATCACCCTTAGGTACATTGACACGCTGGGTCAGATCACCCTCGCCCTTGGCAAGGTCATAAGCAGCACTTTGCAAGGTCGCCAGCTTGGAAATGATCAGGGTTTGAACCAGATAGATACTGATCAGCAATAAGACGACAAAGATTACCAATGAGATCCCCACGATCACATTTCGGATCTCATGAACTCTATCCAATACCTCCGACTCATCGATCTCTACGACCATACCCCATGATTCTCCAAAGACCTTGATCGGTGTATAAGAAGAGAGTACGCTTACACCGCGATAATCCTCAATGATCCACGATCCGCTCTTGCCTTCTCTGATTGCCTCGGTAGACGCTGATTTGATATTAAGTACTGAAATCGTCGTCCCCGATGCTTTGACATCCGCATTATCCATGCTCTTCATAAAACGGGCATCATTTTTCATACAGCCGTCATCACATACAAGATTCGCCTGACCGGTTTCACCCAGTCCTGCCTTCTCATAGCTTCCTTTAAAACTCATGATCTCATTAATCTTGGATTTTGGGATCTGAAAGATTACAACACCCTCAAAGTCTCCCTTGTAGATGATCGGAGATGAAAGGAAAAGTGCCGGTTCATTATACGCAGGCTCATAGACCTTAAAGTCAGCAAAAGCGACCTCTCCCATTCCTTTTTTACTCGCCTTTTTAAAGGCCTCAGCCAAACCAGAATTAGCGTACACCCCTTCTAAAAGGTTTGTCCCGTAATCTTTAGATTTTTTAACGGAATAAACCACTTCCCCGCCTGCATTCACCAAAAAGATATCGCTCAGCTCAAAATTATTCAACAGTTTCATATAGGCACCGTGCACCTCGATATGATTCTTGGAATACTCCAGATCATAGTTTTTATTGATCTGCAGTTTCTCTTTTTCACTGATAGGGTATTCATTATCGATGATATAGAGATATTGGGCTGCCTGTCCGCTCAGACTTTTTGGCAAATACTCCTCCGTCGCACGTCTGCCCTCAGCATTTTTCATCTTATAATTAACGTGATTCAGATACTCTGTATCATAATGAGCCAACAACTCTTTTTTGATCTTGTCCTGGGAAAGGCCATCAATCTCTTCAAGTTCTTGAAAACTGTCATCCAGAGCCCAAAGTGCTTCTACTGTAGCAATATCCCCCGATTTGGATGTCAATAGCAGTTCAAGCGTCTTAAAGAAATCAATAATATGATCCTTCTTCGATTCTTTCACTGCATCCAAAAGCGCCATATTGCTCTTAACCAAAGCCCCCGTGGTTCGTGTTAAGGAGAGTGATACCGTAGCGACGGTGATCACCAGCAAAGACAAGGCGACAAGCGTGATCAACTTGGACTTAATACTCTTCATATTCATAGTTACCCTTTACATGAGTAGGTCGTTAATACCAATTGTAACATAAAGGTATTTATCTTGTAAAAAAATAGCGGTAAGATACACGTAAAATGCGGATGTGTGAAAGAAATAAGCGCTGAAGAGCCCTCTCTTCAGCATTCAGAGCTAGTTTGACTCGATCTGACGATCATATAACTCCTGTACAGGTCGCTCATTATCCACGTAATATTTACGAAAAGCATCGATCTGATCTTTGGAGGCAGTGGCAGGTGTTTTCAGTAGATACCATTGTACGTTCTCTGAACATGGAGGTGTTGTCAGTGAACCGATATAGTGATAATAGTGCGCTGTATCATCCGGTAGGAT
>JBFEYO010000009.1:0-30549 GCA_041562075.1 Sulfurimonadaceae bacterium | reverse complement strand
ACCTGCGACACCCGATGCATAGAGTTTACCTCCGGTTGCCCCATAAAGACAGGTATTTCCGGCCGCAGCGAAGTTTGGCCCCTGACGTTTTGGCGTGATAATGATCTTACCGCCAAGCATCCCTTTACCGATATAGTCATTAGCCGCACCGTCAACATATAAAGAGACCCCGTCAATCAAGAAAGCACCAAGGGATTGCCCTGCCGTACCGTTAAGCTTGATTTTGATCGTATCTTCTGCCAGACCCGTATCTCCGTAATACTGAGCGATCTCTCCTGAGACACGCGCACCGAAACTACGGTTCAGGTTACAGATATCACGTTTGACCGTCACACGCTGCTCTGGATGCTTGATCGTGTTCATCACCTCTTTGAGTACATCTTTTTCAAAATCATTCGGATCAAACGGTTCATTTGATTCAACCTGACAGGTATCAACGCCATCACAGTGATAGAGTACTTCAGAGAAATCAAATTTCTTAGCAAACTCGGAATCGATCACCTTCATAAGGTCTGAACGGCCGATGATCTCTTCCATCGTCTTATATCCCATACCTGCCAGGATCGCGCGGATATCTTCTGCAAGAAGCGTAAAATAATTGATGATATGACGTACCTGACCCTTATAGTGGTCACCACGCAACTTCTCGTTTTGTGTCGCGATACCGACTGAACATTTATTGACATGACAGATACGTAGAAGTTTACATCCGACGATCGTCAATACACCCGTTCCAAAGGCATAGGACTCAGCTCCGAGAAGTGCCGCTTTAACAACATCCAGCCCAGTCTTAAGACCACCGTCTGTCTGTACATGCACCATGCCGCGCAGGTTGTTCACCTTCAGAGCATTGTGCGCTTCTGAAAGACCAAGCTCCCATGGGTTACCTGCGAATTTGATCGAGGTCAATGGAGCCGCACCGGTACCACCGTCACCACCTGAGATGATGATCTTATCTGCATAGGCCTTTGCAACACCAGCTGCAATTGTACCGACACCGGCTGTTGAGACCAGTTTGACTGTAATCGTCGCCTTAGGACTCACCTGCTTAAGGTCATAAATCAGCTGTGCAAGGTCTTCGATCGAATAGATATCATGGTGCGGTGGAGGCGAGATAAGCGTAACACCCGGAACCGTATGACGCAAACGTGCGATCAGTTCAGTAACCTTATGCCCAGGAAGCTGTCCACCCTCACCCGGTTTAGCACCCTGAGCGACTTTGATCTGGATCTCTTCGGCCGAACGTAGATACGCCGGTGTCACACCGAAACGTCCTGAAGCGACCTGCTTGATCTTGGAGTTTTTGATGGTTCCAAAACGCGCTGCGTCTTCTCCACCCTCACCCGAGTTTGACATACCGCCTATAGTATTCATTGCTTCGGCGATACATTCATGTGCTTCCGGAGAGATAGAGCCCAGAGACATTGCTGCTGAAGCGAGACGTTTGAAGATAGCCTCTTTTGGCTCGACCTCGGAGATATCGATCGCTTTTCTATCTGACTTGATCTCCAAGAAATCACGGATAAACTTCTGTCCACGGTTGTTGACAAGCTTTTTAAGCGCCTCAAAATCCTCAGTTTTCCCTGTTTCGACAACTTTATGGATAGAGTGGATCACCGATGGACCGAAGTCATGATACTCTTCACCGTTATAAAATTTGTAAAAACCACCCACCGTTAACGGGAAGATCGATTTAAATCCGTCATCTTCAAACGCTTTTTTATGGGCTGTTTCTACACGCTCTTGAATATCTGCATACCCTAACCCCGGAATCAGCGACTGGGCATCAGAAAAACAATCTTCACAGATCTCAGAAGAGAGACCCAGGATATCAAACAGACTTGAGTTACGATACGATGCGATCGTAGAGATACCCATCTTGGACATGATCTTGAGTAGACCGCCGTTAAGGGCCGTATGTACCGATTTCATCGCTTCATGACATGACATTGTCAATGCCTTGGACTGTTCCAAGCGCGCAAGGGCTGTCGAGAACAAGAGGTAAGGGAAAATCGCCGATGCACCAAAGGCGATCATCGCTGCTGCTGCATGGGAATCATGTACCTCACCGGTTTGTGCAATAATAGAGACCAAATGACGGTTGCCTTTATGTAACAGGGTCTGGTTCAGACGTCCTATTGCCATCAACATCGGTATCGTCGGGCGTTCTTCACTCAACTCGGCATCCGAAAGAACGACAATGCGGATTCCCTCTTCAGCTACCGCTGTAGCGATTGTCTCTACCAGTTCGTCCAATGCCTCTTTCATATCCCCTCTATAAGCGGTTGAAAAAGTCTTGTTCTTATAACAGTCCTGATAGCGTGCACTGGTCGTATCACCGAAAGAGAGAAGTACATTTAACTTCTCTTTAGTGATGATAGGTGAAATCGCCTTTAGGCGATGGGCATGGGAAGGTGCATCATCCAGGATATTGTGAATTTCACCAAAACCGGTATTCAGGGACATGACCACTTTTTCACGGATAGGATCGATCGGTGGATTGGTTACCTGGGCAAACTTCTGCTTGAAAAAGTCCGAAAAGTTTCGCTGTTTCTCCGAGAAGGCAGCCATCGGTGTGTCATCTCCCATGGATCCTACGGCTTCTTTACCATCTTTCATCATCGGTTCAATGACCTGTTCAATCACCTCATGAGTGATGTTATAGAAACGCTGACGGATAGTCAATTCCTCTTTCTTATACTCACAAGCCTTGACATACTGTTCATCTACATGCTCTTGAAGATAGACCATATTCTCATTAAGCCATTGCATGTAAGGATTGGCACCTTTGAGGTAATCATTGATGTCTTTATCTTTAAGAACTTTTCCGTATTTCAGATCAAGACCGATCATCTCCCCTGATTGTAAGCGATTACGCTCAAGGATGTTCTCTTCATCAATATCCAAAACACCATATTCAGAAGAGATCAGCAACATCCCATCTTTGGTGACGATATATTTTGATGGACGTAAACCATTTCTGTCCAGCACACAACCGATATAACGACCGTCAGTCAATGAGAAGGCTGCCGGACCGTCCCAGGCTTCAAATACCGTTGAGTTGTACTCATAAAAAGCACGTAACTCGGCATCCATATGCGGTGCATTCTGCCATGGCGCAGGAATGACTGAACGCGCTGCTTTGAAGAAATCCGTACCGTTGGCCAATAGGAATTCAAAAAAGTTGTCCGCAGAAGCTGAGTCCGATGAACCCTCTTGTAGAATTGGAAGGATACGTGAAATCTCCTCATCTGAAAAAACCTCAGATTTGATGGATTCTGATTTAACTTCCACATTAAAGCGGTTTGCTTCTACCGAGTTGATCTCACCATTATGAGCCACCGCTCTAAATGGCTGTGCAAGACGCCATTGTGGCAGTGTATTCGTAGAAAAACGCTGGTGGAACAGTGAAAAAGAGATTTCAAAATCCTCATCCTGAAGATCCACATAAAACTGCTTGATCGTCGTTGGCATCACCAATCCCTTATAAGAGATCACCCGTGATGACATGGAAGGGATGTAAAAGTCTTCATCTTCAACAAGGGCATGTTCTGTCTCTTTACGCGAAAGATATAAAAGAGCGTCAAAACGTTTTGTTGAGATCAGTGAGTTGGGTTTGACAAAGACCTGAATCATCTGCGGTAATGATGCCAAAGCCTGTTCACCAAGTGCGTCTGTATCAACAGGGACAGGACGCTTCCAGATCACTTTAAGATCATTCTTCTCACACATGGCTTCCAGTACATCCAGATGTGCCATATCTTTTGTAAAGACCATAGCAACCGCATACTGTTCAGGAAGAACGATATCGGCTTCCTTCGCTTTTTTTGCCATAAACTTTGTCGGCATCGACATCAATAGACCAGAACCGTCTCCTGTCTTTCCATCAGCTGCAACCGCACCACGGTGCATCATACGTTCCAAAGCAGTAATAGCATTTTCTAAATAAGTATGTGAAGGGGTATTGTTGATACTTGCAACTAAACCAAATCCACAGTTATCTTTAAATGAAGTTAATCTTTTATTCAAATTAAGACCTTTCGCATAAATTTCATAATTCTTAATTAAAATTAAGCAAGTTTTAAACAAACTTGTCATATTTAAGAAAATTAGTAGTACATTATAGGAAAATATTGGTTAAAACTTATTTAAATTATAAGGGGTTAAGGAGCATTTCTAGAGACAAGGTGTAGAATTCACCCAACTTAGCCAATAAAGTGAGCAAATTTGCAGGGATATATAATCAACGTCAATAAAGCACGTGACGAAGATGTTATTGTAACCATTCTAACGCATCATAACTTATATACACTTTATCGTTTTTACGGTGCACGGCATGGACAGATCAACTTGGGGTTCAAGATCGATTTTGAGAGTGAAGCTTCCGTAAAATCTTCTATCTCCCGTCTTAGGGATGTAATCCACTTGGGCTTTCCCTGGATGCGTGAGCGAAGTCGTCTCTTTATATGGCAGCAGTTTTGTGCTCTTTTTCACAAACATCTTCAAGACTCTGAAGAACTTGATCCTTTTTATTTTACCCTGCTTGAAGATGCAGCAGGCATCTGGCAGACCCAGAACCCCAAACGCATTGCCATTGAGTCTTATGTCAAGCTTCTTGCCTTTGAGGGTCGTCTGCATGAAGAGATGCAATGCTTTTTCTGTGAGATGCCAATTGTTGAAGATATTACACTCATACGGGCCTTTCTACCGGCTCATGCTGAATGCATCCACGCCCTGCCTATCAATATAAATGCTATTAAGGAACTCTTTTCCAGTGGATCCAGCCTTTTTTTAAATGACAGGGAAATTGACAGGATCTGGCATATTTTACTAGAAGGGTTTTAAGAGGGGTCCAAGGAACGTAACAGTTTTTCCACCACATGGATGTCTTTGATACTCAAGACAAAGGACTCATCCATAATGCGTAAGACATGAAAGACTTCTGTAACAGAGATCCCATAAGGATCTTTCTTCACAACACTCGCTTTCTTCTCTTTAATGACTACATTATCCAGTTTTTTACGGCTATGTTGCATAAAATAGGTCAGTAACAGGGCGCCCGTGTGATCTTTTTCTATAGAGACAACTACCTTATCCGTTACATTCGGCACTTCAGGATATAGCTTCTCAAAATCCACCTTGTTCATGTACCCCAGATAGACCTTGGTAAAGAGATCGATATAACGGGTACATACCTCTGTTTTTAAAAAACCCATATTCAAGACGGCATTTTTCTTAGCCCGTAAACGGCGCAGCATCCAGCCCAGTGAATTGTAATATCTAAAAGGAAAGACATCCAGGACCTCGTCTCCTACCAGATTGGGTGCCTTGGGACGTAAAAAAGGCTTGCGTTTACGCCTGTTTTTAGCCTTCAGCCAGTTATACACATCATCGGCGACAAAAGGCTTGGTGATCCATACCGTACAATACGAAGGCAATTGCCTGCTGCCGCTGACCCCCTCATTTAAAATGATCAGTGCCTTGATCTCATGATCAGGAAAAAGCACTTCCAAGAGCGCCTTTTTTTTCCGCAGACGGCGTTTAAGATTGGTTACTGACTTGATCAGTGTCATCTCGATAAAATAGATCTCTTTCTCATTATAGATCAGTCCGTCGAACTCATTAATCTCAATGGACCGGGTACGATAGATGATCTGACCCTTTTTGTTAACATACAAAGCATTTGATTGGGCCCCCGAAGGTTTTGCATGGGGTCCTTTGAGGATAAATTGACCAATCTGAGGATTATCCTTCATAAAAAGCAGTAACTTTTCATATAGATAATTTTCATACACCGCTCCCTCAAAGGAGCGATAGGAGCTTAGGTATTCAGGAGATTCTTTATCTACCCCTTTGGCATCCAGTTTTAAAAGATGTTTGATACTGTAGTCATAATAGAGCAGATTATCGCCGATATCGGAGGTATCCAGGGAGGCGATACTTTTTGGTAGTTTTAGAATTTTTCTTCCTGTTTATAGATTGCTGACGTAAGTATAACCAAGATTAGGGCAGTTGGGCAATGATTTGCTCTTCTTGTTCCTCAGATTGGGGATATAATACATGCTTCAGCGCCATATGACCCTCTATCTCTTCAAAATAACTATCATCCAAAGCGTCCAGATCCAGTGTTGTTCCAATCTTATCCAAGCGCTCCCTGACCTCACTCCCGTTTGAAAAACTGAAAATCAAGATCTGTCCGACCCTCCAGTTTTGACCGGCAACATCCACTCCCACACATTGGGCTATAAACAGTTCCTCCAGATCCCCGTCTTCAGCCAGGGTGATCAGTTCTGCCAACTGTGCCTTGGTATCAATCGCACTTACCCATGTTTTCTCTTCCATCAACGACCTCCTCCTTTTCCTGATTTATCTTTCTTCTTTTTAGACTGTGAACCACGCTGTGTTTTCTGTGCTTGTGCTTCCCGTTGTGAAACGCCTCGCTTCGTTGTTTTCTTGCTTTTGGCCGGTGTCTTTTTCTTTTTATGACCAAAGGCACCCTTGATCTGCTCTTTCTTACCCTCGAAGTGACGCTTTACTTCCTCTTTTTGCTCCGGTTCGTACCCACGTATACGGCGTTTTTGGATCTCTTTCCGTAAGAGCTGCTCGATATTTTTTAACATCCCCTCATCATCAGGGGAGACAAAGGAGATGGCCAAGCCCTTTTTCCCTGCACGTCCCGTTCGACCGACCCGGTGAATATACTCTGCTGAATGTTTGGGAAGGTCATAATTGATCACATAAGGCAAGTTGTCGATATCCAAACCTCTCGCCGCAATATCCGTCGCCACAAGAACACGAAACTTCCCCTCTTTAAAAGCATTCAACGCCTTACTTCGAGCACCCTGTTTCTTATCCCCATGGATGGAACTGGCACTAAGGCCCGCCTCGATCATATCCGCTTCAACCTTTTGTGCTAATACCTTTGTACGGGTAAAGACCAGGACCTGTTGCCAGTTTTGCGCACCAATCATATATGAAAGAAGCTCAGACTTTTTCTTTTTATCAACGGTATAGACCACCTGCTTGATCTCATCTGCCGTTGAACCCATCCTGTCCACCGTAATATGTTCGGGATTTTTTAGAAGTTCCTCACTAAGGCGTTTGACCGTTGCCGGGAAAGTCGCTGAAAACAGCATGTTTTGATGCTCATGGGGGATCATCTGCAAGATTGCATCCAGATCCCGAATAAAGCCCATATCAAAGATTGTATCTGCTTCATCCAGGATCAGAACCTCCACCCTGCTCAAGGAGAGTTTTTTCAATTTATCAAGATCGATCAGACGACCCGGCGTTGCGATCAGAAGGTCTAGTCCCTCTTGTACACGCTTGGCCTGAGTAGGCAACTTTCCTCCACCGTCAAGCACCATATGTTTCAAGGAGGTATGGGCAGCATAGACCTTAAAACTCTCTCCGATCTGACGGGCAAGTTCACGGGTCGGTACCACAACCAATGCACGGGGATGTCGGAATTCTTCTATATCGGGTCTTTGTATCAGACGCTCTATAATAGGCAGTAAAAAACTTGCCGTTTTTCCCGTACCGGTTTTGGCAGACACCAGCAGATCCCGGCCCTTTAGAGCATAGGGTATAGCCGCTTCTTGTACAGGAGTCGGTTCCGTATATCCAGCCGATGCAACACCCTCCAGGGTGGCTTCGGATAAATCAAAATCACTAAATTTCACTCTTCTTCTTTCTTATGTTCTATCGCTTCAACGATCTGCGCGTCATCATCAATATGGGCAATATGATCTGCTTCCCCTGTGGCCTCTTTCGCAAAGGCATTGATCAATTTCTGCTCGTTTTCAGCACTCAAATCACCCTCAGCAATGGTGTCAAGGATCTTTTCCGCAATCTTCATACGTGATTCATTCTCTTTCATATAAAAATACTTTTTTAAATTGTCGTTATAGGCACGCAGTTCATCTTCTCGTTTACGCTTGTAATAGTAGAAGATAAAAAAGGCCGCTACTACGACCATCAGGCCTAAAAACATAAAAAGATATTTTTGAAAGTTCAGGTCATTATTGCTCTGTTGCAGTGCCAACTTCTGCTTGATCAGCTCCAACTCTTTTTCACTATTGGCATCAAGTTCTTTGGCCTTAAGCTCATTATGCATTTTCTCTAAGGCCAGCTCCTTCTCCTTGTCGATCAAAGCCAGCTCTTTTTGGATCTGAATCTGTGCCAATTCGCGTTCTTGCTCAACCTGAAGCTTTTTCAGGGCAAGTTCCTGTTTCTTCTCCTGCAGTTCTTTCGAATCCTCAAACAGCTGACAGGCACTTAAGGTAAAGAGTATCAACACCAATAAAACATAACGCGTCCATTTCATGCAGACATTATAGCAAAGCATTCTTCACAACGCACACATTTCTCCCACTTAAAGGTGTTATATTAATAAAGTAAAGGAGTATAGATGAGATTATTTATTTTAAGCCTATGTTTTATGCCCTTTTTGCTGGCTGCAGACTTTTCTACCCGCTATGATGTGGATGTGGGTATGTTCGGGAAGGTTGGATATGCTGATGTCAGTATACAAAAAGGTGCAGATAGCTATAAGGCAAAGGTCGTTGCGACCATGACAGGCACGGCTGCCACCTTGACGGGGAACAGAGTTGAAACTTATGTAAGCGAAGGCGAAATACAGGAGGGTAGGTATCTTCCGCATACATTTACCCGCATTAAGAAGAATGACCAAGGTGAACGTATTCAGACCTACACTTTCGATCATCAAAAACGCAGTGTGCGTCTTAACGAAGAGAAGTCAGAGCTGATTAAGAAGAGCAGTTTTGACCCTATCGCCTTTAAGATCGTTAAAACAGAGGTGCTTGAACATTCCAACAAGGAAGTGGAACTAGAAACCTACAACGAACAGGACCTTTTAAGTGCTTACCTGAACACTGTTCTAAACTGTAATGCGGGCAATAAAAAGCACACCCTTTTAGCCGTTGGTGCGCATAATGATGAAAAAGATATTACACTCTCCTTCCTTGAAGGAATGGAAAAAGAACGTCTTTACAAGGAGTTTGGAAAAAACGAAGAGAAGGTCTATCAACTGAAAGTACAGGCTCTTGATAAGAGCGAGGATGATGTGAATGTGCTCTTGTCTTTGGACAACGACGGACATATCAAAGAGGCCGTCCTCGCAGACAACTTGTTCATTGGTGAAGTCAAAGCGACCCGAGTCTATCACCAGGTCAGCAGAAGCTCCTATTAGATCTCAAAGGAGATCTGCTGATAATAGCGGTCTAGATCTGAAAGCTTGAGAGAGAAAAGGGCCTGCACCTTGGAATGGGTATCATTCCAGAACATCTCCAAAACAGGGTTGCTGCTTTGCAGTTCAACCTTGCAAAGTTTGCCTTCCAGTGCTTCAAGAACATCCAAGACCTTGATATCATCTGCCCTGCGCGCTAGAAAATACCCTCCGTGGGCGCCCCGTACACTTTTTACCAGTCCTGCTTTACGAAGAATCGACAGAAGTTGTTCAAGATAGCTGTGGGGGATGTTTCCATTGGCTGAGATCTCTTTGATCTGCATCGGTTCCTGGGTAGATTTTTGAGCAAGTTCATACATTGCCGCAAGGCCATACAGACCCTTTGTCGAGATACCGGCCATTAACCAACCAATTTATGATAGAGGTAATAGACCTTGCACCCGACACAGTAATTGAAGAAAAGCTCCAAAGCACTACACGCCACAAAAATAATCGCCACGATCTTCGCCACATAGATTAGACTAAGGGTATGAAAGAGGATCACTGCCCATGAAAAACCAAGGGCGAAATAGGCTGCTAAACGTTTTGCCCCGGCATCTGTCTGATGTGTCTTCGCACGGATCAAGGCTTTGATCAGATGACTAAGTTGATTAATCGGGCTAAGACGCTTGTTGATAAACAGGCGAATAATAAGATCAATCCCCAAGATATAGATAAAAAGAATCTGTGAAGAGAAAAGGTAAGCCATCAGCATCAAAGTAATACTCAATGAGTTAATACGAATCACTGTACCATCAATTTGACGAAATGATATAGGACAGGCTGGTGCCATATAAAATCCTTTTTCTAAATATTATACAGGTATTGTAACCAATTTATTTACTATAGTCAAGTAAACCAATAAGATTAATCCTGATATAAATACTTAGGATTAATGATATAAAATATTAAACCGAATAAGGCAATCATATTAAAGCCCCTAAAAATAGGGGTTTAAATCATTTAATATACTATATAAACATAAAAAAACGAATTCAAAATACCCGATTAAACCACTCTGGTTTATCTCATGTAGCAAGAAAAAAGGAGTGAAATGAAGTCATAGACTTATAATTCCAGAAGATGAATCACCTTCTTGGCTTCTATAATATCCAGGTCAATCTGTGTTTTGAGTGCTTCAAAACTCTCAAAACCTCGATTCTCTCGGATATAATGTAAAAATGAAAGCGTGACCTTCTTGGAGGTCGGTACCTCTGACTCCAATATATGGGTCTCGATTGCGAAGGAGTTATCCGTGATACTACGATGACCGATGAAGCTCACCGAAGGGTATAGTTTTCCATCATCCAAACGGCTCAGTGTGGCATATACCCCCTCTTTTGGCAGGCGAAAGCCTTCTGTCTGGATATTCATCGTTGCCACCAGCTTCTCTTTACCGATCCCCTGCCCCTTGATCACGTTTCCGACCAGTTGATAGTTATACCCAAGATAGAGATTTGCCTTTTCCAATTCGCCTTTATCAAGGAGTTGGCGTATGTGTCGCGAATGCACGGGCTCACCCATCACCTTCACCTCATCAACGATAATGACCTCTCCCTTAAACATTCGCTTAAGGTCCTCACAGGAACAGGCACGTTTGTTACCAAAATGGAAATCATATCCAACGACGATCTTTTTCAATTTTGGAAAATCTTCATGCAGTTTTTTAATAAAGTCTGCCCCGCTGAGCGCTTTGATAGCATCAAGCTGATAATAGAACAGAGGAAAATGGGTATGGGCCTGACGATGGATTCCCGGCGTCAGATCTGCATATCCGGTCTCTATGGATATAACACCCCCACTCTTCTCATTCAGATGTTCAAACAGATATTGATGGGCGGTATGCATACCATCAAAGCCCCCGATAGCAATGGAATCAATCGTCGTGTTTATAGCCATCGTTCCTCTTATTTCTTCTCACTTGAATGCTTATAGCAATAACAGTACTCGACATTACCCTCTTTTCCACTAAGGGAAGAAGCCTCCATCAAGACCTTTTCCCAGCCCAATAATGTACAACTGTCTTCAAAACGGGTCATTGCCGCCGAGATTGCCTTTTTATCCGTGACGACACCGTTCTTATCGCGTTTAATAGCCTTGCCAACTTCAAATTGAGGCTTGAACAATACAATAATATAGCCTTTGGCCAAACGGTCTATCGCCTCGATAATATGTGATAGCGAGATAAAAGAGACATCACAGGTAATGAGATCAAAGGCCTTTTCACTGTTAAAATCACGGATATCCTGATTTTCTACACTCGTGACCCTTGCGTCTGAAAGAAGTTTATCATGCAGTTGTGACGAGCCGACGTCAACAGAGGTGACAGAGGCTGCCTCATTCATCAGCAGTACCTCTGTAAAACCGCCGGTAGAGGAGCCTATGTCCAGAGCGTTCATCCCCTCAACACTAAAAGGAAGCAAGGGTAAAAAGTTTTTGAGCTTATATGCCGCTCTGGAGACATAAACATGCATATCATCCAGTTCTACCACTTCCGTAGAGACCTTAAATGAAGGCTTGGTGATCACCCTCTTATCCACACTTACCTTAGCATCTTTAATAAGCTGTTGTGCCTTGTTCCGACTATCCACCAGATTATGTTCTACTAAATACTGATCCAGTCTTACCATACAGGCCGCCCTCTATCTATTTTCATAATTATACTATACAAAGAGGGTATAAATACAGGCTCTACTCAGCTTCTTCAAAGTCCAAAGAGATAGAGTTGACACAATGACGTGTGCTTTTAGCTGTCATCCCCTCACCTTCAAAAACATGTCCCAGATGTCCGCCACAGTTGGCACAGACGATCTCTACCCTATAGCCATCAGAATCAGGTACCCGCTTGACCGCTCCGGGGATTTCGTCATCAAAACTCGGCCAACCCGTTCCCGAATCAAACTTGTCCTCTGATTTAAACAGTGCCGCATTACACTGCCTACAGGTATAGACACCCTCTTTCTCATGCTTATAAAACTTTCCGCTAAAGGGAGGTTCCGTCCCCTTATCTAAAATCACATATTGCTCTTCGGGGCTTAGTTCATTATAGGCCATTTCATCTCCTTTATCATTTAGTTGACTTACAGTCCGCCTTTTTTACGCGGCTTCAGACGTTCCCAATAGGCCAGGTGTACTTCTGAGTTCTCCAAAAACATCGAGGTCACTGCGTCCATTGTCTCAGTATGTTGTAAAAACCATGGGCTGAGATTCAACTCGATGTACTTTTTCGCCTGATCAAAATCACCGCTTGTTTTGAAGGCTTCCGCCGCCTCTTGCATATCACTTAATGCCAGGTCATGTTCCTCTTTATGGGCCGGATAGGGAGGAAACTTTTTCTCGACCATCATCTCTTCTTCGTGCTGACAATGCCCTTTCATGTGATCAAGGAGCTCCTCAAAACCTGAATTGACACCCTGCGCATTTGCAGTATCAATTGCGTCTGAAAGTTTATTAATCAATAAAATCGTCTCAAAATGTATATCATTCATGCTGACGGTATCTACCATCGGCAGTTGTTCAGGTCCAATCATAATCCCGTATCCTTCTTGCATATAATCCGTGAGCGAAGTATATCCGCTTCGCCACAAGCCAAACTGAATATTTTGATCTACTCAACCTCTTTTATCCAATCATCTGGCGCATCTGCGCTTCAGTGATCGCTTCAACTCCCAGTGAGAGTGCTTTATCATACTTGCTTCCCGCATCTTCGCCATACACCAGATAATCTGTTTTTTTAGAGACGGATCCGGAAACCTTCGCTCCCAGTGTTTCAAGCATGCTCTTGATGTTACCCCTGGACTCGCTCATACTACCTGTGAGTACCACAGTCTTTTGCTTAAAGGGGTTATCTTCTGCTTCGGCCTTTTGCGCAGGGGCCTGAGGTTGCAATACCTCTTGCAAACGGGCAATGTACTCCCCATTGACACGCACAAACTCCAATACCGATTCCGCCATCTCTTCACCGATACCGTCAATGGCTATCAAAGCGTCCTTGTCCGCTTGCGTAAATCCCAGACCAAAATGTTCACACAGCGACTTCGAGGCCACCTCACCGATATGCTCGATTCCCATACCATTGATAAAACGCCAGCACTCCTTACCCTTGGATGCGACAATTGAATCGATCAAGTTCTGAGACTTTTTCTGCTTAAAACCTTCAAGCTCCAATAGCTGCTCCAAACTCAAGCTATATAGGTCGATTACGCTCTTGATCAGTCCCTCCTCAAAAAGGGTCTCGACGATCTTATCCCCCAGACCGTCAATATTTAAACAGGGTTTGGAAGCAAAATAGATAATGGAGTTGACCACGCGGGATGAACACTCTAGGTTTTGACATTTTGTCAACGCACCCTCATCTAACAGTTCGCTGGCACATACCGGGCACTGAGTCGGTCGCTGATAGGCTTCTATCCCCGCAGCGCGCTCATGGGTCAGTACCTTCACGATCTTTGGTATAACGTCCCCTGATCGCAGGATGATGACCTTATCTCCGATACGGATATCCTTTCTGTCGATCTCATCAAAGTTATGCAGGCTTGCACGCTCGACGACGACCCCCTCGATCGGTGTGGGTTCCACCACCGCCACCGGAGTCACCGCACCGGAGCGCCCCACCTGTAACAAGATATCCTTTATTCTCGTGATCTTCTCTACCGCAGGGAATTTATAAGCCGCCGACCAGCGAGGATTTTTAACGGTGTAACCCATCTCCTCCTGGGCTTCTATCTGATCAACCTTGATCACCATGCCATCAAGCATCATGTCAAAGTCATCGCGCTCTTTGACCATCTGTTCATAAACTTCCTGGATCTCATCAAAGCCCTTCGCCAAAGAACGCAAAGGCGGTCTGCGAAAGCCCAGATCATAGATGTAGGCCATCTTTTCACTTAAGCGTTCAAACTCAAGTTCATTCTCTCCCAGACCATAGGGTAAAAAGACCAGGTTGCGCGACGCCGTGATCTTTGAATCCAGCTGACGCAGACTTCCCGCCGCCGCGTTACGTGGATTGGCAAAAAGAGCTTCTCCCTGGGCACTGCGCTCTGTATTGATCTTTTCAAACTCCCCTTTGAAGATCACCACTTCCCCACGGATCTCCAAACGTCCCTTGTGGGAGATTTTCAAAGGGATAGAGCGGATTGTCTTGGCATTTTGGGTAATATCCTCACCGATCTGACCGTCTCCACGGGTAATCGCCTGTTGTAATTCACCCCCTTCATAAATCAGGTTTAAACTCGCCCCGTCATATTTTGGCTCGCAGTAAAAAGAGATGTTTTCACTCAGCTTTGCGACCTTATCCAGCCACTTTTGCAGCTCTTCTGCATTAAACAGGTCCTCCAAGGACCACATACGACTAAGGTGCTGCGCCTTCTCAAAACCCTCTGAGATAATATCTCCCACACGCTGAGTAGGTGAATCAGAAGCAGTCATCTGTGGATTATTCTCTTCATACTCAAGGACTTCATGATAGAGCTTGTCATAGACTTCATCGGTGGTGATAGGATCATCCAGGACATAATAATGATAGGCATAGAGGTTTAATTGTTCAATATCTTTGAGGTATTCTTCGTGTGTCATAATCTTCCGTTATATAGGGTCTTGCAGATAGTTTAAAATTTTACTTTGTCGATGATATCAGGTTGCCCTTCACTGGCATTTGATTTGTACTTCGTGTACATCAACTCATTCATATACTCATTGTACTGATCGATCTGTACCTTTTGGTATTCAAGGACCGTAATATCATTGAAAGTATACACCGAAGATTCTTGTTTACCTTCCATATTCAGGACATTTCTAAATACAAAGAAGATCTTTCGGCCATTTTTGGTGCGAATAGAGATCTTATGCTTATTTCCTTTTTGCTCGAAATCATCCAACTGTTCCAAGAAGTCGTTCGCGGTATTGACGACACTGTCAATCGATATCTTCTCATTAAGAAAACTCCACAGATGCTGCTCATTCGCTACCAGTTTTTTCAGATCCCCTTCTTCAAAAAGTTCTTGAAAGGCACGATTCATAAAGGTAATGCTCCCATCTGCATAAACAATCGTAGGATTGGGAGAAATATTCGTGATCTCTGCTAGCATCTGCTCACTGGCCTGTTCGACCTTTTGGGAGATCTCGTTTAAACGATAGGCATCAGCAATACGTTTATCGGTTACCCGTTTAACGGCAGAGAAGAGCGTATCGATAAGACGGGGCATCTTAATAGGCTTGAGGATATAATAATCGATCCCGATCGCGATCGCATCCATAAAATAATCCGTATTTGAATAGGCGGATACAACGACAATAGGCGTATCTTCATCAATAGAACGGATATTCCTACTCATCTCGATACCGTTGACCTCCGGCATCTCGATGTCCGTTATCACCAGATCATACTTATTTTGCCTAAAGGCATCAAATCCCTCAACCCCGTCACTGGCAACATCGACCTGGTCAAAGATACGTTCGATGATCTTAGTTGTCTCCAGGCGAAGGTTTTCATCATCTTCAACATATAAGACTTTCAGTTCTTTGCCGAGTTCCATTAAATCATGAAGATGTTCCATCTATCCCTAAACCCTTATCGATATAATCAGCTCGATTATAGCACATTCATATACTATTATAGTTTATATTTATACTAAGCAGGAAAAAGACGCATCTGCACGCTAAAGCTCAACGACCTTAGCACCGAATCCTCCCATATGTGCCGGGGCATCCGAAAAAGACTTAACCGAAGGATGTACCTTCAAAAATTCTTTGACCGCATAAGCCAGTTTACCGGTTCCTATGCCATGATAGATAAGTACCTCATCCCATCCTGCTATCAATGCATCAGAGAGAAAGAGATCCATCTTCTCGATCGCTTCTTCTGCGCGTAATCCATGGAGATCAAGCTTCAAGCCCGATCGCTTCTCTTTTTCTACCGTGACCTGGGACTTCTTCTTTTTAAGCAGTTCTTTATCGCTTGGCTTTAGTTCTACGAGTTTCACCCGCAATTTCATGCCATCAGCCTCGATCATAGCCTCTTTCTTTTTAATAGAGAGGATCGTTCCCCTGGTACGTCGATACTGTACCACATCTCCAACCTTGAAACTGTACTCCGTTTTAACCTTCTGATGGGGTTTATCTTTAGGGAGTTCTTTGTTGGCCCGATTGAGTGCCTTATGAAGCTCTTTTTCGTCTTTGGAGCGAATCGCGGCCTTGGCCTCTTTGATCGCCTTTTGATAAGCCTGATTCAAACTCTCCTTTTCTCCCTTTAATTCGGAGTAGATCGTCTCTTTTAACGCCTTGAGCTCTTTTTTCTCCTCATAAACCGCTTCAAGCTGCCTATCCAGCTCTTCATGCTTAAGCTGCAAAGAGCGCTCCAATTCCGATGAACGCTCGATCAGGGCATTGAGTTTTTCATGGTTTTCACCGTAGATTCCCCTGGCCTCTTCGACCAGATGTGCCGGTACACCGTAACGCAGAGCTGTCTCGAAAGCATAAGACTTTCCGATGATCCCCTGCATAAATGTATAGGTAGGCTGACGATTTTGTTCATCATATACCGCTGCCATCAACGAGACCTTGCGGTTCTCAGCCATCAAAGATGCCAGACGCTTATGGTGGGTAGTGATAATGATCTTCATCCCCTTGTCAATCAAAGCTTCAAGCATCGCTTTAAACAGAGCTGCAGCCTCATCAGAGTCTGTCCCCAGCTCTATCTCATCCACTCCCACCAGCATCTTATCCTGCGCAAAGAGCTTCCCAAAGGAAAGCATCCGTCCGGCAAAGGTAGAAATATCATTTTTGACATTTTGCGGATCATCAATAATGGCCTGAATATGCTTAAAGGTCCCGATACGGGTGTGCTTCGGGTTGACAGGCAGAGGGATCAGGTACTTTGCCAGATAGGCCGCTGAAAGGATGGCCTTAAGTAGCATCGTCTTACCACCTGCATTGACCCCCGTCACCATCAAGACCGGATTGGAAAAGTCAACACTGATCGCCTTGGCCTTGGCAATGGCCGGGTGTTTAAACTCATTTAGAATGATCACATCGGATTTTTCGGCTTTAAGTATATGCAGGTTCTTTGAGCGTGCAAAAAAGACACGGGCCTGATAATGATCAAAGGTATCAAAACTGCGGTTGACAAACTTCAAAAAGCCATGCATTTTCACCATACTCGAAGAAAAACTTCGGGCATAATCAAAAAGTTTCGCCTCCTTCTCCTGCATCACTGAACGTACCTGGGATTTGAGATTGGAGATAGACTCGGGAGAGACATAAAAGAAACCCGCCGACGAGCGACCGACAATATTCCCCTTGAGATAATGATTAAATCCCGGGCGCAGCAAAAGACACTCTTCATCATTGAAAAAATGCACCTGTCTATCCACCAGATAATTTTCCAGTTTTTGGGTAAACAAGAGTCGTTTCATCGCTGCGGAGAGCTGTTCTTTGAGCTGCTTAAGACGCTGGTTCATACGGCTTAAATCCTCATCAAGGTCCTCGTTGAAGTTTCCTTCCAGATCAAAATAATTATCAAGCTCATGAAATTCTTCATGGATTTCAATTCCGTTGATCCAGCTTCCCAATGTGCCTTCAAAGTCCCGACTCTGCAAATAGCGAAAATAACGCACGATCTTGACAAACTCAAAGATATCCTCAAGATTTAACTGTCCCTGTTTCTTCAGATAAGCCAGGGGCGAGTCCAGGTTTTTTACCTTAACAGGCGCCTTAAACTCATACTTATCCAGACCATTGATGATCTCAAAATGCCTGTTTTGATCCCCTTCGATATAGAGCGGTTTTTCACGGGAAAGAAAATCTGAAAAAGAGGAGAGAAAAGCACCCAGGTCAAGCTGGGTGATCAAGGTTTCGTTTACTGACATGTATCGAGAGAGATCAGACGTCCAGACATCTCGGTGTTTTTCAGCCCTAAAAAGGTCTGTGTTCCCGAACTGTAAGAGAATTGAGAATTATTGATATCCATCCCCTGGCAGGAGATACTCTTGCCATGGGTAAAGTCCAGCAATACATTTTCCAAATGTACCCGACGCTTTTCATTCCCCAGGTTATACAGATAAGCCCCCAATATCAACAGAGCCAAAATAGAGATGACTCCGACTTTTTGCTTGAGCGAGATCTCAGTAAAAAAATGTAGCACTACAAAAAGTAGAACTAAAAGAATAATCCCAAAGATATAGGCCATTAAGACGCCCCTCTGAGCTGATAGGTGATATCGCCAGCTCCAAAGCCGACAATCAAGCCCTTGTCAAGGGATTTTAGTATCTTATTGTCTTTGATCACATCTAAGTCATTATTGCTGCGCTTTACCCCGTCTGCCATCATTGGACTGTATCGTTCAAAATCTTTTTCAAAATCAATAGCACGTTTTGTCTCACCTGCCGCCCACACCGGCAAGATGATCAATTCAGAAGCACCTTCAAAACAGTTGATAAAGGCATCCAGGTTATCGATGGTACGACTGTATTTATGAGGCTGCCAGATCGCGGTGATTTTATCGATTCCCATCAGATCGGCATAGGCTTTGACCGACTCAAGGGTCGCCTTGATCTCTGTTGGATGGTGACCGTAGTCATCAATAAGGATCGCATCTTGTTTATTAATGATATCAAAACGTTTTTTGATCCCCTTAAAGTGCAAGAGTTTACGGCGAACCATCTCGACATCCTCGCTCTGTACCGCAGCAAGAATGGCCAAAGAAGCGTCAATGGCGATATGTTCGCCAAAGCCCCATACTTCAAAGACACCCATGTCTTTAAGCTCGAAACGGGTATGCGGCTCCTCATTAATCAGTACATATTCAATACCTTTGATATCCTTGCTCGGATACAAACGGATCGCTTCACACTCCAATGTGGACAAGAAAGGATCCTCTGCGTTGATCACCCGCAAACTGGCCTGATTGATAAAGGTCTTATAGGCCTCATAGAAACGATCAAAATTATAATCGTAATACTCCATATGCTCCGGCTCCGCATTAGGGACAATAGCACAATAGGGATTCGAGTTCAAAAAACTTCCATCGCTCTCATCTGCTTCGAAAAGCAATACATCCGAATCACAATGGCGAACATTATCTCCAAACTCTTTGGACTCGGCGCCGATGATGGCTGAACCTTCCAAAACCGATGAGAGTATGGCTGTGGTTGTACTCTTACCGTGAGCGCCGCATACAGCATAGACTTTTTTATCTTTAACGATCATAGGAAGCGCTTCACGGCGAGCCAGTACCTCGATCCCCTTTGCCTTAGCTGCCATGACCTCCACATTATCCGGACGAATGATGGCCGAATGAATGACCAGGTCCTGATCCTTGATCGCCGATGCATCATGCGGCACCGTTAGCTCTACCCCGAGTTTTTTCAACTTTTGCGTGATAACAGTTTCAGAGATATCCGAACCGCTTACCTCGTGTCCTTGTGCCAGCATAAATTTTGCCAGTCCAGAAATTCCAATACCACCTATACCGATAAAGTGTACTTTCATTTGCTGTCCTTCGCCGATGCATTCTCAGCTTTTGATTCTTTATACTTTTCTAGCAATTCGCGTGCCTCTTTCTTAAACGCATTAATGTAAAAATCGTCCAATTTCTCGATTGCTTCACAATATTGATCCAAAAAACGGTCAATATTGATCTGCGATTGTGATGCCGCAGCGTGTATTGCCATCGCCTCGCAAAAGTTTTCATTCTCTCCCATCCCCTCAAGCACTTCAAAAAGAGCCTTTGCCTCTTCAAAACGCTCAGAACTGTAATGGGAGATTGCATACTCATATAGGGCACGGAGTGTATAACGCTGCTGCTCATCATCTAATGAGAGTGTACTCTGTGTTTCTAACGCATTGGTTAACAGCTCAAGGGCAAGTTCAAGAATATTGTTATAAAGCCCCTGTTCCATCTCTTCTGTAAGCTCTTCATGATAGGTTTCTACCAGAGTATAGAGCGCTTTGATGTCACCCTCATGCATCGCTTCGATGGACTGTTCACGTATCTGCACTAAGATTTCAGACATGCTTTTACCGCCTCCAATGCTATACGCGTATGCTCCTGATCATGTACCAGGGCAATACGCACATACCCTTTACCAGGGTTATTTCCCTCAGCATCCTCCCGGCCCAGGAAGGAACCTGGAAGGACTTTGACGTGATACTTCTCAAACAGACGCTTGGTAAAGGCTATCTCATCCCCTACCTTCAACCAGATATAAAAACTTGCCGAAGGAATCTCTATCCCCAATATCTCCTGAGCGATCTGAAAGTTTTCCTTGTATACCTGACGTGATGCGGCCACATGCTCTTCATCCAGCCAGGCAGCCGATGCAGCGGTCTGCAAAGGAAGGGGTGAAGCACATCCTACATAGGTACGGTACTGCATATATTCATTTAATATTGTCGCATCTCCTGCAATAAAGCCTGAACGCAGACCCGGAGCTGAGGAACGCTTGGATATAGAGTTGATGACCAAAGTGTTTTTAAAATCATCATTCCCCACATATTTAGCCGCCTCCAACAGGGATGGCGGAGGGGTGTCAATATAGATCTCACTATAACACTCATCATTTAACAATACAAAGTCATATTCAAGGGCCAACTTGACCCACTCTCCCAGTTCTTCTATGCTTAACACCGAAGCCGTCGGATTATTGGGAAAGTTCAATATTACTAGATCCGTTTCCTTCATCTGCGCTTCGCTCATACTCGGTTTAAAGCCATTGGATTCATCCAGGTTTAAAAACACCATCTTTGCTCGAGAGGCAATAGCGGCACCCTCATAGATCTGATAAAATGGGTTGGTAAAAGCCATGACAGGATCAGAGATATCAAAGAGCAGAAATTGAGGGAAATTAAACAAGACTTCTCTGGTACCGAAACATGGAATAATCTCGTCATCTTTCAACTCAATATTGAAGCGTTGTTTGTTAAACCGTATCATCGCTTCTTTGGTCTCACTCTCCCCTGCCGTCTTTGGATACTTCTTAAGTAAAGGAGCGGCCTGCTTCAAAGTTTCTTGAATAAATTGCGGCGTCTCAAACTGAGGTTCACCTATCGTTAAAGCGATCAATTCATGACCTTCATCCGGTGTAACATCGGCCAGAAGTCTGTTGAGTTTTTCAAAGGGATATGATTCAAATTTCATGCTATGGCTTTTACCTAAAATAATTTGCGAAAGTATATCCTTTTTAGCTAAAGCAGGAACTTAAGTATAGCTTTAAATACTTCTCTATTCTACCTATCCAATAACATACTTAGCAAGATATGACTATTATTAGCTTTTTAAAACTTCCGACATACTATTTCAAGGACATAAATGCGAACCTTACTCCTATCTGCTGCCACCCTTTTACTCTTTAGCGCCTGTTCAAACGAGACAAAGCAGGAGACCTCGACACAAACGACACCCCCTGCAAAACATGAAAGTCTAGTATCTGATAAGGTAGAGACAATTGCTCAGGCAAAAGAGGTCGTAAAAACACTTAACACCCGTACTGAGACGGCTGAAGCCGCTACTGAAGAAATCACCCCTCCGCCGGCTCAAAGCGGCGCAAGTATCTATGCCCAACGATGCGTTTCATGTCATGGAAGTGATGCAAAAAAATCAGCCCTTAACAGCTCAAAGCCTATTGCGGGGTGGAGTGTTCAGGAGACTACAAAAGCCCTTAAAGGGTACCAAAACGGTAGTTACGGTGGAAAGATGAAAGCTATCATGCAAGCACAAAGCAAACCCCTCAGCGAAGATGAGATCAGACGTCTTGCGGAGTATATCTCCGTCTTATAGCTCCATTGTAAAATGGTGCGATGAGATACGAAATCCCTTATTCAGGTAAAACCGGTGTGCCTCAAAACGCTGTACCCCCGAATCCAGGTGTATCTGTTTACACCCCTCCTCTTGAGCCATCTGTTTAAGGAACTCCATCAATTTTCCTCCATATCCCAAAGAACGTTCTTCAGAAAGTGAAACCAGATCATCTATATACAGATGCCGTCCCCATGCGAGGTTTTGTGATATCCGGCATCCCGCAACGGCAATTACCTTAGACTCCCTCAAATAATAAAAGAGCCGATAGCCTTCTCTTCTCTGCTCTTGAACGCGCGCTACAAAGAGCTCTTCTTCCACTCCTTCTCGCAGGGTTTTCATCACAGGAAGACAGGCAGATATCTGCTCTGACTGTATAGCTTCATAGATACCCTCTTTTACCGGTTCGAGTTGCTTAGCCTCTTGAGTCTCTTCGCAAGGTTCATCTTTGACACCGATGACCAGATTGGTCGCATAATAGACTCCAAGGGAATCACTATCCCCGCAGGCATTGATGTAGGCCTCTATATCATCTGCATTACACAAGCCTGTCTGCTCATATTCATCTCTCAAAGCCTGTGTTGAAAGCGCCATCATCCTTGAGATATCCTCTCCTCCGCTGTTAAGATGAAAATAACTTTTCATTTCATCGATCCTAAAACCGACGGACTCTAGGGCAAGATGGGATATGGCCCCATACCGTGGTTTCAAACCCTTTTGCTCAAACATCTTGCACATTGCACTGTTCACCCGTTTGCAGGCATCAAGATCCTTGGCATCAATCCATTTGGCCAGCGTAAAATCCGGCTCTTCGACAATCAGTTTGCCGCCAGATCTTAACAAATCAAAGAGTTTATGAAGGATCTTGTCTGCGTGGATATTATGGATCAGGACATAACGTAGGTGAATCAGATCAAAACGCTCGGGGATATCAAGCTCAAGAATATCCCCTTCTATCACCTCATAATCAACAGGAGGCTTGATATGGGCACAATTACGGTCAACACCTATCAACCTCCCTTCTTTACCGATCTGCTCGGACATCCACTCCGCTACAGAACCGGCACCCAGACCCACTTCAAGGCATTTCATCCCTGCCCTCAGTCCTGCTTTAAGAAGATGCGCTTTAGACTTTTCGTCAAAAGCTTTCTGGATCAGCAATAGGCGTTGATACTCGGTATCCGCTTCATGAGTATCAAAGGTATACTCTGACATCTTAAGCCGTAGGCAGTCCGAATTTCTGTGTCACTAACTCCCCCTCGTCATCAAAGAAGAGGTAATAAAGGTAATCTTTTTTAATTCTCAAGCCCGCCAAATAGCGCAGCGCGAGGTTGGCCTGTAAGGAGGCAATATGCATGACGATCGGTGCGGCGATTCCCGCAGGTGCCTTGTCCGAAATTTTAAAGACATCAAAAGAGGCCTTGTCAAAGAAACAAACCTGCCCGTTAAAGGCCTCAACTGAACCGTATAACCAGGGCTTGTTCACGCTTTTGGCGTAAGCATTGATCTTGCCTCGTGTTGGCAGATTGTCCGTAGCGTCAATGATCAGATCGACATCAATATTCTCAGCTGCAAAAGCATCAAAATCACAATCATGAGGAATTGCCTTGACAAAGGGACAACGTGCTTCGATGACCTCAGCAACCACCTCACATTTTTTCTTATTCTCATCTCCTGTCTTAAAGGCGATCTGTCGGTGGATATTATGCACCGATACCTCATCAAAGTCAACCAGATGAATCGTCCCGATTCCTGATGCACCCAAGGCAAAGGCAAGCGAGGATCCCAAGCCCCCACAACCGATAATGGCAATCTTTTTATCCTGCAAACTTTGTTGGGTATCTTCCCCCCACAACTGAACCTGTCTGTGAAAATACTTCATCATAATGCTATTCCTTCTTCATAAGTTCTCATAATATTAAACTTCTTGTTCATATAAGCTTACACTAGGTAAAACGATTTCAAAAACCGCTCCGTGTTCACTGTTGGTGACATTTATACGTCCGGACATACTCTGTTCAATAATTTCACGGGACATATAGAGCCCTATCCCTGTACCTTCATGTCCTGTTTTGGTCGAAAAATAAGGTTTAAAAACCTTTTCGATAATCTCTTCATCGATACCACCGGCATTATCTTCCACACGTATAACAGTCTCTTCACCCTTCTTCTCGATAAAGAACTTGATCCAGATATTACGCAGTTTGTTTTGAAGCACCACATCCTGTACATTCTTGATCAGGTTCATAAAGACCTGCATCATCTCGTGACGCATTCCATAACACAGATGTTCCTCTTTAGAGAAGTTATGAGCTTGGATCTTCGCATACTTTAGACTTCCCTCGCTAAGGTTCAAGGCACTTTTTAATACCTCTTCAAGCACGAAGACCTCTTTCTCTTTATGTGGCTGGGAGAAGTTTCTAAAATCATCAATAGTCTGGGACATATACTGCAACTGATCATTGATCTTGTCATGGGCGTTGACACAATCATCCTTATGCACCGTCCCCAACTGCACTTTGAAATAGAGGTTCTGATTGATCAACGCCAGGGTCTGTAGGGGTTGTCTCCACTGATGTGCAATCTGCTCGATCATCTCCCCCATCGCTGCCAGTCGTGACTTCTCAATCAAGACCTGATCATTCTGGCGTACCTGTACCAAGGCCTCGTCCACCTTTTCTTGCAAGAGGGTGTTAAGGCCCGATAACTTTTGCAAGTACTCCCGTTCAGATTGTTTGTGTTGATCCGCTAAGGCCCAGGAGAGGAAGACCATCTGTAAAACTGAGCCGATCTGCTGGGCGTAGGCTAAAAATTCAAACCCCTCTATCCAGGCAAATTTATTCATAGCAAAAAGCACACTTCCACCCAGAAAGCATCCCCATCCAATAATATAAAAACGTGCAGGCTCAAACTTATTCTTATACGCAACAATACCGGAATAGATCAACATCGGAGGCAGGATTACCGAGATGCCCGCAAGCAGCGGAATCACTTCCCCATAAGGTCTAAAGGTTCCCATCACTGTCGTCAACAACATGAGAACTGCCAATCCGACAAGAACCTTATCCAGCCGTGGTACGAAGCTTCTGGTCTGCAGGAAATAGCGGGTAAACATAATAATAGAAAGGGTCATCAAACCCATCATCGTACCGTTACCATGGATGATCATCCAGTCAAAGCCTGACCAGAAAAAACGCATTCCCAAGCCATCCAGGGCAAGCTGATATAAACTAAAAGCCCCTACAAAAACAAGGTATAAAAAGTAATCACGTCTTCGCGTATAAATAAAACTCAAAAGATTATAAAAAAAGATGATCAGGACAATTCCATAATAAAGCCCCGAAAGAACATATAGATAATGTTCATTAACAAGCAACCCTTCAGAACTTTGGATACTTAAGGGCACCTGCATGGAACTTTGTGTCTTAACACGCAGGTAAAGAATCTGCTTGGTCTCTCTATCCAGTGAAAAAAGAAAGTTTTTATCCTTAAGATCACGCTGTGAAAAGGCTCGAAGTTTCCCCCCGTACTTCACATCTAAAAGACTGCTATTGAGATCACAAATATACAGATCGATTTCATCTAAAAGTGGATAAGCTACCTGTAGCCACCAACGATTATCCCCTGCATTTTCTAATGCCTCTAGTTCAACCTTGAACCAATAGGCTGAAGAGGTGAATCCAAAGCTTGCCACTTTTTTTTCATTCGGGCTGAACTTTTTTGCCACAACCTCTTCAAACCTCAAGCTGGCACCTTCATCTTCATAAAAAGGAACCCCTGTGAGTTCCTGCTTTGGCGGAATATCCATGGCCATGATAAAACCGCATGATATCCACAGTATCAGTAAGATTCTAAAAAGCCAGCTAAACATCAGTCTCTTTTTTGAAGCGCTTCTTTAAAGCCCCAGCCCTTACGGGCAGATTTAACCGCTTTTTTATCCAGGTCGATCATCAGAAGTTCTTCTTGGTTGCCAAGATAGTTTTCGATCTCCCCCTGCGGGGACACCAAGAGTGAATCTCCATAAAAGTTCCAATTCCATTTCTCTTCCGCATACTCACCTATGCGATTGGCACGGACGACATAACATGAATGGGTAAAGGCGCGCATCTTGATCAGTTCGCGCCATCTCTCATGGGACTCGAAGGTCGATACGGTAGGAAGTAAGACGGCATCTATATTCTTTGTCATGATCTCCTTCCAAAAGGCATCAAAGTGCAATTCAAAACCAGCCATAACAGCAAACTTGAACCCATCCACACTAAAAGTCATCGGCCCTTTTAAGGGAGAAATCTCATTGGCAAAGAACTTCTCTTCGTCCCAATGCTTGTAATTGATAAGGATCTGTTGATAATAATACGAAGCAGAGGTGGGGGAAAACTTCACAATGGTCTTATAGGGCTTTTTCTTTTTGACGATCACCAAGGGAGCGATGATATTCATATCATACTCTTTGGCAAGTGCCTTAAGGGTCTTGATATGATGATCACTCTGTTCCTTGATCATCTCGATAGGCGTCTTCTCCAGCTCTTTAAAAAAGCGGTTGAGCAGATACTCTCCCAATACGACCACCTTACACCCTTTGGATTTAGCAATACGAAGATAATAATCAAACTTGGAGGTCGACATTCCTACCGAAGGGATCTGTAAGATAGCCGCGCGCATCAGCTCTGCTCTCCCTGAACTTTTTCAAACTCCAATGTAGCTTCTTCCAGGATCTTTTGGGCTTCCTGAAGGGTCTTCATTCCTTCTTTATAGGACTTAACACTGGCATCCAGTGTCAATTCCGGATCCATCAGTTTTTCCAGAACCTTCTTTGCATCATCGAGCTTTTTTTCAAAATTGACCAATTCAGCCATCAAGTGCCTCCCTTATATAATCTTCAAATTTCTCTACCTCTACCAAAAAGGCATCGTGCCCGTAAGAGCTCTGTACATTCAGATAAGAACTTTGCTCTTTTGGATGGATTTTCTGCATGATATCAAAAACCTCTTGAGACTCTTTAGGCTCAAAGAGCATATCTGATTCAAAACTGATCAAAAAGAGCTTAGACTTTATCCTTGCCAAAGCATCTTCCAGGGAATCGAACCCGCGGGACAAATCAAAGATATTGATCGCCTTGGTGATATACAAGTAGGAAAGAGGATCAAACCATTTAGTAAAATTATACCCGTTATATTCCAGGTATGATTCCACCTGAAACTTCCCAAAAAGTTCATACAAACCGTCGGTACGCTTATATTGGCGTCCAAATTTCTTATCCATAGAATCCGGTGAAAGAAAAGAGATATGTCCTGCCATACGTCCGACAGCCAGTCCAACCAGACCATTAGCGACAATATCCGCCGGGTCATAATACCCGTTTTTAAAGGCCGGATCTTCCAATACCGCTTCTTGTGCGATCTTATTAAAGGCAATCGCCCAGGGACGGGTTGCATGGGTAGTAGCCAAGGCAATAACCTTTTTTGCAAGATTAGGAAAATCTACCGCAGCCTGAAGGGCCTGCATTCCACCCATAGATCCGCCAATAATCGCTTCGAGTTTGTAAATGCCCAAGGAATCCAACAAAATACGCTGCGCCTTGACCATATCTTTAATCGTTACCACAGGAAATTTATACCGGTAAGGTTGCTGCGTTGAGTAATCATCAGAAATGGGGCCGGTAGATCCGAAACACGAGCCCAGAACATTACTACAGATCACAAAATATTTATCCGTATCTACCGCCTTGCCCGGACCGATCAAAGCATCCCACCAACCGGGTTTAGTCTCATGTTCATACTGGCCTGCCGCATGATGCGAACCGGTAAGGGCATGGGTCACCCAGATGGCATTGGACTTGTCTGCGTTTAGCTCACCATAGGTCTCATAGATGATATCATAGGGCTCTATGATACGGCCACTCTCCAAATAGAGCGGATTAGTGAAGTGCGCTGTTTTTGTTTCTATTTTCAATACGTACTTCTCTTAACTCTCTAGGGCCTGTTTTAGATCTGCGATCAGATCTTCTTTATCTTCAAGCCCGGCACTGATACGAATAAGACCCGCCGGAACACCACATTTTGTCAATTCTTCAGCAGAAAGCTGTTGATGCGTCGTTGAGGCAGGATGGGTAATAATAGACTTGGAATCACCGATATTAACAACCAGGGAATAGAGTTCTGTCGCATTGACGATCTTCTCTGCAGTAGCCATATCAGCCACCTCAAAACTCAAGAGTCCAGAACTCATACCCTCTTTAAAATATTTTTGGGCATTAGCATGATTACTATCTGATTTTAATCCAGGATAATTAACCTTCAGTACCTTGGGATGTGACTCCAAGAATTCCGCCAAAGCTAATGCATTAGCGGAATGCTCTTTCATTCTCAGGCTCAAATGCTCAAGGCCCTGAATGAAAAGCCAGGAGTTAAATGGTGATACGACCGCCCCAAGATCACGTAAAAGTGAAAGACGGATGCGAAGGGTAAAGACCGGAAGCGGCACATCCACATAGACCAACCCATGATAAGACTCATCCGGTTCATTAAAATGAGGATAACGAGGATTACCTTTGAGCAACTCTACCAATCCTTTACGCTCCACCACAATGCCTCCGATAGCAAGTCCCTGCCCCGTAGTATATTTAGAGGCCGAGTGCACTGTCACATCAACGCCGTACTCAAAAGGCTTACACAAAATAGGCGTTGCTACCGTATTATCCACAATCGTAATAATCTGATATTTTTTGGCGATGGCCGTAATGGCTTCGATATCTGCCACATCGATACTTGGATTAGTCAGGGACTCAAAAAAGATACATTTTGTCTTATCGTCCACCAGGGCTTCAATCTCTTCAGGTTTATGCACATTAAAGAAACGCGCTTCGATCCCAAAACGCTTAAGGGTGTGCTGAGTCTGAGTCAATGAGCCTCCATACAGCTGAGAAGCACAGATGATATTATCCCCCGCCTCGGCACAGTTGGCGATCGCAAAGAAAATTGCCGCCATTCCACTCGCCGCGGCAATAGCCGCCTCTCCACCTTCAAGTTCGGCGAAACGCTTCTCAAATACATCCGTTGTCGGATTCATCAAGCGGGTATAGATATTTCCCAGTTCCTTCAAGGCAAACAGGTTTGCAGCGTGTTCGACATCTCTGAATTCATAGGCAGTCGACTGATAGATCGGCACAGCCATTGTGCTTTGTGAGTCTTTTTCATAGCCCGCATGTAGGGCAGCAGTTTGTTGTTTCATAAGTTTCATCCTTTGTTTTCCGTATTATTGTTTTCCATTATTTTTAGAATGAAACACCAAAGGAGCAAAGCCCCTTTGGCTACGTTAACACTAGGTTCTCCTATTCTATGCTTTGAAATGGCATAGAACACACGTCAACGGAGCGCTCGCGTGCAGATGAACCGCACTTTATACAAGACATTTTTTTAGTAATTAACGAAATCCAGCCTAAAAATTTTGTTTTCCATCTAACTGTTTTCCATGATGAAATAAAGTAAGTTAAAAGAGTGTGACGTCTTTGCTCGTCTCTATTTCGATTGTGTTCAAAAATCCGAACACTTCATTTTCAAAGTGCAGTTGACTGCACTAGGCCTAATGGCCTCTATACATGATAATTTGGTGCTTCGTGAGTGATCACAACATCATGTACATGGGACTCTTTGAGTCCCGCAGATGTGATCTCCACAAACTCTGCGTTCTTCCAGTAGGTTGGGATATCTTTAGCACCACAATATCCCATAGACGCACGAACACCACCTAGCATCTGGTGAACGACATCTGCGATATTACCGGAGAATGGGACACGCCCTTCGATTCCTTCCGGCACCAGTTTGTCTGCTGCCGTTCCCTCTTGGAAATAACGGTCCGTACTTCCCTTGGTCATCGCGCCGATCGATCCCATACCGCGGTACGATTTAAACTTACGTCCTTGATAGATGATCGTCTCGCCCGGTGCTTCTTCCGTACCTGCAAGCAGTGAACCGGCCATAATACACGAAGCACCAACAGCAAGTGCTTTTGCCATGTCACCGGAGAACTTGATACCACCGTCGGCAATGATCGGCACACCGTGTTTCGCACCTTCAGCTGCACATTCATCAATAGCTGAGATCTGCGGTACACCGACACCGGCAACGATACGTGTCGTACAAATCGACCCAGGTCCGATACCGACCTTGACCGCATCTGCTCCGGCCTCGATCAAGGCTTTGGTCGCTTCTGCCGTGGCGACATTTCCGGCAATGATATCAATCTCAAGTTCCGCTTTAATCGCCTTCACTGAGTCAAGAATACCCTTAGAATGGCCATGAGCCGAATCAAGAACCAGCACATCCACTCCGGCCTCAACCAGAGCACGTGCTCTGTCCATCTGTCCCACACCGATCGCTGCACCTACGCGAAGGCGACCGAAATCATCCTTATTTGCGTTCGGGTAAGCGACATTTTTCTTAACATCTTTTAGAGTAAATAGCCCTTTTAGGTTCCCGTCCTTATCAACTACAGGAAGTTTTTCGATCTTGTT
>JBFEYO010000008.1:0-32309 GCA_041562075.1 Sulfurimonadaceae bacterium | reverse complement strand
TGGTTGTAAAAAAGTGCTATCCCCTCTTGATGCGCCTGCATGATCTGTGTGATAAAACTCAATATCCTCTCCTCATCTGATTCAAAGTATAGCATTGCTATGTATGTATTTTCTTGTTTATATATTAAAAATATAGATTAAATATACCGATAGTACATTAATAAAAAAAATTAGATATAATGATTTTAATTAAACTTTATTTTAGGAAGCAGATGAGCAAGTACGCCCAAATCTCACAATACTTAATTGCATTTTTAAAACAAGAGGTTGAAAAGACCGGTCTTAAAAAAGTAGTTGTCGGACTCAGTGGCGGATTGGATTCTGCGGTGGTGGCCGTATTGGCGCATCACGCCTTCGGGGAGAGGCTTCTATGTGTCAAGATGCCTTCTCAGTTCTCTTCTCAAAGTTCACTGGATGATGCAGACGAACTGTGTGAAAAATTTGGTATACAAAGTGAAACCCGCGATATTTCGGCACTTTTAGAGGCCTATGGGATTGACGGATTAAGTCCGTTACGGGTAGGAAATCTGTCGGCACGTTTTCGTATGGTTAATCTATATGATGTTTCTGCCCGAGAGGGAGCATTGGTATTGGGAACAAGTAACAAGAGTGAATTGATGCTTGGATACGGGACTTTATTCGGTGACCTGGCATCTGCACTCAATCCCATAGGGGATCTGTATAAAACTGAAGTCTTTGCTCTGGCGCGTCATATTGGTGTGCCTGATAGTATTGTCAATAAGGCGCCTTCAGCAGACTTATGGGAGGGCCAAAGTGATGAAAATGAGCTTGGGTATACGTATGAACAGCTCGATGGTGTGTTAAAACGATACATTGATGAGCGCTGGACGGAGAATGAGCTTTTAGAGAAGGGGTATGAGAAAGAATTGGTTAAGATGGTAATTAAACGTATTTATCAAAACCAGTTTAAGCGACGAATGCCTTTGATTGCAAAGCTGACATCCCGTTCGATCAATCATGATTTTAATTATCCTAGGGATATTGGTTTGTAGCGTTATTTTATAAAATCTACTTGAGTGGATTTTCAGAGTAACTATATTTACACAAAGGGACACTATATGGCAAAGACCGTACCGTTTTATAGACCTCGTATCGATAACAAGGAGAAGGCACACCTAGACGAGGTCCTTTCGCAGGAGACCAATAAGGTTGAAGAACTTGAACAGGCTTTTGTTGATTATATCGGCTCAGAGTATGCCGTCGCGACGTCAGAGGGGACATCTGCCTTACACCTTGCAATGCTCGCGATCAACCTAAAACGCGGAGACAAGGTACTTTGTTCAGTTAATGCCTTTCCTGCTGTTCCGGAGGTTGTCAGACATTTTGATGCGGAACCTATTTTTGTGGATGCAGAAGAGGATAGTTATAATATCAATCTGGATCGCTTGGAAACAATTCTTTCAGACTATCAGTCTAAAAAACTCAAGGCCGTGATCGTGAGTCATATTGCCGGGCACCCGATTGATCTTGAGCGTTTATATAACATTGCAAAGATCTATAATATTCGTATCATCGAGGATGCATCAGAAGCGCTTGGCGGAACTTACAAGGGCAAGCGAATCGGTGCTACCGGTGCAGATATCACAACTTTCAGTTTTAATCCCCATCTAAAGGGGCATGTCTGTAACGGCGGTATGATGGTGACAGATGATGTTGAATTACTCGAACGTGCTCAGCTGCTTCGTAATCATGCGATGGTGACACCTGATGAAAACCTGTCGTATGTATATGATGTCATTGATATCGGCAGCAAATATGACATGAGTGAGCTGGATGCTGCGTATATTCTTGGACAGCTTGCCAAGCAGGATGCTGCGATTGCCCGCCAAAAAGAGATCGCTACGATGTATTCTCAAAAGCTTTCCGGTGCAGCCCACATCGAATTGCCTAAGATGGTGGATGATCATACTTTTTCACTTTATATTATTAAAGTGAAAAAGAACCGTGATTCCTTTGCACGTGAGCTTTTGGAAAAAGGTGTACAAACGGGATTACATTATATTCCTTTGCACCTTTTGAGCTATTATAAAAGCAAGTACTCCTTACGGGTCAATGATTTTCCGGTTGCCCTGCGTAATTTTCAGCAGGTATTGTCTATTCCTATATATGCGGATATGAGTGATGCGGATGTGGAATATGTCTGTGAGACGATCATTAATATTACCAAACATTGGGTCTAAGGGGCTCTTTGAAAAACCATCTTTTGCTGTGGGGAGAAAAATATCTCTTTTCTCCCGGTCCCTTTGAACGACTTCTCTCTATCGTACTGCTTCCTTTCTCCTGGATCTATTGCCTGATTGTCTGGTATAAATACAAAACGGCCGAAGAACAATCTTTTTCTATCCCTGTTATAGGCATAGGAAACCTGATTGTCGGTGGAAGTGGGAAGACACCTTTGAGTGTCGCTTTGGCGTGCAGGTATGAAAATGCGGCAATCGTGCTGAGGGGTTATGGACGTATGTCTAAAGGTCTGCAAGTGGTCTCCCAGGCAGGAGAGATCCTGTGTGATGTCACGACAAGCGGGGATGAAGCGATGTTGTATGCACAGTTATTGCCAGGTGCTACGGTCATTGTCAGTGAGGACAGGATTGCCGGCATTCAACAGGCAAAGACCCTGGGTGCTGAGATTGTCTTCTTGGATGATGCCTACAGCAAACACCAGATCAAAAAACTTGATATATTGATCCTTTCTGAGCAGAAAAACAGCTTTTGTCTTCCTTCGGGTCCTTACAGGGAGCGTTTATGGAAGGGAAAAGAGGTTCTTGAGGTACAGGAGAAGCGTGACTTTCATCGTCGGGTGCATATTTCTAATGCCCATGACACGATGTGTCTGGTGACGGCCATATCCAAGCCCCAGCGTTTGGATGCTTACCTGGATGAGCGGGTAGTTAAGAAGATCTATTTTCCCGATCACTACAGCTTTGAAGAAGAAGAGCTGGAAGAGATACTTAAAGATAGCGGTGCGCGCTCACTTTTGGTGACACGCAAAGACGGGGTGAAGCTTCAGGGATTTGGTATGGAACTCTCTTTCTTGGAGTTGGAATTGGAAGTTGATGAAGGAATTCACCGTCATGTGCAAGAATATGCTAAAATTCCGTCAATTCAATAAAGAGATGAAATGATGCAAGCAAAAATTGATAAGGTCAGGACACTATTAGACGCCTTGCCTTTTATAAAAGCCTTTAATAACGAGATCGTAGTGATCAAATATGGCGGGTCTGCACAGACAGATCCTAAGCTTATTGAGAGTTTTGCCCAGGACATCCTGCTGTTGTACCTGGTTGGGATTAAACCGGTGATTGTCCATGGCGGAGGCAAGAAGATCACGGATATGCTTGATCAGTTGAATATCGAGACAGAGTTTATTGACGGACAACGGGTGACGACCCCGGAGGTGATGCGTATTGTCGAGATGATCCTTAGCGGAGAGATCAACAGCGGTATTGTATCCCTGTTAAATGCCCATAGTGCCAAGGCTATAGGGGTCAGTGGAAAGGACGCACACTTTATCTCGGCAGAGCCCAAAGAACATGCCAAATGGGGTCTTACCGGAACCATTACCGAGGTCAAGGCGGATGTTATCCATAATCTGATCAGAGAGAAGTTCGTACCGGTGATTGCACCGATCGCTGCAGGAAAAGAGATGGGGCATCCGGGGTACAATATCAATGCGGACCTTGCCGCGTCCCAGGTGGCCAAGGCGATAGGTGCGAATAAAGTTATCTTTTTAACAGACACGCCGGGTGTGCTGGATAAGGACAAGAAGCTTTTGTCTACTCTAAGTGAGGCAGAGGTTGAAAAACTAAAAGCAGACGGTACGATCAATGGAGGGATGGTTCCTAAGGTGGATGCCTGTTTAGAAGCAATCGATGGTGGTGTCTCCAAGGCGCATATTATTGACGGGCGGGTTGAACACTCCATGCTGTTGGAACTCTTTACTTCTGAGGGTATAGGGACTCAGATTACCCTATAAAATATGTTGATCGTCTATTGTACCGTCTCGGATGAAGAAACTGCAAAAGATATTTCCCGAACCCTTGTTTCCGAGGGCTTGTGTGCCTGTATAAACCAGATCCCCAAAATCCGTTCCTATTACATCTATGAGGGTGAGTTTTGTGAGGATGATGAGCTGTTGTTAATGATCAAAACCGATGAGGCACACTATGATCAACTCGAGATGAGGATAAAAGAACTTCATCCCTATGATACACCTGAGATCATCGCCACTGAAATGACCAAAGCCTCCAGCGAATATGCTGCCTGGCTAAAATCCTCTCTAGCATAACCCTTTATTATACGTTCTATTGTAAAAAAGTGTGAAAAAGTGAAATATATTTGAAAGTTTGGCATAATATAGCCCATATATTACCCGAGCATTAGTCGTTTTTAACTATCCTAAATATGATTATATGATGAAAGAAGATAGATGAAAAAAATATATTCCCTTGTTGCTTTGATGATCCTGATCGCCGGATGTGGTGATAAAGAGCCCGAGATCGTCGAACCTGTTACTATTACCCCTGAGATCACCCTGTTTAAACAGTCTTTGCCTGTAGAGAAAAAAGTTCTGCAAAAGGCCTATAGGAAAATCAGTCCCAAGATCGGTCTGTCGCATATGGGTGACTTGAAGGGAAAAAGTTACGGGGATGAGTTTGTCTTTGATGAGAACGAACTTCCGTTTATCGAGTATAAGTTTGATAAACCCTATATCATCAAAAAGGTACATTTAAAGCGTAGCGGTTTTGTTGTAGACGGAGATGCCAGCAGTTCAGGTATCAAGAAATTTGACATGCTCTTTCTGGATGAACAAAAAACCCCTTTATATACGGGTGAATTGGAACCGGGTGAGACAGCGATTGAGGATCTGAATAATGTACAGGCCGATGGTTTTATTCTTAAGACCCGAAGTATCTATATCCCGGAATCCAAGGAGATCACAGAAAATGAGGTCGTTGCGGCTTTTGACGGAAGGGTAGAGGTGGAAGTAATCGACGCGGATTATATCTATGATATCGTTGCTCCGGTACTGACGGATCGTGAGTCATCTACGAATAATGAAGAGTTGCTAAAGACGATCGCATTGTTAAATACGGAGTTGTTCAAGCGTCTGCGCAGAAAGTTTAGCGACTTTAACTTACCAAACACTTCTGTTTTATACCTGCCTGATGATGCGGATATGCATTATGCTATCGCCCATACGGAAGAGGTCTATAAAACCGGGAAATATAAGACGATTAATGGAGAGTATAAAATCCATATCTTCAATGAAAAGGCAGAGTTTAATGCTAAGGGAAATGTACGTGTTAAAGAGCATAAGATAGAGATCAAAGACTCGAGTCGAAATCTAAAGACAACAACTCAACTACCAGAGCATGAAGAGTTCATCGACTTTAGTGAAGGTCTATAATGAGAGCAATCCAGTTCCCGAAGATGGGATTCTATTTTATGCTGGCGCTTATCATTGCCAAATTGATATATCTGGGGTTTGAGTCCTATTATAATGGGTTTGTGATTGACGTGGTTACCTCTACCCACGTAGATAAAGAACTCTTGGAAAAGCTTGAGAACTTTGGAAACCGTGTTAGTTCAGTGGGGATTACACTCTTGTTAATTCCTTTTTATTATCTGATAGTGAAGAAGTTTTTTGAGTTTCACCAAGGGGTGATGATCATTGTCATAATGCTGTTGACGTTTGGGACCTACTACGGCATCCATAAAGGACTTAACCGTGCGGTGTTTGAGATTGTGAAGCAGAACAAAGATAAGCGTTATGAGTCTTATTATATCGAGTTGTTTAAGTATGGAATGCTTACGGGTAAGTTGGGGTACTCCTCCTTTATCCCCAAGGAGAACCTGGAAAACCTCTCTATTTATGATAAGGTGATGATCTCCAACCTCTTTTTATTAACGCAGATCGATAAGGACCTGATCAAGAAGTTTGTATCCAGAGGTAAAGAGAGCTTTTTTGATATCTACATTCATAAATATTTTCAAGAGGATTATAATCAGGCCCGCTATCGTTTCGAGGATATGGCACTGCGGATTCAGGAGGATTGGGACCTTTACAGCGACGGAATTACAGAGATCAACAGAGAGTTTTCCAAGATCGATTCTCCTGAACAACTGGATGATAAGTACAAGAAGTTTACCAAAGACCTGAAACGCGAATATACAAAATATCGTATTAACATCCGTCAGTACACCAATATCCTTAATGCCAATCTGGCTCAATCTCCGGAACTTAACAGAGAGTTGATCAGTTACTTTATGAAAGATGGCTCTATTATGGGTAAAAGCGAGTATGAGAATATCATGACCAAGTATTTTGGGCACGACATCAACCCGCGCCGATGGTGTGAAAACGGGGTCTGTCCATCAACACGGATGGTCTCTAAAGTGATCGAGGAAGAGACCCTTTCAAAATGGAACAAAGAACATGGAAACCTGCCGTTGAATCTCTCGCAAAAACAGTTCTTTAAACACCCGATGATCCGTAAACGTGTGGTGGACAAACTGCGTAAAGAAGGGATTAATGTCAAGCGCACCTTTAATTACTCCAAGCAGGAGTATATTGCAGGGTATATGAAGACTGTCGACACGGAGTTTCAGAAGCAAAAGGGTGTGTTGCAAAAAGACTTTGCAAGCAAGACCGGTATCCGTAATGTTAAGCTGGGACTCTCTTTTGACCAGTTTGCGGCCCAGTATAAAAAAGAGATAATGCTGCAGTATAAAGAGAAGAAATATGGGAATATCATGTTTCAGATGATTCTGGAAGGGGATCTGACAGGGTTTTATGAACGTCTGTATAAGCCAATGCTCCGATCCAAATATTATGATCAGGCCTTTCCGGAAGAGGAAGATTTTGATGTCAAACTGGCTGAATACGGAGACACGGCGATCAAGATGCTCTATATTCCGCCGTTTGCAATCTTTATGTCCTTGGTGGCAGGTCTTCTTAATATCGTATCGGTGATTGTCCTAATTATATTCCTGGCATTTCACAGAGATGGTTCGGTGAAAATGGTAGTAGCTAAATGGACCACGAAGCTGCTGATCTTTGCAGCCCTTGTTTATATTCCTTATAATGTTGGTAAGAACAAGGATGTGTTGGCACCATATACAGTACTTGAGACCTTTAAAGGTTCGGTATACGATCCGTATATGCGTACGCTGAACTGGTTGTTGATTGTTGAGTCGATCAATTACAATAGTTTTTATTCTCTATTGATGAGCAGCGGGTTATTTACGAGTGTAGAAGATGATTATAAAGCAAAACAGGTGATGCACAGTGTCGCTCGAGAGTTGACAGGACTTAATAAAAGTGCGAAAGAGAAGTATCTGGAGTAGTTCCGGATACAATCTTGTTGCTATTTTCTCCGGTATTTTTCTCTTCTTTTAACTTACGCTATAATTTCACAAAAAATTTGATGGATTGGTATGAACTTTATTGAAACACGCGGAAATGATGGTGAACGTCCTTACAATGTCAGCTTTTCACAGGCCATTTTAAGCCCTATTGCTTCTTATGGGGGGCTTTATGTGCCGTTGAAACTGCCTGATCTGGGTCAAGTCTTCTTGGAAAAACATGTAAGCTCCAGCTATAAGGTCATGGCGATGGATATGCTTCGTGCCTTTGGCATCGATATTGATGCAGATGTCCTATATGATGCCCTTGATCTGTATGATGAATTTGATGACAGTTCGAACCCGGTTCCTGTGGTCAAAGTAGCTGAAGATCTTTATGTAAGTGAGTTGTATCATGGCCCGACCCGTGCCTTTAAAGACATGGCACTTCAGCCTTTTGGTGTGGTACTCTCATCTATCGCACAACAGCGTAATGAAAAATATCTGATCCTGGCAGCGACCAGTGGAGATACAGGTCCTGCAGCTCTTGAGACCTTTAAAAACCGTGCGAATGTACAAGTGGCCTGCCTCTATCCTGATGGCGGTACCTCGGATGTTCAGCGCCTGCAGATGGTGACTGAAGATGCGCAGAACTTGAAAGTCATTGGTATCAAAGGTGATTTTGACGATGCACAAAATGCGCTAAAGCGTCTTCTGGACTCGGACAGTTTTAAAGAAAAGCTGCAAGAAGATCATATCTCATTATCGGCTGCCAACTCTGTAAACTTCGGCCGTATCATCTTCCAGATCATCTATCATATCCACTCTTACCTTGAGCTGGTCCGCCAGGGTGAAGTCAAAATGGGTGAGAAAGTCTACCTTAATGTACCAAGTGGGAACTTCGGTAATGCTCTTGGCGGATATTATGCGATGAAAATGGGACTTCCGGTTGAGAAGATTATCATCGCATCCAATGAGAATAATGTACTGACACGTTTGATCAATGACGGTAAATATGATCTTCGTAACTCTTCAGTGGTCTCTACGACATCACCGGCGATGGATATTCTGAAATCATCCAACGTAGAGCGTATTTTATTTGATATGTTTGGTGCCAAACGTACCAAAGAACTGATGTTTTCGCTTCAAGAGCATAATGTGTATGAGCTTAATGAAGATGAACTTTACACGCTTCAAACGGTTTTTGCAGCAGATTATTGTACCGGGGATGAGGGGAAGGCCTATATCAAGCAGGCCTTTGCCAATGGTTATCTGATGGACCCTCATACGGCGACCTGTTTCAAAGCGAATGAGACCTGTGCGAAGAAGGGAATCAAAACCATCGCTTACTCCACAGCGGAATGGACAAAGTTTTCTCCGACAATCGCTAATGCATTGACCGGTGAAGTGGATACGCATGATATTGACGCGCTGAAGTCCATCGCATCTCAAGCAGGCGTGGAAATTCCGGATATGATCAATGCACTCTTCAGCAAAGAAGTGACTCAGAACACGATCATTGATAAAGAAGAGATTGAAGAGGCTATTCTCTCTTTTGTCTAAAAAAGATGGTAAATAGAGCAGGCTCTATTTACTTCTATGCAAGGGATGTTGATAATCATTTCGCTCGCAGGCACTCATACCCAAGGCAGATAGTGCCAACATAGTGATAATCATAATGTTCTTCATCAATTATTCTCCTTTAAAGCTCTTTTTTTCTCTGCAGCTGCATGCATCAGGTTTAGTTCTTCAGAACCGGATATAAGTATATCGTCATCTATTTTAAGTTCTGAAGCATCTATCTTGCCGGGATAGTCGATCTGCTGTAAAATATATTTGATCGCATTGATCCGGGCCTCTTTTTTGTTGTTGGAGCGGATGATGACCCAGGGTGCGTGGGAGCTATCGGTTGCCTGGAGCATCTTGTATTTTGCTTCGGTATAATCCTGCCAAAGCTCCTGGGCAAGTTCATCTACGGGAGAGATCTTATACTGTTTTAGAGGATCGTTCTTACGTTCATAAAAGCGTTTTGCCTGCTCTTTTTTCCCCACGGAAAAGTAAAACTTTATAAGGATAGTACCTGAATTGATCTGCATCTTCTCAAATGCGGGGACTTCGTCTAAAAACTCCTCTTGTTGCTGGGTCGTACAAAACCCCATTACCGGCTCCACCATTGCCCGGTTATACCAGGAACGATCAAACAGCACGATCTCTCCACCGGAGGGTAGGTGCTGCACATACCGCTGAAAATACCATTGGGAAGTCTCGATGTCAGAAGGTTTTGAAAGGGCGACAATACGCGCACCCCTCGGATTCAAGTGCTCCGTGATACGTTTGATAGTGCCACCTTTTCCAGCAGCATCCCGTCCTTCAAAAAGTACAAGTAGTTTAAGCCCCTTATCCTTAATATGGTTTTGAAGTTTGAGAAGCTCGATTTGCAGGGTCTTTAACTCTTTTTCATACTTTAGAGTACTTTTTTTGATCCATACCGCTTCACGTTTTTTATTCTTGCCTTTGGCATTTTTATAGGGCTTGCGGCGGTCGGGATGGGTGTTTTTATCAATAGCCTCTTTACTGCTAAAATCGGTGTCTATTATCTCATGTTCACGACTCATCTTCTCTTCTCTCAAACTAAGATAATTTAGAGTAATCTAATCTGCCTTAAAGCCCTGTAAAAATACGCCGGTGCACCTGGTATATGCGTTTTAACATGCAACAGAGCTTAATAAATGAGATTAATAATGCTAATTCACAAATTTTACACAAGAGTGGGTTATAATGTACTTCACATATAATTCTATCGCCCGTAGATGCCTTTACATAGAGTTAATTCTGAATTAGATAGAATGTCATTTTTATAAGGATTTGACAATGCGTTTTTTGTTCTTGCTGATTAGTTTACTCTCTTTTATCTATTTACCATTATCCGCGCAAAATCGGTTTTTAAGCCTTGAAGAAGCTTTTGTCTTAAGTGCACAGACACACCAGAGTGAGGTGCAGGTTGACTTTGCCTTGGCAGAGGATATATATGTCTATCAGGAGCAGGTATCTATAGAACTGGAGCCTAATGATGATGTTGCCCTGGGAGATTTTACGCTTCCAAAGGGACATGAGCATGACGGTGAGACGGTCTATTTCAACGGACAGGTCCTGACTATTCCTCTGACTAAGCTGCATGACGGTTCAGGAATGCGTACAATCACGATGAAAGTGAATTATCAAGGGTGCTCGGAAAAGGGGCTTTGTTATGAGCCCAGCACCTCTTCCTTTGATCTTGAAGTAGCGCTATCGGACCTTCCGTCTGCTAAACAGACACAAGCCCCGGATATAGCGATAACGCCGGTCGTTGAGCCAGAAGCAGTGGCACCGGTTGAGTTCACTGATGATCCTATCATGAAGCTGCTTTCAGGGGGAAATCTCCTCTATATTGTGGGTGGTTTCTTCATCTTTGGTCTTTTGCTTTCATTAACCCCGTGCGTCTTCCCTATGGTACCGATTTTATCAAGTGTCATTGTTTCCCATGGTTCTGATATGACGACAAAGCGGGCTTTTGTGCTCTCTATGGTCTATGTTCAGGCAATGGCGATTACCTACACGGTTGCCGGTATCATTGCCGGACTTTCGGGGGCAGGGGTGCAGGCCGCTTTTCAAACCCCATGGGTCATTGCTGTTTTCGCCGCTGTCTTTGTTCTTTTGGCCCTGTCTATGTTTGGACTCTTTGAGATCCAGATGCCTCAGTCCGTACAGTCCTATTTAAACCGCAAGTCTGAAGGAAGCGGAAAAGGGTATACCTCTATCGCCATTATGGGTCTGCTTTCAGCACTGATCGTTGGGCCGTGCGTGGCAGCACCTTTGGCGGCAGCTCTTGGGTTCATCTCTCAGACGGGCGATGCCTTCTTGGGCGGAGCCGCTTTGTATGCATTATCTATGGGTATGGGTGTACCTCTGTTGATCGTAGGAACGGGAGCTGGAAAATTTATGCCCAAACCTGGAGCCTGGATGGACGCGGTCAAGACGATTTTTGGTGTCTTGATGCTGGCGGTTGCTATCTGGATGCTCAGCCGTATTCTGGATGCAGGTGTGGTGATGTTTCTATGGTCTGCTCTGGTCATGTTTGTAGCCGTGAGTGTGGGTGCCTTCGAGCCAAAGGCAGAGAGTTATTGTAATCCTTGTTATGCCGCTTCAAAGAGTCTAGGTCTGCTCTCTTTTTTAATGGCAACAGCGTTATTTATAGGGTCGATCACCGGAGCAAGCAGTCTATTAAATCCTTTGGAAAAACTCATTTCCAAACCTGCGATGGTACAGGGAAACGCAACTGTTGAAGTTGTTCAGGAAAACCGTTTTAAGAAAATCCACTCTATTAGTGAACTTGAAGCAGAACTGGCTAAGGCGAAAGGGAAGAAGGTGTTACTTGACTTTTATGCCGATTGGTGTACTTCCTGCAAGGAGTTTGAACATATCACCTTTGCAGACACCCGTGTGAAAGAAGCATGGACGGACTATATCCTCCTACAGGCAGATGTGACGGCAAACAGTGATGATGAAAAAGCACTGAGTAAGAAGTTTGGTTTGTTTGGACCGCCGGCACTTATTTTTTATGATGAAAACGGAGCGGAGATCAAAGCCAAGCGTACAATAGGCTTTATTCCTGCCGATGAATTGTTGAAAAAGCTGTAAGAGTATGAAAGCGTTTTTTACAGGCTTAGTACTGTTTATGGCGGTGGGATTGATGGCTGAACCGGATTGGTCCCACTCGTATGAAGAGGTCAAGCTTCAAGCCTCTAAAGAGAACAAACAGATCATGGTAATGCTTTCAAAAGAGGGATGTGATGCCTGCTGGTATATGGAACATATTGTTTTTGATGATGCAAATGTCAAACAACTGGTAATGGATAATTTCATTCCCGTGTATTTGGATGTAGAGAATGACGAGGTCCCTTCAGAGTTTCATTATATCGGTACGCCTACCTTTTATTTTATGCGTCCTACGGGAGAGAAAATTGTTCCCCGTATCAATGGAGCGAGTAATGTAAAGGACTTTACGGATAAACTTACTAGTATCTTGCAAAAGGTATCCAAACCTTAACTTCCCCCGTCTCCCCAGCTCTCATACTCCATATCGTACTTCTCTTCATTGGCATCTGCTCTGTATTCTGAAAGGTACGTCGTCAATAGACTGATCTCTTCATCACTCAAGTGTTCTGCAAAGGGGATCATGATCTGTGCCGTTTGATCCATGAGGCCTTTTTTACCCCGATAAAATTTCAGCTTTTGAACCAAAAGGTATTTTGGTTTGTTCATCAACAAGGGGTATTGGTGCATCCCCTCGCCATGTATACCGTGACAGCCGTTACACCCTTTTTGGGTATAGAGAATTTCTCCCTGTTTGTACTTGCTAGGCTGAGCGTACAAGGGAGTCAGCATAAGTATAAGAGGAAGAAAAAGTCGCTGCAAGAGGATGTCCATTTTTACTCGCTTTGGGATCAAGCCTTTGTCATCTTAAAGACTTTTTTTGTTAGAATTATATCAATTATAGCGTGAGGACGATAGATGATTATTAAGAATGCTGTTTTATGTGATGCGAATGGGGAACGACAAGCCGATATCGAGATCACCGATGGCAAAATATCCAAGATCGATGTTGGTCTTCCCGCTGAGGGTGCCCTGGATGCCAAAGGGGCTTATTTACTCCCGGGATTAATCGATTTAGGGGTGGCTTTAAAAGATGGACAATTAAATGCCAAACGCCTTAAAGAGCTTTCAGCCTCAGGGATAAAAGGCGGGGTGACAAGTCTCGTCCTTGATCCCAACAGCGAACCGGCGATCAATAACGAGATTGTCCTTGAATTTGTGTTGGAACGCAAGTTCGAAGGGGCTAAGATACAATCTTCTATTTGTGCTACCCAGGATGATAAACAGCTTAGTAATATTGCGATCTTGTTAAAGCAGGGGGCGGTGGCTCCTTCCTTGGATAGTTCAATTGACTCTAATTTGATCCGCCGTGTTTTTGAGTATATGAAGATGTATGAGGGAACCGTTTTCTGTTCGGCTAAAGATAGAGCCCTTAACGGTAACGGGGTAATGTTTGAAGGGCGTGTTTCTACCCGTTTAGGGCTTCCGGGTATTCCGGTACTAGGGGAGATCATTCATGTAAGCAAGATGATAGAAATTGCCCGCTATTTTGATGTGCAGGTACTTTTCAAAGGCCTCTTTACCCGTCGTTCTCTGGAAATGATTGCTGCGGCTAAAAAAGAAGGGCTGAAGGTTTTCTCAGAGATCTCTATCCATCACCTGCTTTTAGATCATAATGCTTGCGACGGCTTTAATACGTATGCAAAGATCTTTCCACCTCTCTCAGATGAGAAGGGAAGGGAGAGTCTTGTAGAAGCACTGAAAGGTGGACAGATTGATGTTCTGACTTCCTTGCATACGCCGCAATCAAAGGTCAACAAAGAGGTGGCTTTTTATGATGCGGCTTATGGCACGGAGGCGATCGAGGATATTTTGCCTCTGTACTACACCAAACTGGTCCATAGTGGTCTAATCTCTCTAAGTGAATTAAGCAAGATGGTCTCTATGACCCCGTCACGTATGATCAACCGACATGCTGGTATCTTGGAAGTGGGTGCAGAAGCAGACCTGGTTCTTTTTGATCCAAAAGCCAGCGGTAAAGTCGATAACCCAAAAAGTTTATATAAGGGCGAAACACTGCAAGGAAAAGTAATGGCAGTGTTTGTTGAAGGTGAACAGCGGCTCTAATCTTGTGGAAAGAGGATAGAACCCAGTCTTAACATATTGGAGCCGCACTTGATAGCGAGCTCAAAGTCTCCACTCATACCCATAGAACAGATCTCTGCTCCCCGAATGGATTCAAAGATGGCATGGGTTGTTTCAAAACTCTTTTGAATCAGCTTGGAATCATCCGAATGGGCACCGATACTCATTACCCCTCTAAGCTCTATATTGGGACAGCTCTCTTGTATTTGCGTATAGATATCGCAGGCCTCTTCAGCACAGACACCGCTCTTGCTCTCTTCATTGGCAGAGTTGATCTGCAGTAGACATTCCATACTGCTTTCTTTGACCTCCAGTCGCTGTTGCAGGGCCTGGGCAAGCTCTAAAGAATCCAGGGATTGAAAGAGGAATGGGTTGGCATCGATAAGGTGGTTGATTTTGTTCTTTTGAAGATTCCCGATAAAGTGCCACTCCAACGGTAGTTCTTCAAGTTGCTGGGATTTTGAGACCAGATCCTGGACCTTGTTCTCGCCGAAGGCACGTTGACCGATGTGATAGAGACGCTCTATGGCTTCTGCCGTGGAGTATTTACTCACGGCCACAATCTTGACGATATGGTGTTCACTGACACTGATACGGGCATCTTCTATACGCTGGATGACCTTGTCCATATGGATCTTGTATTCTATTTCATTCATTCTTTATCCTACTAATCGATTCACATCATTATATAAACCCAGAAACATCAGACCGATCAGGATCACCCAACCGCCAATAGTGAGTTTGATGAGCATGGCCTCGGTGGGCGGACGACGGACAATCATTTCATATAGGTTGAACATGATATGACCGCCGTCAAGTGCCGGAATAGGAAGTAGGTTAAGTACTCCCAAGTTTACCGAAATCAGTGCGGCAAAAAAGAGCACGGCCATCCATCCCTGGGTACTGGCATCAGCAGTCACCTTTACGATGCTGATCACACCTCCAAGCTCTTTGGCCGGTACGGCACCGGATATCAGCCGCTCCAATCCGCCGAAGATGATTCCCGACGCCCAGAGGGTTTTTTCCCAGGCATAAGCAAAGGCATTCTCAACTTCGAGTTCCTTACTCTCACCGGCAGATGAAATACCGATCATACGTTTTTGGATGGTCTCGTTAAAGTCATTTTTAGCCTCACGCATCTGCGGGGTAATGGTGAAGGTCTGGATATAGGCTCCCCGTTCGACCTGTATAGTAAGATCACCCTGGGAACGGGAGATCAGCTTGGCCATGTCGTTCCAGGTAGCTACCGGCTCGTTGTTAATATGGGTGACCGTATCCTTAGCCTGAAGACCTGCCTTATAGGCCGGAGAGTCTTGCAGGACGTCACCTACCACCGGAAGTAAGACCTTTGGCCCTCCCAGGGCAATGGCGAGGAAGAGAAAAAAGGCTAGTAGAAAGTTGGCAAAAGGACCTGCTAGCAAGATGAAAATGCGCTGCCAGGGCTTTTTGACATTATAAGAGTCCTCATCCTGACTCCGCGCAGTCGGGTCAAAATCTTCTTGCCCTTTCATCTGCACATACCCGCCAAGAGGGATCATGGAGATACGCCACTGGGTCCCTTTATAATCAAAAGAAGCGATCTTTTTGCCAAATCCTATACTAAAGACTTTGACATAGACACCCATCAGCTTCGCGGCAAAAAAGTGCCCCAGTTCATGAAAAAAGATCAGTGCCGACAGAACAAGTAGAGAGATAAACCAGCCCATCAGTCTCTCCCCATCTCTTTGGCAAAACTGACAAGGTACTCGACTCCTGAGTAGACGGTCAAGAAGACAGCCCACCATAATAGGGCATTGTCTACGGCAAAACCGACATAGGATTCTAAAGACCAGTGCATGATCAAAAAGCCGATGGCAATCATCTGTGCGACGGTCTTGACTTTCCCGGCGAAGGAGGCTGCAACGTCAATTCCCTCTGCAACGGCAACGGTGCGAAGACCGGTGATAAAGAGTTCGCGTACGATAATGATATAGATCGCCCAGGGATTGGCATCTCCGGTCATCATCAGGGCCAAGAATGCACCGATGGTAAGCATCTTGTCTGCAAGGGGGTCGATGATCTTCCCAAGAAGGGTTGTCTGATCGAGCATACGGGCGATATAACCGTCAAAAAAATCGGTGGTACTGGCCAGTACGAAGAGCAGGGCAGCAAAATAGTATACCCAGGTGATGTGTATGTCCTGGGAGGTAAAGAATTCCGGGTTGAGGATCACCCAAAACATCAGGGGTGCCATTAAGATTCGGATGAAGGCTAAAATATTTGGAGTGTTTAAAATTTGACTATTTTTCTTTGACATATAAAAACTTTAGTATTATTTTTAATAAAAGCCTTGCTCGAAACAGAAAAAGGCCTTTATTAAAAAGCATCGCAAGATGCGAAAGTGTCGATTGCACAAAACCCGATAGGGCCTTGTATCAATAATTATTGAAAAGTAGTACCACCATCAACGACAATGGTCTGACCTGTCATCCAGCTAGACTCATCCCCGCATAGGAAAAGGCAAGCCCCTGTAAGGTCTTCCGCTTCACCCATACGAGACAAAGGAGAGCGCTTCACTACTTCTGCCTTGACCTCTTCATAGTTTGGAAAGGCTTTTAGCGCATCCGTGTCGATCGGCCCACCGGAAACGGCATTGACACGGATTTTCTTTTCACCTAACTCTGCAGCTGCATATTTAACCATAGTTTCAACGGCAGCCTTGTTTGTACCGTGTCCGGAATAGTTTGGTGTATAGACCAGATTCCCGGTTGAGCTCATAGAGATGATAGATCCACCATTGGCATTTTTTTCCATACGTTTGGCCGCTTCTTGTGCACCGACAACAAAGGCGGATACCGTTGCCGTATAGATATTGGTAAGACCTTTTGGTTTCAGGCGCATAAATGGAGCAAATCCACCTACAACGGCACGTCCGGAGATAATAGCATTGGAGATAAAGAAGTCAATAGAATCAAAATCCTCATCAAAGGCCTTGAAGACATCTTTATAGGTTTCTGGTTCTAGAATATTAAGTTGGTAGGCTGTCGCTTTGACAGCATACTTGGACTCGACATCCGCAATGATCTCGTTGGCAGTATCTGCCGAAGAAGCGTAGGTAAAGGCAACATTACACCCTTTTTCAGCGAATGCATATACGATTGCTTTACCGATACCACGTGTTCCACCACTTACAAATAAGGTTTTTCCTTGCATTATAGTCCTTTTATCTCATAATTTTTCATAACATCTTCGATCTTCTTCATGTTCTCACTGCTTGGGGCAAGAAGAGGAAGTCTGTACTCCAAGGTGTCGATCAGACCGGCCATATACATTGCTGCCTTTACCGGGATCGGGTTCGCTTCACAGAACATGACGCTATTGATCGGATAGAGCTTGTCATTGAGTGCTTTTGAAGCTTTGAAGTCTCCTTCAAGAGCAAAATGCACCATTTGCGACTTAAGATCAGGTAGAAGGTTGGAGGTTACCGAAGTGGACCCCATACCGCCATTGGCCAAAATAGGGTAGTCGATGGCATCATCGCCGGAAAGTACCGCAAGTTCAGGACGACGGGAAAGCAATTCAACGGTACGCTCCAAAGATCCAGTCGCTTCCTTGATCCCATAGATGTTTTCACAGTCATCAAAGAGACGTATAACAGTATCCGCGGAGATATCGACCATGGTACGTCCGGGTACATTGTACAGCATTACACCAAGATCAGGAACCGCATCGGCAATTGCCTTATAGTGCTGGTATAGTCCTTCCTGGGAGGGCTTATTATAATAAGGGCTGACGGAGAAGATCGCATCAACGCCGCACTTCTGGGCATGTACGGCAAGGGAGATCGCTTCTGCAGTAGCATTGGACCCTGAACCCGCCAGTACTTTTGTACCGGAGCCTTTACAGACCTCTACTGCAATCTCGATACAGCGTTTATGCTCATCATGGGTCAGGGTGGCGCTTTCACCGGTCGTACCGACAGGACAGACGGCATCCATACCGTTATTGATCTGGCGCTTGATAAGGGCAGCGAAGGACTCCTCATCAAGGCTTCCATTTCTAAATGGGGTGATTAGTGCAGTGGTTGCTCCGGTTACTTTAGTCATTTTCTTTCCTTAAAATCACAGTCGTTGACTGTGTCTGATCAAAATATTTAAGTGCAGCAGCCTGGATCTCTTCAGGGCTGAGGGCATTGATATGATCCTCGTATTGCATCAGCGGTTCCAGATCTCCACGGGCCAGATAGCTACCGAAAAGATCAGCCACGGAGGAAGAGGATTCAAGGGAATAGATGAAATCTGCCTTGGTGTTGATCTTTACTTTTTCAAGTTCGGCTTCCTCAACACGCTTGGTTTTAAGTGTTTCGATTTCCAAGAGGATCTCTTTTTCGACATCTTCCGCTTTTACGCCAGGGTTACATACGGCCATAAAGATGAACAGACCCGGATCAATATTTTCCATATTATAGGCATAGATTTGATTGGCCAGACGCTTTTCATTTACAAGGCTTTGGTACAGACGTGAACTTTTTCCCGAACTGAGCATTTCAGAGATAGCGGAGAGTGCCGGCTGATCTTTGTGCTGGAAATTTGGGATATGAAAGGTGACGGCTACCATCTCTACTTCAGTCTCTTTATAGATAACCAGACGTTTGGCTCCATCCTGCTTAGGCTCTACCTGATGTACTGTTGGAATGTCTTTGGTGTTTTTAATACCTGCAAAGCGTTCCTCAGCTACTTTAAATACTGTTTGAGGATCTATGTCACCCGTAACGATGATGATCGCATTTTTTGGTTGATAATAGGTCTCGTGAAAGGATTTAATGTCCTCCAGTGTCCAATTCTGGATATCTCCCATAAATCCGATCGGGGTCCAGTGATACGGGTGATACAGATAGGCGTTGTTAAAGAGTCTGAAATAGAGATACCCCAAAGGTGAGTTATCTGTTCTCCAGCGGCGTTCTTCGGCGACAACATTACGTTCCGGTTGAAACTCGTCGTCCTGAAGCTTCAGGCTTTGCATCAACTCGCCAAAAAGATCCAGAGATTTTTTGAGGTTGTCTGAAGAACTTTTGATAAAGTAGTGGGTGTAGTCAAAGCCTGTAGAAGCGTTGCTCAATCCACCCATGCCTTTGACAACTTCATCGAACTCTCCGGCTTTTAGGTTGTCCGTTGATTTGAAGTTCATATGTTCAAGCATGTGGGCAATACCACTCTTGCCCATAACCTCATTACGGGAACCAACCTTGTAGAAGATGTCTGTTGAAATAACGCTGGTGTTGTTTTCCATAGGGATAACAACGATTTGAAGACCGTTTTCAAGGGTCTTTGTCTTATATTCCGGCAAAGATGTAGCCATCATTACTCCTGCACTAAAAATTAGGGTGCTTATCCATTTAAGCATTGTCTCTATCCGCTCCAATTGCTTGGCTGATACTCTCATATCCATCGGCTTTTAAAAGCTCAATAAGGCCGAGATTGATATCGCGTATCAGAGTGGGACCATGAAAAACAAGGGCTGAATAGACCTGTACCAATGAAGCACCGGCCTTGATACGTTTATAGGCTTCTTCAGCTGAGTCAATACCGCCCACAGAGATCAGCACTGTTTTTCCAAAGAGTTCTTTGGCGACCGCTTCGAATATCTTGAAGCTTTTGTCCTTTAGCACGGCGCCTGAAATACCGCCGAAATCCTTTGGTTCTTTGACCAAGGAATAGTCAATGGTTGTATTGGTCGCAATGATCCCGGCGGCCCCTGCATCCACTGCCATCTTACTAAGGGATACCGCCTGCTCGGCTTCCATGTCCGGAGCGATCTTTAGCAGGATAGGTTTGTCAGTGATTTTTTGAGTCTCGGTAAAGAGTTCCGTGATAAAGGCCTCGTTTTGAAGGTCTCTCAGACCCGGGGTGTTCGGTGATGAGATATTGATCACAAAATAATCCCCGAGGTCCTTAAAGGTAGTCAGCAGGGTAGTGTAATCTGAAATCGCATCTTTCTCATCCGTGGTCTTGTTTTTTCCGATATTGACACCGATAGGGGTGGAAAAAGGAAAGCGTTCTTGTAAACGCTTTTGTACCTTATACATGCCGTCGTTGTTAAACCCCATAGCATTTTGAACACTCTCCTCTTCAATATGACGAAACATTCTGGGCTTGGGGTTTCCGGCTTGTGGCTTGGGAGTGACGGTACCGATTTCAGTAAAACCGAATCCAAGGGATTGTATACCGCGGATAACCGTTGCATTTTTGTCAAATCCCGCACCCAGTCCCACGGGATTTAAAAAGGTGCGTCCAAAAAGCTCCTGAGAGAGGCTGTCATGTTGTACAAAATGGTTTTCAAGCCATGGATTGTAAGCAGATGGAAAGATGTTGGCTCCGCGGAGGAAAAACTCTACCAGATGGTGCGCAGTTTCGGGCTGAAGTTTAAAAAGATAGGGTTTGATAGCCGAATAAGGGATCATTTTTCTCTTTCATGTGCTTTATTTAGTACGTGATTATACAGAATTATGTTTAAGTTGAGTTTGAATTGGTCAAAGTGCTGGCACAGCAGAGCAAACTTTAGCCGAAGTGCCACACTTTTATACTTGACACTACAGAAGATGGCAGCATTAATTCTTTTCCCAGAATGTGCCTTGGGCAGTATCCATGATAGAAATATCCAGGGCGAGTAGTTCGTCTCGGATAGCATCAGAGGTTTCAAAGTCTTTGGCTTTTTTCGCTTCAGTACGTTGTTCGATGAGTACTTCGATCTTATCTCTGAGGATGTCGTCAATGCCAAATTGAAAATATTCAAAGGGACTGTGCACACCAAATCCAAGCACCTTCTCAATAAAGGCCAGGTTGGCCAGAGTTTGACGCTTGATCGTCTTGTCTTTAGGATGGGCATCCAGGATCTCATTGGCATGGGAGATCATCTCATCAAGTAAGGAGAGGGCCTTGGAGATATTAAGATCATCATTTAAGGCTTCCAAGAGCTCTTTTTGAAAGGCTGTCTTCTCTTCGACGATCTTCATGCCGAATAGACGCTTTTTAAGACGGTAGAGCTTATCCAGGCGTTTTTTGGAAGAAAGCAGATCCTGCTCATTAAAGTTAAAGTCTCCGCGGTAGTGGGTTGCGCTCAGGTAAAAACGCAGGACTTCACCATGATAGGCCTTGAGGGCATCCTTAAGAAAGAAGCTGTTACCCAGGCTTTTGGACATCTTCTCTCCATCTATATTGACAAAACCGTTATGCATCCAGTATTTAGCCAGCTCCTGATTGCTCGAACATCGGTGTTGGGCCGCTTCATTCTCGTGGTGAGGAAAGAGCAGGTCTGCACCTCCGCCGTGGATATCAATGGCGTATTCCCCATCAACAGCAAGATGCTCCTTTATCATCGCGGCACATTCTGTGTGCCATCCGGGGCGCCCGAAGGAGAACGGAGTCTCGTAGCGTACACCCTCATCAAAATGTTTCCATAGGGCAAAGTCCGCAGGGTGTCTTTTGAGGCTGTTCTCTTCAATACGGCTTTGGGTGTCACTCTGGTCTTGAACACGCTTAGATATACTGAGGTATTTATTGTCTTTTTGGGTGTCAAAATAGACATCACCGTCGGGGGTTTTATAGGCAAACCCTTTATCGATTAGATCAGAGATCAATGTGATCATAGCCTCCATGGACTCAGTGGCTTTGGGTTCGATATTCGGGCGCATTATTCCCAGGGCATCCATATCCCTGTGGTAGGCATCGATATAAAACTCGGTAAGTTCTCGAAGGCTTTGGCCTGTTTGTGCGATCTTCTTGACGATCTTGTCATCGATATCCGTAATGTTTCGCGCAAAGGTAACCTCAAATCCATTCGCCTTCAAAACCCGTACCAAAAGATCAAAGACCAAGGCACTTTTGGCGTGACCCAGGTGCGCATCATCATATACAGTCGGTCCGCACACATACAGGGTGGCTTTACCCGGTGTGATCGGTTCGAATATACGTTTGCTTTTGCTTACGGTATCAAATATAGTCATGAATCATCTCTTTAAATAGGTATAGTAAAAGGGTTAATATCAGTAGTCCAAGCAGGAGCCACAGGATTTTTTTGTCTGAAAGTATAGCCAAAAAGCGCTGGCTGCCATAGGCCTTTATTGTATAGATAAAGAGGATGAAGCCGCTAATGGAAGAAGCGAGGGCAAGACCCATGGCTCCCAGAGGCTGAATCAATGCCAGAGATAGAACCACGTTGGCTATAAGGGAATAAGTGGCGATCTTCGCCGCCTCTTTTTGGCGATGTTCTGCATAAAGCTTCAGGGAGAAGAGCTTACTCAAGCCATAGGGCAGTAGACCCAACATGTACATCTGAAGCACGGATGCTGTGTTTAGGGTATCGATACTATTAAAGGCACCCCGTTCAAAAAGCAACCAGATGATCTCTTCACAGAGAATAAAACCTGTCAGAAGAGAGATACTCAGCAGGCTCATTAAAAACCAGAAGGCCTTATAGAAGGCCTCTTCAGCTTCTTTGTGCTTTTCATGGCGGATATATCGTGATATCCTTGGGAAGAGTGCAACCGAAGTGGCAATGGCAAAGAGTGCCAGGGGAAGCTGAAAAATACGGTTGGCATAATAAAGATAAGAGATAGAACCGGTGACCAGAAAACTCGCTAACCAGGTGTCCAAAAAGGCGGAAAACTGTGCGGTGGAATTTCCCCAGATAGCGGGGAAAAAACTGTGTTGAAAACGTTTCTTACTCTGCTTGAGATCAGGTCTGGGCTTTTGGTAATGTTTAAGGCCTCCGATAAGCAGTTTCAATACACCGATTCGTCTGGCCATAGCAAGGTGAGAGACAAACTGTAACAATCCTCCTACGATTACTCCGAAGCTAAGATAATAGACGATCTGTTCAGAGGCCTTGCCCTGTGCCAACAACAGGGCAGTGATCATAGAGAGGTTTAAAAGTCCGGTGGAAAAGGCTGTTGTTGCAAAATGCTCTTTATATTGCAGTAGTGCCGATAAAAAACTGACGGCGAAAATAAATAGCAGATAATAGAAGTTGATCGCGACAAAGGGAGCAGCGAGTTCAAGGGTGGCCTCATCAAACCCTATGGCGATAACCTTTGCAGCATAATAGGGGAAAAGTTGTACAAGCATAGTGAGCAAGAAAATGACAAAAAAGAAAAGCACAAAGATATGTACCGCAAAAAGAGATTTTTGCTTGGCGGCGGTAAAGCTGGGTATAAAGCTTTGTGAAAATGCTCCTTCGGCAAAAATGCGTCTAAAAAGGTTTGGAAGTTTAAAGGCAATGAAAAAGATATCACTGTATATATTGGCACCAAGAAAGGAAGCGGTAAGAAGATCACGAATAAAACCCAGGATGCGTGAGAAGAGTGTACCGATACTATTCGTAAAGATTGATTTAAACATAGAATCCTGTTTCTTGGTATAATAATTGCTAAAGATTTACGTATAATAGTATAATTAAAATAAAAGAACAAAGGGTGTCATAAGATGGGACAGGGTGAGATTAACGTGGATGATTTTAAGCCCTTTGTCGTACGTACGGATAATATAGCCAAGGAGTTGGTCTCCACGGCAGCCAATTACAAACTCAAGGCATCCCAACTCGATTTTAATATTATAGAGATACAAACCTTTCTTTCTAAAGAGGGTCAAGAAGAAGAGGTTTCTGAAGATGAGCTGGTCACCTTAAATGATGAAGCCTTACTGCTTGATCCTACGGTTACAATTCGGCAGATGTATGAGATCGAGGTCGTTAAGGCCAATCCTGAATCCCCTTTCTCGAAATTGGAATTGAGTATCGGTGCGAATCCAAGTATGTCACGCCTTTTTGCTTCAGTCAAGCCCGGTTCAGTGGTGAGCTATTATGAAGATATTCTCTCAGATTTGCGTCTGTTTGTTACCAAGCGGAAGCTGCGTGCCCATATGCTGGTGGGGTTTTGGAATGGGAAGCTTGATGTGGAGCTTGCAAAATTTGTTGCAAAGATACAGGTGGCTTCAACATTGAAGGTAGAAGAGAAAATCATGTTTGAGGTTGGTCTTTGTCTGGAGCCAAGTGCAACCATAGATGATAAGCTGATCGTTCATTATGATCCTGAAGAGAACCGTGATGAGATGGCCAAGGTCGATCATGCTAATCGTGGATATGTCAAAGGTATTAAGGCCGGGGAGATGCTTATAGAGTATATCAAGCCTAAAAAGGGTGAACCTGGACGTAATTGCAGAGGTGAGTTTATAGAACCCACTGAACCAGTTGTCGGTAATGCTCCTAGCTTTAATGTGAGTGAGAAGATTGAAGTTGTTGAAAACGAAGACAATATCGAATATCGTGCCAAAGAGAGCGGATATGTAACCTTTGAAAATAATACCTATGATATCAAGGTTGAGATGGAAGTTTCCGAGATCAGTTTCAGAACGACGGGTTCTATCGGTGCAGGGATGGATACGGATGTTTCTTTAAGTGTCAAGGAAGCGGATGCCTTTAAGGATGCGATCGGTGCAGGGATGGAGGTTGAGGTCAATGAGATCAATGTTGACGGAAATGTGGGGAATAATGCCAAAATAAAAGCTCGTAAGGTGAGTATAGAGGGGCAAACACATCAAAGCTCATATATTGAAGCCGATGATATCAAGATCAATATCCATAAGGGGAAAGTTAAAGGTAAAAATGTCTCTGTCTCTCGTTTGGAGCAAGGGATAATAGAAGGTGATCAGGTTGAGGTCTACCAAGCGACGGGGGGCAAGATTATAGCCAAAGAAGTCGTGATTGATACGCTCTCATCACATGTGACGATTACGGCAAGCTCAAAGATAGAGATCAAAAACTTTAAAGGGGAAGAGAATAGTTTTACAATCTCTCCTGTTCTGTATGAATCGGATAAAGAGAGTCTGAGCGAGAATGAAGACGAACTGATTGCTCAGAAACGAAAGGTCCGAGGGCTTCAAGAAGAGGTCGCGAAAAAACAGCAGATACTTGACAGTAATGAGGCAGCGATTATTGATCTGAAAAAGCGTCTGGCGCATTATAAGAAAAGCGGGGCAAAAATGCCCGGTTCCTTTGTGGTCAAGTTTAAAGAGTTTCAAGAGTTGCAAAAGCACCTGCTTTCGCTAAAGAGTGAATTACAGCAGAACGAAGACAGGTTGGAACTTTTAAATGCCAAGACCGATAAGCTGCAAGAAAATATTATGGATGCGAAGATCATCAATCACGACAGCTATAAGGGACATAATGAGATACGATTCAGGCTGCTTGAACCGGATATTGAACTCTATTATGTTCCTAAAGGCGGGGCAGATGAGAGAAGCTTTCGTTTGAATTATGATGAAGAGAATGAATCATATGAGATTAAAGGAAGCAGCGAGGTATAGCCTTGCTCTAATGGAAACTGAATGATCGTAGGAATTGAAGGATACTTCAACCAAGAAGTAGCCGGTGGCTGCTTCGACTTGAATAAAATAACTAAAATGGAAACTGAATGATCGTAGGAATTGAAGGAACAATAGAAAAAAAAGAACCCACCCAGGTGCATATCAATGTCAATGGTCTTGTGTATGAGGTCTTTATCTCTATTAATACCTTTCATGCCCTTGAATCAGAAAGAGTAAAGCTGTTTACGATTCAAATCATTCGTGAAGATGCGCACAGTTTGTATGGATTTTCCAGTGAAAGCGAGAAGCAGATGTTTGCCCAACTGATAAAGATAAACGGGGTGGGTCCCAAGGTGGCTTTAGCTATCTGCTCAACCTATACTCCGAGTTCCTTTGCTGCGATTGTACAGGCAAATGATGTCGGCTCCTTAAAACGTGTCCCGGGAATCGGTCCAAAGGGAGCTTCTCGTATTTTAGTAGAACTAAGTAATTTTGTCGTTGATACCCAGGAGACCGCAGGGACACCGTCTCAGGCCGAAGCTGCCATGGCTTTGGAAAGTCTGGGCTTCAAAAAAGAGCAGATTGTGAAGGTCTTAAGCGGTATCCATGCAACCAATACGGGGGATATCGTCAAAGAAGCCCTCAAAAAGTTAAAATAGGTCTGCTCTCAAGTCTGTTAGGTCTTCTCTTTGGTAAAACAGTAGCCTGACTCACTAAAGAAACTTTCCATTTTCGCAAGACCTCTAAGGCCAGTGCTCTGAAGAAACTTTTTGCTTGGAGAAACCGCTAAGGCTACTGTTAAAGTTTATTGGATAGAATAAGCTCCTATTATTACAGTTAGGATTATACGATTGAACTTAGCGATACTTTTTGGCGGTGCCTCTTACGAACATGAGATCAGCATTGTTTCAGCCATCACACTTAAAGAAAAACTTGCCTCTTTGGATCTGAAATTTATCTTTTTGGATCAAGATCACACTTTTTATCATATTGACGGGAAGGATATGGATGCCAAGACCTTCAGTTCAGGCTCTTATAAAAAGATGCCTAAGCTTCAACTGCAAAAGAACGGGTTTATGCAAAAGGCCTTGCTTGGTAGCAAGTTGATCACATGCGAGAGGGTCTTGAACCTGATCCATGGGGCAGACGGGGAAGATGGAACGGTCGCATCATTACTGGATTTTTACGGGATACCTTATATAGGCCCTCGTAAAGATGCCAGCGTCATGAGTTTTGACAAGTTTATGACCAAGGCCTATGCTCAGGCTTGCGGTGTTGATATTGTTTCATATGAACTGCTTACAGGGGATCGAAAGACGACGGTGGATTTCCCTCTGATCCTGAAGCCCGCACGTCTTGGAAGCTCTATCGGTGTGAGTATCGTTAAGGAGGAGAAAGAACTTGATTATGCCTTGGACGTTGCTTACGAGTTTGATGAGCGGGTGCTTGTCGAACCTTTTATCGAGGGCATTAAGGAGTACAACGTTGCCGGCTGTATGACGAAAAATGGTCTAAAACTCTCTATTATAGAAGAGCCTCAAAAAGAGGAATTTTTGGATTTTGACAAGAAGTATCTTGACTTTTCACGTTCAGAACAGGTGCATGAAGCAGATATTTCCGAAGCATTGAAGTCCCGTCTTTATGAAGCATTTGAGAAGATCTACATGCCGATCTTTGAAGGCGCTTTGATACGCTGTGACTTTTTTGTTCAGGATGACAAGGTACTTTTAAACGAGATCAATCCTATTCCCGGTTCGATGGCTAATTATCTTTTTGACAATTTTACGGACACGATCCAAAGCATTAAGCTACCTGATCCCAAGACCATTAGTGTGCATTACACCTATCTGCATTCAATCCGTTCGGCGAAGGGAAAGGCATAGATGGCAATTAAAAGTTTTCAGCATGCTCAGGCAAGCTACAGTATTTCATACGAGATCATAAATCCTTCGGCTAAATATGATCTGATAATACTGCATGGCTGGGGTTCTAATAAAGAGATCATGAAGCAGGCCTTTGCTTCATTCATGCCCAGCTTCAGACATATTTATATTGACCTTCCTGGATTTGGCGGCAGTATCAATCATAAGGTCATGGACACGGCAGAATATACCCAGATTATTGAGCTTTTCTTAGAGCTCATCGGTGCAAAGAAAGAGATTGTCATAGGGCACTCTTTCGGAGGAAAAATTGCGACTCTGCTCAAGCCGGAGTTACTGGTGCTTCTCTCTTCAGCGGGCATTGTCCTGCCAAAGCCCTTGAGTGTTGTACTTAAGATAAAGCTGACAAAAATCGGTAATGCACTTGGATTACGGGCCTTAGGCAGACTCTTCAGGGCGCAGGATGCCAAAGAACTTAACCGTGTGATGTATGAGACCTTCAAACGGGTGGTTGACGAAGATTTTACACAGGAGTTTGCCAAGTTTGAAAACAAAGCCCTGATCTGTTGGGGGGAGATGGATACGGCCACTCCTGTGATCGCAGGACAACAGATAGCTGACCTTATTAAGCATAACCGTTTTACCGTTTATCAGGGAGACCATTACTTCTTTTTAAACCGTGCGAAATCTGTTGCTGCGGAGATCGAGAAGGAGTATTTGAAATAATGGATTATATGCAGCTTATGCTCTTTGTCACTAATGTCCTTTTCGTATTCAGTCTTGGATGGTATCTGATCACCAACCTTCAATGGTATAACTATCAGATCAACCGTGTCGTCACCAAGCATCATAAACCCTGGTGGCATCTTTTTTATTTCATCTTTCCCTTTATGATTTATTACGGGCTCTATTCCTTGGAATGGGCAGAATTTTTTAGCATCTATTTTTATTTTGCAGCGCTTCCGGCACTTTTTGTATGGCACAAAAAACTCGATAAGCCTCTTGTGTTGACCTGGCGTGTAAAGCGTTACCTCATTTTGCTAGTCTCTTTGACGCTTTTTCAGGACTTTTTATGTACGATCAATGAGGGATGCGAGGTTTATGGTGTGTTTATGCCTCTGTTTATCGCGACTCTGGGTTCTACGCTGATTGAGAAGTTTCTTTTTACAGCCTATATGAAAGAGGCCAAGCACAAGTTGCAAAGGATGCAAGATCTAAAGATCGTTGCGATTACCGGTAGTTACGGCAAGACCAGCATGAAGAATTTTGTATATCAGATCCTGAAAGAACAGTATAAGACCTACATGACACCTCGTTCGGTCAACACCCTTGGCGGATTGATCAAGGATATCAACGTTGATCTGCCTTCTGATACGCAGGTCTATGTTGCTGAGGCCGGTGCACGGCAAAAAGGCGACATTTATGCAATTGCCCAGCTTTTACAACATCATATCGCTATCGTAGGAAAGATCGGTCCTGCCCATATTGAATACTTCAAATCCATTGAAAACATTGTACGTACCAAACTCGAACTCATTCAGAGTAAAAATTTGGAAGTTGCCTTTGTTCATGAGAATGCGACAGATGAGCCCCATGAGAAGGTAGAGTTTTTCGGCTCAGAGATTAAAGATCTTGAGTCCACGTTGCAGGGCCTTCGTTTTAAGTTGGAGATAGAGGGAAAAGCGTATGATTTTGAAACCAATGTTCTAGGCGCATTTCAAGCAACGAATATCGCTGCTGCCGTGAAAGTCGCACGATACATGGGTATGTCTATCGAGCAGATCCAAAAAGCGGTAAGAAAGCTCGAAGGGATAGAACATCGGCTGCAACGTATTGATGCAGGGGGGAAGATCATTCTGGATGACGGGTTTAACGGGAACCCTGAAGGTATGAAAGAAGCCATTTCCCTATGTGCACAGCATGAAGGGCCGAAGGTGATCGTGACGCCGGGTCTGATCGAAAGTACCAGGGAGCTCAACCTTGAGCTTATCGAGGCTATTAATAAGGTCTTTGATACGGTGATTGTAACCGGTGCTCTGAATGCGGAACTTTTTGATAAGCATTTGAAGGTTAAAAACAAGATCATGCTAGCAGATAAGTCAAAACTGACCGATCTTCTTGCAAAGCAGACGGCAAGCGGGGATATCATCCTTTTTGCCAATGATGCTCCAAGTTTTATATGAGACTGCTAGACCGAATTAACCATATTGTCGCAGGTATCACTGCCTTTACCCTGGTCATATTGACGCTGCTTGTAGTCTATGATGCCCTGTCGCGTTATCTTTTTCAAAGCGGTTCCATCGCTTTACAGGAACTCGAGTGGCATCTTTTTGATCTGGTGATCTTATTGGGAATATCTTTTGCACTCAAAGAGGGTGCCCATGTCCGTGTCGATATTTTTTATGCTCATTTTCAGCCACGCACTCAGAACATCATCTCCTTCTTCTCCCACCTGTTTATGATCCTTCCTTTTTCGCTGTTGATCTTATATATGGGGTATGACTTCGTTTTGCAAAGTTATCTTCAATCCGAAGGTTCCTGTGATCCGGGCGGACTTCCATACCGTTTTGTAGTCAAGTCCCTGATGCTGCTGAGTTTCATACTGGTAGGGTTGCAGTCTCTGAGTGAGATGTTTAAGCTGTACAAGGGAATGAAAAGATGATTGCCTTTGTGATGTTCGGCATTGCCTTGATCTTGTTGATGCTCGGTTTTGAGGTCGCTTTTGTATTTGGTTCGGTTGCGCTGTTCTTTGCCTTGATGAGCCCCGAACTTGGATTGGAAGTCTTTCATTTTCTTCCCTTCAGGATCTACGGCATCATGAGCAACTTTACCTTGATGGCCGTGCCCCTGTTTATATTTATGGGGCTTATCCTTGAAAAAAGCCGCATGGCGGAGGATCTGCTGCTCTCAATGTCACGCCTCTTTGGTCCGCTGAGAGGAGGTCTTGCGATATCTGTAGTATTGGTGGGTGCCATCCTGGCTGCTTCGACCGGTATTGTTTCTGCTTCTGTGGTGATGATGTCTGTGATTGCCTTGCCTCTAATGCTACGACATGGATATGCCCATTCACTGGCTTCAGGGACAATTGCCGCCTCGGGTACCCTTGGTCAGATTATTCCTCCCTCTATTGTCTTGATCATCCTTGGAGATGTGATGAGCGTAAGCGTAGGAGACCTTTTTAAGGGGGCCTTTTTACCCGGCCTGCTTCTTGTCGTCCTTTATATACTATATATACTGTTATATGCCCTGATGAATAAGGAAGCGGCTCCTGCTTTGAAGCAGGAAGAAGGGATAAGTCTTTATAAGAGTCTGGGAGCCATCCTGCCGCCTTTGGTATTGATCTTTGTCGTTCTGGGCTCGATCTTTGCCGGTATCGCCTCTCCTACCGAATCAGCAGCCTTTGGCGTCCTTGGGGCGGTGATATTGGCCTTGTATAAGAAAACTTTTTCATTTGAATTGATGAACTATGCCAGTATGACGACGGTCAAGCTTTCTGGGATGATCTTTATGATCCTTATCGGGGCAACGGCCTTTTCCCTTGTCTTTAATGAGTTAGGCGGTTCGGATATCATCCTGGAGTTCTTTTCCGAAGATATCGCTGATCCCTGGATATTTATTGCCTTTGCCATGCTGGTTATCTTTCTATTGGGCTTTTTTATCGATTTTATAGAGATCTCTTTTATCGTTGTTCCGATTATGGTGCCTATACTTTCTGAGCTTGGGATAGATCCCATCTGGTTCGCTGTTCTGGTTGCTATGAATTTACAGGCATCATTTATCACGCCTCCCTTTGGACTTTCCCTCTTTTTTCTTAAAGGGGCAGCAAAAGAGTTGGTATCTACAGTACAGATATACAGGGGGATTGTCCCCTTTATTCTACTTCAGCTTATCGCTCTGGCCCTTGTCATGATATTCCCTGATTTGGTTTTTGCTTTTTTATAGGTTAGTATACAGATTAGAAGGAGTCTTAGATGGAAAATATCTTATATGCCCCCTGGCGAACGGAATATATTCAAGAGAAGCAGATCGAAGGGTGTGTCTTTTGCCATATTTCCAAGCACGCTGATGAGGATGAATCCTCGCATGTGCTGTATCGGGATGAACACTGTTTTGTCGTCATGAACAAGTATCCTTATACGCCGGGGCACTTTATGATCATTCCCCACCACCATACGGATGCACTCGAAGCGCTCTCTCCTGAAGCATGGCTGCATATGACGGCTTTGGCTCAAAAGGGTGTACGACTCTTGAAAGAGGGGTTTAACGCACAGGGGGTAAATATCGGCATGAACCTCGGCCGAGCAGGGGGTGCCGGGATAGCGGAACATGTACATCTTCACCTTGTACCGCGTTGGGAAAGAGATACCAATTTTATCACCTCTGTGGCGCATACACGGGTCTATTCGACAGATTTTGAAACAATATATAGAAAAATACTTAATTTAATACCACAGTATTTACCGTAAAATGTTATGATATGCTCAAAAAACAGAGAGTAGTAATGCGTACGACGATAACACCTACAAAAATGACCCTGCTACAGGGAAAAGAGAAGGTCATCAAGGCTATTGCCAGCGAGACTTATCGATATGAACGTTATAAGATTCCTTTTTGTCTGGCTGCGATCAATACAAAGAATAGGGACTACTTCGATCATATCAAACGATCGATTCGACAGACGGATATACTCATCCCCTTAAGTGATCAATGTGCCTGTGTTGCTTTGGCTTCTACCGAGATACACGATGCTATCAAGATGGGAGAAAACTTTATTCGAGATCATGCGATGCATGGTGAAGACAACAATATATACATAGGCGTGACAAGTGTGAAGCATAATCACTATAATTATGATATTGTTTCACGAGCCTTTTATACTTTAGATAAGGCAAAAGAACAAAATATATCGTCGGTTGAAGACGATAATGTATTAGAAAATATGAAGGCGTGT